>QWOS01000029.1 GCA_003669555.1 Planctomycetota bacterium
CATCGACATGACTCCCACTGGTTGAAGATCAATTGGCTTCTTGCGTTGAGCTGTTGTGCCACCAAGGGCCAAACGCTGCCACTTTGGTAATGCAGTTCAGTATGCCCTTTTTTGGAGCTGCTGGATAGTAACCCAGAAAGCGTGGCGTTGCACCAACTAGCCAGGTGTTGCACTCAAGCACCCTGTCACGCCCCAAAATCAAAAATCGAATACAAACATAAACATAGCAATAAAATTATATTAAAGGAAGTCATTGGGGCAGAAGCAACCGAATACCGCCCAGGAGTTTGTGGTTGACAGGCGAGCCCCAGTAGCGACAGGCAGCCCGGCAGTCCCTGGCATTGAAGGCCCAGTAACCCCCTCGCAGAACGCGGAGCTCGCCACCAATGCACCCTTGAGGATCTTTTATTGACTCTTTAGGATAGTCACCATACCAATCCTGGCACCACTCACAGACATTCCCATGCATGTCGTAAAGGCCCCAGGCGTTGGGGGGGTAACTGCCCACCGGGCTGGTTTTTTTAAGGTACGGGCCTTGTTTGGTGGTACCGTAGGGAAAGGTCCCATCGCAGTTCGCCTGCGTGCCGTTCAATTCATTGCCAAAGTGAAAAGGCGTGCTGGTCCCGGCACGACAACAATATTCCCATTCGGCCTCGGTAGGTAAACGGTACTTGCGACCCGCCGCTTTCTCGGCTGGCAGATCAGACAACTTCTTACAGAATGCCAATGCCTCGTCATAGCTCACCGTCTCCACCGGCAGCGTGGCACCCTTGAAATAGCTCGGGTTCTTGCCCATCACCTGCCCGTACTGAGCCTGCGTTACTTCATGGACTCCCATTCGGAAGCCTTGCGTCAGCGTCACCTCGTGCTGCGTTTCATCCTGACTTCGTTCCTTCTCGGTCGCAGGGCTACCCATCAAGAACTTCCCTGCAGGGATGCTGGCAAACTCCATCCCGATGCTGTTTTTCAGCTTCCTGGGCTTTTCATCCGGGGCCTGGCTCCACGCAGGATGTGACAACCCCACCAGCATCAGGCAGGCCACAACACAAAATCTTAAAGCATTGCGATTCATCAATATGACTCCTACTTTTTCAAGATAAATAGGCTTCCTGGAGGGTATCACCATGATACACCGAAACACTGCATGGAATAATCCATCGGTACTGTTGACGGAAACAGATTCCTTGACAAATAACCAGCAGGTGGTTTGGCAACCTGTCAGGTTTGCACCTCATGCTTCAGGAACCCTGGGTTCTGGATGGTGGAGCGCCATCACTGATCCTTTCCCTCATTGGGGCCAGGAAGTCTCGGACCGGACTAATTCACCGGCGGATCCTCGCCCAGGATTTCACGCAAGGAATCGCAGGCGGTTTGATACCAGCGGCGCACAGTGCGCCCATCTACCTGGAACAGCTCACCGATCTGCGTGGTGGACCAGTTGTGGTAATAGCTGAGTGAAAATGCCTCTCGTTCGCGCACCGGCAATTTTTCCAACAGGTCGTGGAGAGAGGCCCAGCGATCGAGCATCTCGGGGGTGGTGGACTGCTCGGCCTTGTCTGAGTAATCCACGGAGCTGTCGCCCAGGACCACCTTGTTCATACCGGCAGAATTGCCCTTCACCTTGCGGGTTACCTGGCGCGCCTGGTCGTACAACTGCCGCCGTACCTGAGTGAGTGCCAGCACCTCGAAATGTCCGGGGGTGATTTCTTTCATGGTCCGCAGGGCGCGTAGCAGCCGCATAGCGGCATCCTGGGAAATATCGTCCACTTCCACCCACTCCTTGACAGTGGGAAAGCGGCGCAACATACGCCCCGCCATCAGCCCCAGCCAAGGCAGGATAGACTCCATCAGCGCGTTTTCTGCCTGATGGGAGCCCCCGGCAATAGCACCAAGCCACCCACTCAGTTCATTCTCGTCCACAGTGAGGAGACGCATATCCAGCTCCTTTCAAATCTTCCCGCCAGGGGTGGTGTTGCCCGGCAGATTTCTATCAATGAGCAGCTTGAATCAGACTAGAATGGACCGAATCACCTCGCCCGCAACATCCGTGAGCCGGAAATCCCGCCCCGCATGACGGTAGGTAAGCCTTTCGTGATCGAGCCCCAGCAGGTGCAGCATGGTGGCATGCAAATCGTGGGTGTGGACCCGCCCCTCCGCCGGCAAAATGCCCAGCTCATCAGACTTGCCATACACCATGCCACCTTTCACCCCGCCACCTGCCATCCAGGAGCTGTAGACCAGGTTGTGATGCTCCCGGCCAGGATGGTCCTTGGTGGCGTTGAAGGAGGTGCGGCCAAATTCGGTTGTCCAGACCACCAGAGTGCGGTCGAGCATGCCCCGCCGTTTCAGATCGGTGATGAGAGCGGCGATCGGCTGGTCGATCTTTTTTGCCAACGGGATATGATCGGCCATGTCGCCATGCGAATCCCAATTGGCGCTGGAGCCCACATCGATCAGCTCGAGAAAGCGCACGCCGCGTTCCGCCAGCCGCCGCGCCACCAGGCACTGCCAGCCAAATCCCTGATTGGTGCCGGCTTCGATGCCATAGAGTTTCAGAGTTTCTGCACTCTCGCGGGTGAGATCAAATGCCTCGGGTGCGGCCGCCTGCATGCCAAAGGCGGTCTCAAAAGAGCGGATGCGCGCCTCGAGAGCCTGGTCAGCGGCATGTTGTTCCTGATGGGTCCGGTTCAGGCGGGCCAGTAAGCCCAGTTCCATCTCTTGCAAGGATGGCCCCGGCGGTCTTTTCACATGCGGCAACGGGTCGGCACCCGGAATCACCTGCGTGCCCTGATGGCAGCCTGGCAAAAAGTCCGCACCCCAGGCCTGCGCCCCGGTATAGGGTGCCACGGGCGCCAGCACCATAAAAGAGGGCAGATTGCGATTGGGTGTGCCCAGGCCATAGCTCACCCAGGATCCCACACTGGGCCTGGCAAACTGTGCTGACCCGGTGTGCGCCGCCAGGGTACCTTTGTCGTGCCCATCACTCTCGCAAAACATGGCGTTGAGCATGCACATGTCATCGACTACCCCACCCAGTCTGGGGAACAGATCACTGGTGGGGATGCCAGCCTGGCCCCGCTTCTGAAACTGGAAACGCGACTTGATGAGGTAGCGATCGAACTTGCCTGGCTTGTTGAGCCAGCGACTGGCGGTGATAGTCTGCCCATGACGGGCCTGCAACACCGGCTTGGGATCGAAAGTATCGACTTGGGACACGCCGCCAGTGGAATACAAAAAAATCACCCGATCGGCCTTGGCCGGAAAATGCCCGGGCCGGCTTGCGAGTGGGTCATCAGCCCTGGCCTGGTCGGCCAACAGGCCCGCCAGGGCCAGGGCCCCGAAGCCGCCGGAAGTTTGCCGGAGCCACTCCCGGCGTGAGGATGTCGGCATGGCTATCACTCCAGGTGCATGGCAGGGTTGCTGATCAGCAATACCCGGCACAGGGCAGCCCAGGCTTGCTGTTCCGCCTGATCGGGGGCAGTTGCCTGGGCCGGTAATTTCTGGCGGGATTGAGCCAGAAACGACAGGGCTTCGTGTTCACCGGCGGCATCCGGCAAATGCCCCGAGGTCATTTCCATCCCCAGTCGCACTCGCGCCAGGTTATCGCCAGGCGAGGCCAACAACCGTTTGGCAAAGGCAGCCGATTGCTGATGCACCAGCGGGCTGTTCATGAGGAAAAGAGCCTGGGTGGGCGTGATGGTGGGCAACCGGCCGGCACTCGACAAATTGGGATCGGCGGCGTCGAACAATGCCAGATAAGGGTGACGACGATTGCGCTGGATCATCAGAAACAACGAGCGATGGCTGGATTCGTACACGGCATAAAAAGGATTGTGGATGGTATAACCCCAGGTTTCCTCGGGGGGAAACGGATGCCGGCCGGGACGGGTCAGATCGAGAGAACCGGCGACAAACAGCATCTGGTCCCGCAGGGTTTCGGCATCGAGCGAACGGCGCTGAAAGTGGCCCAGTAACCGGTTGCCCGGATCGTTGGCCTGTTGGTCCACTGACGGGTCGCTGCCCAACTGGTAGACGCGCGAGAGCATGATCAGTCGGTGCATGGCCTTCAGGGACCATCCAGAACGGATGAACTGTGCCGTTAGCCAATCGAGCAAACCAGGATGGCTGGGCTGCTCACCCCGGATACCAAAATCGCTGGCCGTAGCCACCAGGCCCTGACCAAAATGCCATTGCCAGATACGGTTGGCCATCACCCGCGCGGTGAGCGGATTGGCCGGGCTGGTGAGCCATTGGGCCAGATCCCGTCGACCGCTGCCTTCGGCCACCTTCCCGCCTCCCAGCACCTCCAGAAACCGGCGTGGCACCTCATCGCCCAGCTTGTCGGGTTCGCCCCGCAACTGGATGCGGGCATTGGCCGGGGTGCCCTCGGCCACGGCATAAGCCTGCGCGAATGGTTTGCGGGCGGCCAGGTCATCGGCCTTCTTTTTTGCCGGACCGAGCTGGGCATCGACCTGGCCGAGACGCGCGGCGGCATCAGCCGGCACGGGGGAAGGCACAACCGGCCCGCCACCCGGCGAACCGAACGCCCGTGTGGAAATGCCCAGATTGTCGAGATCGTGCGTGCAGACCTTGCCGGGCAGGTGCCCCAGGCCGTCGCAGATGAATGTGTCGATTACCCCATCCCAGTTGGGAAGTATCTTGCCGACAACGGGGGCAAGATCGCCAGGCTTGCCAACCACCCCTTCCAGGGATCCCTTGTCAGGATCCAGGGCGAGGCTGAGGGTATGCCAGACACCAGGCTCAATGGTGCGGATCACTTTCCAGCCTTCGGCCTGGCGGATGGCAAACTGCCGGGCGGAAAGCGAGAAATCGATAGCGGTGGAGCCGATGACACCCCGGCCAAAATAAAAGCGGCAGGCTCCCGGCTCTTTGGGCTCGGCAAGAGTGCGGAAGTCGATAGTCAGGTGGATTTTGCCGCCAGGCTGTTTGCGGACCGCGCGGGGCAACGCCATGCGGATGCCGTCGTTGGTCTGACTGGCGGCCATGCGCACTCCCTGTTTGCCAGCCGGGTGGACATGCCGGAAAGGGCTTTGCGCCTCTGCCAGGACGGTGTTGGCACCCATGGCCAGCCAGGGTTTGCCAGGCGCCTTGCCCACGGTCTGGCCCTCGAAGGCCAGATCCGGGCCACCGGCCCATTCGCTGCCATCCAGACGGCTTCGCTCATCTTGCAAGCTGTTCAGGTCCGCGCGGGCCGCGGCCAGAGCCAGGGCCTGCTCCCCCTCCAGGCGTCTGGCCTCGGCGGGTGGGACCAGCGGGGCCAGGTTGACTGGGCGCTTCATCTCCTCACCGCCGGGGAAGGCGATCCGGGTACTCTGGATGATCCCATACAGCGCGTAATAATCGGCAGCACTGACCGGGTCGTACTTGTGATCGTGGCAGCGGGCGCACCCCAGACCCAAACCGAGGACCGACCGACCAACCGTTTCGATGACATCAGCGATGTCCAGATGCTGAAAATCAGGATTGGGGGCGTAGCCATACCTTTTTCCCACAGCCAGAAAACCTGTGGCAATCACGCCTTGCGCATAATCGTTGCCGGTGCGTCCGGGAATCAGGTCACCAGCGATCTGCTCCCGCAGGAACCGGTCATAGGGCATATCGGACTGCACCGCGTCGATCACCCAGTCACGGTAGCGATAGGCTTCGGGAGTGGGGTAGTCGGCGCCATCGCCGGCAGTGTCGGCATAACGGGCCACATCCAGCCAATGACGGCCCCAGCGCTCGCCATACCGGGGGCTGGCCAGCAGCCGGTCGATCACTTTCGCGAAAGCTTCCGGCCCGGTATCGGCCAGAAACAAACGGATTTCATCGACCGTGGGGGGCAAGCCGGTCAGATCGAGGGTGGCCCGGCGCAGGAGGGTGCGCCTGTCGGCATCAGACACCGGGGCGAGGCCTTCTTTTTCCAGCCGGGCAAGAATGAAACGGTCGAGGCCAGTTTTCGACCAGGCGCCGTTTTTCACAGCCGGGGGCGCTCCAGGCTGGACCGGCCGCAATGACCAGAGGGTTTTGGCAATGCTGGCGGAGTCGAAAGCGGCCTTGGGCGGGCCGTCACCGGGCCAGGCTGCCCCGTCGCGCACCCAACGCTCCAGGGCGACGATCTGTTCAGGTGGGAGTTTTTTTGCCGCCGGCATTTTCAGTTCTGTGCTGTGGCTCACCGCGCGGATCAGCAGGCTCGACCCGGGTTCGCCGGGAACCACAGCCGGACCATTGTCACCGCCCTTGAGGATGGCCTGGCGACTGTCGAGACGCAGCCCACCCTGCTGCTTTTTCTCTCCATGACACTTTTGACACTGCTGCGCCAGGAGTGGCCGCACCAGGTTTTCAAAGTGCTCCTCCGCCGGTCCGGCCATTGCCAAAACCCCGGTGAAGATAAATGCCGCCAGAGCCGATAAACAGGTGCTCCAATTCATGCCAGCACTCCCCGCGCCACCTCACCCCGCACATCGGTGAGCCTGTAATCACGACCGCCATGGCGGTAGGTAAGTTTTTCGTGATCGAAGCCCATCAGGTGCAAAATGGTGGCGTGGAAGTCGTGCACATGGACCTTCTTTTCGCTGGCGCGCATGCCATGCTCATCGGTGGCACCGTAGGCGGTGCCACCCCGCACGCCGGCACCAGCCAGCCAGGAGCTGAAGGCCCAGTTATGATGTTCGCGACCCTTGGCATCGGCGGTGTTGTTGAACGGTGTGCGACCAAACTCGGTGGTCCAGACCACCAGGGTATCATCCAGCATGCCGCGATTCTTCAGGTCACGGAGCAGGCCGGCGATTGGCTGATCAACATTTTTCGCCAGGCGCTCGTGGTCCATCATGTCGCCATGTGAATCCCAGTTGCCGGATGAACCGGTGTCGACAAGTTCCACAAAACGCACGCCGCGCTCTACCAGCCGGCGGGCCGCCAGACATTGCCAGCCAAAGCCTGTGGTCTGGCCACGGGCCATGCCATACAGGGCCAGGGTGGCATCGGTTTCACGGGTCAGGTCGAAGGCATCGGGCACAGCCATCTGCATACCGAATGCGGTCTGGAACGAGCGCAGGCGCGCGGCCAGCGCCGGGTCGCCATCCCGATTGCCGAGGTGACGACGATCCAGCCGCTCCAGGGCCCGCAATTGTGCCTGCTGCCGATTGGCCGGCAGGGCGGGACGCACATTGGCCACCGGTTCGGCACCAGGCACCACCAAAGTTCCCTGGTGCGCCCCAGGCAGGAAGTCGCTGGCATAAACCTGGGTGCCGGCGTAGGTCTGTGCAGGAGCAATGACCACAAAGGAGGGCAGATTGGCATTTTCGGTGCCTAACCCATAACTCACCCAGGCCCCCAGACTGGGCCGGGTGAAGGCAAACGAACCGGTATGCATCCCCAGCGTGGCGTTGTAGTGGTTGGAATGATCGGTGTGCATGGAACGGATGAGGGCAATGTCGCTCATGCAGCCGCGCACATGGGGGAAAAGGTCACTGACCGGCAGGCCGCTTTTTGGATCGGGACGGAAAGCCCACTGGGGTTTCTTCAGGAAAATGCGCTCATAGCCAGGACGGTCCTTGATCTCGGGATGATCAAACTTGACCTCCTTGCCCACATCGGTGGTGAGTTTGGGCTTGGGATCGAAAGTGTCAACATGAGACACGCCCCCGGTCATGAACAAAAAAATCACCCGTTTGGCTTTGGGGGTAAAGTGGGGCGCATGGGGCGCCAGGGCATCCGGGGCATTTCCCGACCCTCTGGCCAGCATGGGCTGCATAATGCCCGCAACCAGCGGGCTGGCCATGACGGCGCTTCGCAAAATCTGCCGCCGGGTGGCGCCTTGATCAGTCCACATACAGCACCTCGCTCGAAGCCATCATCACACCCAGCCAGCCAGCCCACGCTGAACCACTGGCACCATCCGCTGCCGGATATCCTGCTAAAAATATCTCCATCTCCTGGCGATCGGGTTCGCTGGGAGGTCGGCCAAACAGCAGACGACAGGCCATGTCGAGTCGGGCTTTGTTGCCGGGCAAGGGAGCCAGCCTCTTCTCCAGGGCCATGACCCGCGCCTGCACGAATGGATCATTGAGGAAGAATAGTGCCTGAGTCGGGACGGTGGTGGCCTCGCGGCTGGCGGTGGTGGTGTTGGGGTCAGCACCATCGAAGAGAGCCAGAAAGCGGTCGCGCCGGTTGCGCTTCTGCATCTGGTAGACAGCCCGCCTGTTGTTGGGATACTCGGCCGCGAAGGGGCCATGCTGGCTGAAACTCCAGGTCGCCTCCTGGGGAAAGGGGTGGGCCTGGGCGGGGCTGGCATCGGCCTCACCCGAGGCGGCCAGCAGGCTGTCACGGATCTCCTCCGCGGTGAGCCGGCGACGCATATGGCCACGGAACAGGCCGGTGGCATCGTCCGCCACAGCCTGTTGGCGGTAGGTGGCACTTTGCACCACCAGCCGGTGCAGCTCCTTCAGGCTATACCCCGAACGGATGAACTCACCAGCCAGATGATCAAGCAATTCGGGATGACTGGGTGGGGTGCCGCGGGTGCCAAAATCACTGGGCGTAGCCACAATACCCCGGCCCATGTGCCATTGCCATACCCGGTTGACCATCACCCGGGCGGTGAGCGGGTTGTTTGGCGCGGTGAGCCAGTTGGCCAACTCGAGCCTGCCACTCGACTGACCATTTGCCAGCGTTTGCCCCCCCAGAATGTCCAGATTTTTGCGGGGAATCGTGTCACCGGGTTTTTCGGGGTCGCCTCGCAGATGCAGCCGGGTGTCAGCGGGTTTTCCCTCAGCGACGGCAAAGGCGACCGGCACCCGGCTTTTTTCGGCGCGCAGTTCTCCGAGGTGCGCATCAAGGGTGGCCAGCGATCTGGAGGTGCCCGCCTGCGCGAGCAGGCCAGCCCCCCATTGGGGTGAGCCCTGGTGATCGAGTCGCCAGCTCACACCATCGAGCGTGGCAGGGTGGGCATCGTTCACCAGACCCCGTACACGCACCGTGCCCGAGACTGGGCTACGCCAGCCGATGGCCACGGGGCTATCCGGGCCGGGATGCACAAAAATGCTTTTGGCGGGCAGGGTGGTCCAGGCGCTGACAGGCTGACTGGAGGTGTTGACCAGCACTGAGGGGTTGTCAGTGAGCCGCCAGGCGAGCAGTTCGGGTTTATTACTGATATTGCCGGCTTTTTCTGGCAGCAGGCGGGCACCGTCCTTATTGGCCAACAGGAACCAGACATCGGCGTTGCCGAGGCTGTCAGAATGCGGGTTGGCGGCGTGGAAATCTTTCAGCAGGTCAGTCAATGACCAGACGCGTCCGGCATTGCCATCGGGCCTGACTTCCTCAATGACCATTTCGACGCGTGTGGTGTCGGCACCGTGGTTGCCGTTGGGCAGAATGGTGAGGACCAGCGACTCACCTATTTTCACCGGGAGCGCCTGGAGGTTCTGGCCTGTCAGAGGAACTGTGGCGCCTTCGGCTACCTTGCCAGCACCAATTGTCTGGAGAGACCTGCTTGATTTGTCCCGGCCGGCCCTGGCCAGGGAATCGAGCTGGGTGGTCAGGTCTTTGCGCCTGGCTTCAAGGGTGGCGATTTCGGCGTCGAGTGGCTTAAGACGCTTTTCCCTTTCGGACGGTGACAGCAATGGCACCAGGTCACGGGGTTGCTGCTTCGGCTCGCAACCCGGGGAAGAGAAGGTGGTGCTGGCCAGAATGCCATACAGGCCGTAATAATCGCGGGCGCTGATCGGGTCGTACTTGTGGTCGTGGCAGCGGGCGCAGCCGATGGTCAGCCCCAGCACGCTCTGGCCCAGCGTGCCTATGGCGTCCTCCAGGGTCAGGTGCTGGTCTTTGTCGATATCGTGGCCAAAACGGCGGGCAATGGCCCAAAAGCCGGTGGCGACCACATGATCGATATAAGTTTGGCCACTACTCCCCGCAGTGAGCAGATCTCCGGCGATCTGCTCGCGTAAAAACCGGTCGTAGGGCATGTCGGCATTGAGGGCATCGATCACCCAGTTGCGATAACGCCAGGCATGTGGCAGGGGGTGGTCGGAGTTTTCCCCGGCGGTATCGGCATAGCGCACCAGGTCGAGCCAGTGCCGCCCCCAGTGTTCCCCATAGGCCCTGGAAGCCAACAGGCGATCCACCAGCCGGCTGTAGGAGGGGTCGCGCCCGAATTCGGCCTGTTCGGCGGGGGTGGGGGGCAGGCCGGTGAGATCGAAGGTCACCCGGCGCAAAAGCACGCCGGCCTCGGCTAGTGGCAGAGGTGCCACGCCGGCCTTCTCCAGCCGTGCCCGGATGAAATGATCCAGACTGTTCCGGGCCCAGGTTTTGTCACCCACCATAGGCACCAGGGGGTGCGAGACCGGCTGGAATGACCAGTGTTTCCGGGAATCTTTGACAACGCCAGGCCTGGGTGCCGGCGCTGGCCAGGCAGCCCCCTCAGCCACCCAGCGCTCAAGGGTGGCGATGGCAGCCGGATCAAGCTTGCCCGAGGAGGGCATTTTCAGATCGGTGGTGTGATGCACCGCGCGGATTAGCAGGCTGTCTTCGGGCTTGCCGGGCACCACGGCCGGGCCAGTGTCTCCCCCTTGGAGGAGGGCCTGGCGCGAATCGAGGCGCAGCCCGCCTTGCTGTTTCCTGTCGCCATGGCATTTCTGGCAGTGGCTGGCAAGCAGAGGGCGCACCTCGCGCTCGAACCTGTCGTCCGCCGGGTTTCCCCATACAGATGAAGTTTGACCCCATGTGCCAGGCATGAGAGCCCAAACGATCAGGGCAAACAAAATGGCAGGCAGCCTGGTGGGCGCGGTGGTCTTGGGCATGACTTCCCCGGAGGTAGGAGGAAGGGGAAAAAGCAGGGCGTGAAAGTACCGGGGGGGAAAATCTCTCGCCGACTCTCGACCAGCCCAGCTTAACCGGCATGGAAATGCAAGGCAATCAGTGAATCAGTGGAAAGCCAATACCACAGCAGTGACATTGTCTTGCGAACCGCGCTCCAGCGCCAGGCGGGTGAGTTCGCGGGCGGCGATATCCACCGAGGCATGGGCCGCCAGCAAGGGGCCGAACTCATTTTCGCGGATAAAGTTGGCCACGCCATCACTGAGCAGCACCAGCCAGTCACCCGGGCGCTGGGGAAAATCATGAACTTCCGTCAATTCCTGCATTTCGGCACAGCCCAGGTATTTGAACAGCCGGTTGCGCCATGGGTGGACTTTGGCCTGGTCCGGAGTGAGCAACCCCTTGCGAACCAGCTCTTCAGCAACCGTGTGATCGTGAGTGAGACGGGTGGTGCGCCCGCCGCGCACCAGATAGGCCGGGCTATCTCCGAGATTACCCACATACACCCGTGGACCATGGACCAGAGCCACCAGAGCGGTGGAGCCCATGCCCGAAAAGCGCGGATCTGATTTGGACTGCGTCAAAACCACCTGGCTCACCCGCTCCAGGGCGATCGCCACAGCCTCGTTGGGCCGATCTTTGGCGGCAAGACGCTCGGCGACGATGCCAGGCAGCAATTCCACCGCCAGCTTGCTGGCCTCTTCCCCCGCCAGAAGACCACCCATACCATCAGCCACCACAAAAACACCGCTGGCGGAATCCAGGCAGTAGGCGTCTTCATTCTGCGACCGTTTGCCCTGCTCGGTGTGGCCTGCGGCGGTAAGAGTGGGTAGCTGCATAAAACCTCAGATTCTTCCTCATGCCTATGATAGGGCCAAGTGAACTTTTGCACCAGTTTTGTCAACATTCCAGCCAACATGATTCAGAATGGGGTGTTTTTCATGCGTTGGAATCCCCCTAATCATCCAGAAGCCAACCGTAGCCCTGCCAATGAGTGGATGGATCGGCCGGGGATTCCTTTGGACCAACACCATCAAGCCTTGCGCGGTCTGGCTCGTTTGAACCGTTTTTCGGGGGCGCATGGCAAGGTCTGGCGCGTCCTGCAAAACAGCCTGAAACCTGGAAAATTACCGACTGAACCGATTCAATTGCTCGATATTGCCACAGGTGGGGGCGATCTGCCCATCCATCTCTTCCACCAGGCCCGGCAGGCGGGCCTGGACTTGCGGATTTTGGCGGTGGACCGCTCAGGGGGCGCACTGGACCACGCGCTGGAGGCTTGTCACCGCGCCGGTGTGCCCGCCCGATTGGCAGAGGGGTATCCAACAGCCCCTGGTATTCACCTGGCGGTGGCCGATGCCCTGGCCACCCCGACGAACCTGCCCGAAGCCGATTGGGTGACCAGTTCGCTCTTTTTGCACCACCTCACCAACGATCAGGCCATCCTGCTTCTGGGGTTATTGGGAAAAATCGCCAAGCGGGCTCTGGTCATCAGCGACCTCGATCGCAGCCGGCTGAACCTCGCCCTGGTGACGCTGGGCTCGTACCTTTTGTCGCGTTCCCCCATGGTCCGCCACGATGGCCCCGCCTCGGTGCGGGCCGCCTTCAGCTGGCAGGAAGCCGAAAGGCTAGCCCACTCCGCCGGGCTGGCAGGTGCCACCGTGTCGCGTTCTTTCCGGGCCATGTGGGTTCTGCGACAGGTGCGGGCATGATGTCCGCCGATGGCGCCCAGTGGGATGCTGTTGTGGTGGGAGCCGGCGTGGCTGGCTCTTATGTCGCTGCGCACCTCGCCCATGCGGGGGTGCGGACCCTGCTGGTGGAACGGGACCAATTGCCCCGTGACAAGGTTTGTGGCTGCTGTCTGAATGATCTGGCCATCGGGGTGCTGCAATCGAGCCCTGTGCCGGGTGTGGCGCGATTGTTGCGGGAAACCGGGGCCATGCCTTTGTTTGGAATGCGCCTGGGCGCGGCCGGCCGCACCGCCGAATTGCGCTTTCCTGCCGGCATGGTGGTGAGCCGGCACCGGCTGGACCATGCGCTGGCGCTGGCTGCCTGCGATGCGGGAGCCACTCTGATTCAGGGCACAACGG
Source organism: Planctomycetota bacterium (assembly GCA_003669555.1). Taxonomy (GTDB): domain Bacteria; phylum Planctomycetota; class Planctomycetia; order Gemmatales; family Gemmataceae; genus UBA6894. Next base: position 12,909 of record QWOS01000029.1, read on the forward strand.
CCCGCTGGAGTGGCGTCTGTCACGACCAGGCCATGGTTCGGCTGGTTTCTTCCGTTGGGGAGTACGCGGTCCGCACCCGCCTGGTGGTGGCAGCGGATGGCCTGAACTCGACTCTGTTGGCCAGTGTCACCAATGAGCAGCCAGTGGTGGCCACAGGGTCGCTCATTGGTGCCGGGGTGGTTCTGGGTAGCGGGGCCGCCGCCAGGTTTGCCCCTGGCCTGATCCATATGGCCTGCGGCAAAGGTGGTTATGTAGGCCTGGTACGGCTGGAAGATGGGCGCCTCGATCTGGCCATGGCCTGTGATGCGGAAACGGTGCGGCAATCAGGCAGTCTGGGAGCCCTGGCTGGCTCGGTGCTGTCGCAAGCAGGCTGGACTGAACCAGAAGGCTTGCGCGACGCGCGCTGGCGTGGCACACCCCGGCTTACCCGCAGCCAAAAAACAACCGTCGCACCTCATTTTGCAGCTGTGGGTGATGCCAGCGGATACATTGAACCTTTCACGGGTGAGGGAATGGGCTGGGCACTGGCTGGGGCCCGGGCTGCGTTACCGGTTCTGCTGGCCCGCGCGCTGGGTCGGCAAACGGGTTCACTGGTGAACCCGGGGCGGCGGGCTCAACCCGGCCGGATGGCCTGCAGGCTGTCTGCCAGCCTGCTCCGAAGCCCGGGACTGGTTGGCACGGCTGTTCGGGTTTTGCAGTGGATGCCGTGGTGCGCCCGACCAGTGGCATGGATGACGGGCCGAGGTCAGGGCTGGCGAATGGAATCACCCGGCCATCAGGCTCGGCAGGTGGAGGAATCTGATGGATTTGCTGGTTGAAGGAATAGGCACCACGGTGCCGAAACATTGCTACGATGTGGCCCGATCGATCGCCACCGCCCGTTTGGTGCTGATGCCCGATGCCGGGCAGGACACCTGGTTGCCGGGGCTGTTTGAAAAATCCGGGATCACCCGACGGTACAACACGCTGGGGGATGACGATATCCATTCTCTGGTGACCGGCCCCCGGGCAGCATTGCCAGACGACCAGCGAAAAACCTGGGCCGGGCCCAGTGTGGCCACACGCATGGGCTACTACCAGCGCGATGCGCCAACCCTGGCGGTGACCTGCTGCCGCGAAGCACTGGCCGAGGCGGGCTGGGAGCCTGCGCAGGTCACCCATCTGGTCATGGTTTCTTGCACCGGCTTTGCTGCGCCAGGGGTTGATCTGGCACTGATCGATGGTTTGGGACTGGATCGCGGGGTGGAACGCACCCTGGTTGGTTTTATGGGCTGCCATGGAGCCCTGAATGGTTTGCGCGTGGCCCGGGGTCTGGTGAGTGCGGAATCGGCGGCGCGTGTGCTGGTGTGCGCTGTCGAGCTATGCAGCCTCCACTGCTCTTTTACCTGGAATCCGGGCCGGTTGGTGGCCAACGCGCTGTTCGCGGATGGTGCGGCGGCCCTGGCTTGCCGGGGTCTGGATCGGCAGGGCAAGGAAGCTGGCTGGCGTCTGGTCGCCAGTGGCAGTCAGGTGCTGCCGGGCACAGGCGGCAGCATGGGGTGGGTGATCGGTGATCATGGCTTTGAAATGTCCCTTTCCAAAGAGGTGCCCCGCAAAATCGAGGAAAACCTGGGGCCATGGGTGGATGGCTGGCTGGCCAGACAGGGCCTGAAACGGACGGATATTCGCTCGTGGGCAGTACACCCGGGTGGTCCGCGCATTCTGGATGCCACCGAAAATGCCTTGGGGATGGAACGGGGGGCGCTGGCCGATTCGCGTGAGGTGCTGCGCGATTACGGGAATATGTCTTCTCCCACGCTAGTCTTTATCGCCCGGCGCATGATGGCCCGTGGCGCCGGGTTGCCCTGTGTGATGCTGGGTTTTGGTCCCGGTCTGGCCATAGAGGCAGCCTTGTGGATGTAGTATTTCAAGATTGCACACCCCGCTGCAAACACCGATGATTATTGCTGACAACACCCACCCATGCGGGACCATTTCATGCGTTTTTTCCTGTTTGCCTGTGGTTTGACCCTGCTCTCTGACCACACCCTGGCAGCTCAGGGTGCCCAGCCCAACCCTGCCACCGAGGCCCGCAAGCCGTCAACCGACAACGACCTCAGGTTCTGGCTGGAGAACATGGCGCTGCACCACCGCTACACCCTGGTGGAAATAGGGGAGGTCACCGGCCTTTCCCCCGGGGAAATCCAGGCAGCGTTGCAACGGTTCGGACTGGAAGGAAAAAAATATCCCGCCCGGCCCCCAGGTGCCCCCCTGCTGGTGCTGCCTTATCCCGGTGGGCGGCATCCGCGAATTGGCTTTCTCGATGGTGCGGTCAACCCACAGCGCGAAACCAAGGTGAGCGTATTCACGCCCTGGGATGCGGATGGAGCCCCCGGCTATGTGGTGGCCGATATACCCGAAGCAGTTTTCTCCAACCTGGGGCTCATTTACCTGGCACACACCCATGTGCCCACCCTGTGGGACCTGAAAAAGGTCACCCTGCCCCGGCTGGAATGGCGCCGCCTGGAGGGTGGGGCCCTGGATATCGAACGGCCTCTGCCCAATGGCATTGTTTTTGGCGCTAAGGTGAAGCCTGAACCCGGTGCCGTGCGGATGGAACTGTGGCTGAAGAATGGCACCCCGTCCCGGCTGACCGGCCTGCGGGTGCAGAACTGTGTGATGCTGAAGGGCGCACCCGGTTTCACGGCCCAGAACAACAACAACAAGCTCTTCCGCCCGCCCTATGCGGTGGCCCGGCACGAAAAACTGGACCGCTGGGTGATCATTGGCTGGGAACCCACCCAGAGGGCCTGGGGCAATGCCCCCTGCCCTTGCCTCCATGCCGACCCACAGTTTCCCGATTGCGAACCCGGCCAGACCGTCCGTTGCCGGGGCTGGTTATCCTATTTTGAAGGGGCTGACATCGACAGTGAACTGAAACGGATCGATGCAACCGGCTGGGCCAAATGAGCCCAAGCGGATACTCGGTTGTCCCGGTGCGTTCGATGGTACGATCCAGAGAGGATGACCAGGCCACTTTGCCCGAAGTGCGCCTCGGCCAGATATCTGCAACCAGCCAAACCACCAGAGAACAAGCCGTCCCCCGCCCTCACAGACGCGCAGCCGTTTGCCATCTATGATTTACAAGATGCCCCGGCAGGAAACTTTTGCCGCGCATCTCGTCAGGACCAGCATGCGTTGGCCTGAAACTTTGGCAGGACTGTTCCAGAACAAGGCATTGTCGAGAAAGACCACCATGAATACCAAGCAGGTCATCGTCATGAGGACAGACACCGACCCTCCGATGCGGAAGGGCAAAATGATAGCCCAGGGGGCCCATGCCAGCATTGCTTTTCTGGCCCGTCAGGCGGGCAAGGGACGCCTGGACCTGACTCCGGCCCAGGCGCACTGGATGAAATCCAGCTTTGCCAAGATCTGCCTCCGGGTGGACAGCGAGTCTGACCTGATGGCGTTGTATGGGCAGGCCAAGGCCGCCGGGCTGGAGGTTCACCTCATCACCGACAGCGGCAAAACCGAGTTCAAAGAGCCGACCCGGACCTGCCTCGCCATCGGCCCGGACGAGGTTGCCAAAATTGACGCGATCACCGGCCACCTCAAGCTGCTCTGATCCAGTGGGGTAAAGGGAATGGTCATTGGTCTGGTTGCCTGCCCCCCCAGGGGGCAGGGATGGCTGCCAGAGCAAGATCCATACTTACATAACAATTCTGGCATAAAAACGCCGAACAAAAAGCTTTTATGTGCAATGGATAACCCCGGATATTCTGGGGATATCATGCCCAGAAGGGGCACCTACCATGGCGGAAAGCTTCAAACTGATTAAACCAATCCCTCTTTGAGAATCTTGCCCCTCAAAATGGACAGGTTTCTTTCGGAAATGCAGTGCTTGAAGCTTACTATTTCGTAAACCTTCAGCCGTTTGCCGTGATTTTTGTCGGCAAAGGCGGCAGTTTTCCTGAGCGGACATACGATTTCAAGGCGTCCACCAGGATTTGCACGGGGTTGTGTCCGCACATCTTGAGGGTGCACATGATGGTCATCAGCACAGACTGGGTCTGTGCTCCCCTCTCACTGCCGTCGCCGTAACTGTTTAGGAAGCCGTCGTACCAGGGCCGGAAGATCTCGCCTATGCGGTGCCATGCCTGGACAAGTCCCCCTTCCGTCACCGGGAAATGCAGGTGGTAGTTGTAGACATCCAGAATCTGGCTCAGCGTCGTGCCCTGCAGGTAATGCATCATCCCCGCAAGGCAGATGGCCCGGTGCCCGATCTGGCTGTCCGGCAGAGCGTCCTCCACCACCGGCTCCACCTTTTTCCGGCAGTGCGAACACCAGTACCGGGAGAGCACATGCTCGGTGACCGATGGCTTGGAATCCTCCTGGAGGTCCTCGATGATCCGGGAACGACTTGAATTGCATTTCGACACGCTGCCGGAACAATCAGGACAGCGTTCCAGGCTGTGCGGCACGGTTTTGTCTAGCTTGGGTGTTTCCCGATGGGAACCGGGGTGTCCAGGCCGGGCGCCGGGCTTCTTACGCCGGCCCTTGGTTTTTGGCTTAATGAAAGTAGCCGTCTGGCCCGATGGCGCGGACGGATCCGCCTTGCCAGACCAAACCGGTCAATTCGGCGACCCGCTTGGCCAGGGTCAGGATCGCAAAGATGGCGGCCTCTGAACCAAGTTCTACGAAGGCCCGGGCATCCATCTCCAAAAAACAAGGGCCGACCTGCTTGAGAACCGAATCACGGGTTAGCTCGACTTCCATGCTTGGCATGGAACAACTTCTGCATGGCCGAATCCATTTTGCAACAGCAGCTGAAGCATTTTTCAGACAACCAATCCACGCCCATATTCACACTCATCCACGGAAATCGGCTGAAGGGTTACGAAAAATTTTGCTTGGCTGCTGCGTTGTGGTCGATTTTTCAGGTCACCTATTAGTGTTATTGTGGGTTTAAGAAGTTATAAGTTGGGTTTGTTCAAAAAATGATTGGTTGTTCGAATTGAGGAAAAGTTGTGTCCACTAAAAATAATGAGCTGGCAATGCTTGGAGCAAAGTTACCAGAACATTTGGCAGAGCGTTTGCAAGTTAGGTTCGACTGTGCAACCAACCCCGCGGGCCGATTTGTACTGTATTGGATGGGCCATGCTATCAGGGCGCATGAGAACCCTGCTTTGGATGTTGCGATTTTAACTGCCGGGCAGTTGAAACTGCCGGTACTGGTTTATCAGGAGCTGTCTGAGGGAAGCCGATTTGCCAATGACCGGCATCATACTTTTATTCTTCAGGGAGCAAGGGAAGTTCATTTAGAACTGGCCAAAAAGGGAATATGCTCTGCTGTGCATCTGGAGCGGCGGGGTCACACAGGGTCTTACCTTCAGAGGCTTTTTCAATCTGCAGCACTGGTTGTAACGGAAGATTTTCCCACTGCGCCGGTTAGGGAGGGGTTGGCGAAGCTAAGCCAAAGAGGGGCGACTCCGGTGTGGGTGGTGGATACCGCCTGTGTGGTGCCGATGCAGTTGGTTGGCAAAGCCTACGACCGGGCTTTTGCTTTTCGCGATGCCACTCGGGAGCTTCTGGAAAAAAGACTGACCAGGCCATGGCCGGAACAGCATGCCTTGCCCGTTCAATTTGCAGTAGCAGACCTATCTATTGAAACTGTTGACCTGGCGACGGCGGATCTTCGCGCGCTTATTGCCGAGTGCGACATAGATCATATGGTTGGCCCGGTGCCGCATACGCCAGGCGGTTCAAGTTGGGGTTACGACCGCTGGGAGGCATTCAAGGCGAAAGGGCTGAAAAATTATGCTGCCGAACGCAACAATGCCTTGCGCGATGGTGTGAGCCGGATGTCTGCTTATTTACACTATGGCATGGTATCGCCTATGCGGATTGCACGCGAAGCTGCTGCCATGCGAGGGCCGGGCGCTGAAAAGTACCTGGATGAATTACTGGTGTGGCGAGAGTTGGCTTATGTGTTCTGCCACTATAAGCCTAATCATGAGAATATCTCAGCGATACCAAAATGGGCAATTGAAACTTTAAAACAACACGAAAACGATACCCGGCCAGCGCTACTCGATTGGGAGAGTCTTGCGAGGGGGCAAACGGGTGATATCCTGTGGGACGCGGCCCAAAAGTCACTGCTCATGCAGGGTGAATTGCACAACAATGTGCGGATGACTTGGGGCAAAGCGCTGCTGAAATGGACGCCCACAGCCGCCGATGCCCTACGACTGATGATTGATCTCAACCATCGGTACGCGCTCGATGGCAGCGACCCGGCCTCGTATGGAGGCCTACTTTGGTGCCTTGGCCAATTTGATCGGCCGCACGCTCCTGCAAGTTCGATCTTTGGCACCGTGCGCACCCGACCAACTGAAGACCATGTCCATCGGCTTGACCCGGATCTGTATCTCGCTCGGACCACCCGGCCTTGGCGGGGCGTGCGGTGCAAGGTTGCGGTGATTGGAGCTGGGTTATCTGGTCTGGTGTGCGCACGGGTTCTTTCAGACCATGGATTCGCTGTGACTGTTTTTGACAAAAGTCGCGGAGTGGGCGGGCGGCTGGCAACTCGGCAGGTTGATAGCGCCCTGTCGTTCGACCACGGGGCGCAGTTTTTTACCGCGAGGGATGCCAATTTTTCCAGATTTGTATCTGCATGGAAGGAAAACGGCGTGGTGGCAGAGTGGGGCGGACTGGTAGTGAATCTTCAAGGGGGGCAGGCGACGGTTTGCAAAGGGCAAGCACGGTATGTTGGGGTGCCTGGAATGTCGGCAGTTGCAAAACATTTGTTGGCTGCGGACATTTCTGTAAACCAGCCAAGCAGAATTAGCCGGGTTTGTCAGGATGGGGCAGGGTGGAATTTGACAGATGAATCTGGTGGTAATTTTGCGGGATTTGATTTCTCGGTCGTAGCGATACCAGCGCCACAAGCAACTGAGTTGCTGGCGCCGCATCCGTTTGCTGCAACTGCAGCAAGCATTGCAATGGCCCCCTGTTGGGCATTGCTGGTGGCATTTGAAAGCCGACTTCCGGTGCCTTGGGATGCAGCGTTTGTGGCTGATTCGCTGTTGGCGTGGGTGTCGAGAAATAGTTCCAAACCGGGCAGACCTGCCAGGCCCGATTGCTGGGTGCTTCACGCTAGCTCGGACTGGTCTAACGCGCACCTGGAAGAGACCCCTGAGGCTATATGCAGCCAAATGCTCGATGCTTTTGCGATGGCCACGCAAATGCGGCTGCCGCCAGTGACAAACCTGCAGGCGCATCGTTGGAAATTTAGCCAGGGGGCTGACCTGGCAGACAGGCGCGCACTGTTCGACCCAACAGTGGGTTTGGTGGTGTGTGGCGACTGGCTTGGCGATGGGCGAGTTGAGGGTGCCTTTTTGTCTGGTGCAGCAGCGGCAGGCTGCGTGCTTAGGCAGGTTGGCATAGCGGAATCCAGGGTGATGACTGATGGATGATTTCAGGGCTTTGTCACCTTACAGGCGACTCCTGTGAACGGGTATGGATTTGGGCCAAAATTGGTATTTTTAAAAACAGTAACCGTTCACCGGAAAAGCACTTCATCTGCAGGGTGAATAATGGTACCCTTTGCGCATGGGTAAATTTGAGTGCGATAACTGTGTCAGGTTACAGGCTGAATTTGCGGCCTATGTTGAGCGCACGGAAAAGCGGATCAAGGACCTCGAAGTGAAGCTGGGCAATAACTCCAGCAGTTCCTCCATACCTCCCTCGGCGAATCCTCCCGGTTCGAAGAAGCCTACAGGGCGGAAGCCCGGTGGCTAGCCGGGGCGGCTGTACCATCCGCCCTTCCGATTCTCGCAGGGCCAGTTGCAGGATGTCATCCATCATTATCCCAAGGCCTGCCAGGGGTGCGGGGGCGCGCTGCCGAAGGCGGGTGGCGAAGATTAGTTGCGCCGCCGGATGCATTCGCTGGAAAGACGGTTCGGCCGCCTGTTGCGGAAGGGGCGGTCGTGTCCCGAGGGGAAGACCGCCAAGTTCTGCGCCAATTTGTTGCGGTTCGAGGAGTCGCTGTGGACATTCGTCCGCAGGAAGGGGGTGGAACCAACTAACAACCATGCGGAGCGGACCATTCGAACTCTGGTCTTGTGGCGGAAAATCTCATTTGGCTGCCATAGTGAAAAAGGCTACCGTTTCGTCAAGCGGGTCTTGACCGTGACACAAACGCTGAAACTGCAGGGCAAGGCCGTGTTCCAGTTCCTCTGCGACGCAATCACCGCATTGAGAAATGGAAAAACCGCGCCTTCACTCGCTTAGGCGGTGAACGGTTACCAGATTATTTTTGCGTCCTTTTTGTGCAAATACCAACCTGCATCACCCGGAAAGGAAATCTTTACCAATGCTTCGGCTTCTGACCCTACCGCCCCTTGTCTTGGCACCCGCGCTTATCCTTTGCGCATGCATGGCCTATCCTTTAAACCCACATCATATCTACGCCTTCGTGAACCCCCAGAAGAAACAGCCCTCAAAAACCCCGGATGAGATGACCGAGGTGGAGAAAAAAGCTTTTGTGGAAAAGCTCCTTATCGAAAAGGGCCTGCTGGATCCCAGGGGCTGGAATTTCCCAAAAACAGCTTTTGATTACGCCAAATTGGTGGAGCCCCATCTTGGGGTTCCACCCAAAATCGACCTCGGCGAGGCCGTTGAGATACCACTTTATGTGGACGGCGTCCGCACCTACGGCAACCTGGCTCAGCGTTGCGACAATCGAAGCATGCTGGGCAAGGAAACCGTTTCTGGCTCCACACTCCAGCGCTATGAGGGACGGGCCGCCGACGGCACCCCACTCCCCGATGTGGTCTGGGTCAGCTTCGGGCGCAACTCCACCCGCGATCCGGCAAAACCATTCGGCTCGGTCCAGATGATTGGCTACAACAGGAAGACAGGTGCGACAGCCTTTTTTGAAAGCTCAGACCAGATCCACCCATGGGTCAAACTCGATCAGAAAACCCTCCGGATGCGTGGCAAAATGCCGTGGATAGACAACCCGGAGGAGTTTAACAAGGCGTTCCTCGTTCCAGAACCGACTCGGCCCCAATGCGTCCAATGCCACCAAGCCGACCCCTTCATCACCAATTCGTTTATCAACGCCGCCAAGATTCCAGGCACCAACGAAAATGTGGTGCCCATACTGGACCGGCATTCACCTTACTTTGTCATCGGCGGGGACAATTGGGACATGCGCACCATTCATATCGAGGGAAACAAGTGCTTTGATTGCCATCGGGTTGGAATGAGCACCATGGCCATGTTCATGGAAAACGGGTGGAACCCCAACCAACACATGCCGCCGCGTAATCCGGGCACTCTGGCAAAAGACCTCGACCAGTTGCTGAATGCCTGGCGGAATGGCCCGGCAAGCGTTCCGGGGGGAAAATGGATGCTCCCACCTACCGGTGGCAAGCCCGCCCAGGTTGCCGGCGATGACTATCCGAACAAGGCCCACTTCAACAAGCCGTCGCTAAAAGCCAAATGACCCGCAGCGGTGGGATGCGGATGCCAGAAGCAGGTCGTCGAGGAAACTATTTGTATTCGACAAGACTAGTGGGTGGCCGCCCCGCTGCTGCCCAGCTACCAGGTCCAGGCACGCCACCCACCGGTGGCAAGTCTCTCCATAACCACCGTGGGGGGTAACCTAACACTTTCCTGTGCCATCTGGAGTGGATGGAAAAATGCCAACCAGGGTGATAATTCATGGATTCTTCAACCGGACCTTAGGACCGGCGAATGAATTATTGTCGGAACTATTGGGGTACTACACGGTAATTCCATTTGGGGATTAGATCGTCACATAGGATGGTCATATTCGCTTTGAAGTTTTGTGCAACTTTGCGGCCGATGTCGTAGGTGCGGCGAATGACGTTGACTGTTGCCTTCAGCCCGGTCCTGGTCGTGG
>QWOS01000013.1 GCA_003669555.1 Planctomycetota bacterium
GTGGATGTGGACCAGCACGGGTTCTTCCTGGATGGGGATACGGCCGTTTTCATCGCGGCCCACCCCTCCCAGACACAGTGCCAGGTGCGGCTCGCTATCGACCACCGAGGTGAAGGGGATCAGATCGAAGTTGCCGAACTCGGTGGGCATTTCCACCTGCAATTCGCGGCGGACCAGCTTCTCACGGCTGCGCCTGTATTTGATCAGGTCGGCAATGGTACACATTTTCAGACCATGTTTCAGGCAAAAAGCACGCAGATCTGGCACCCGGGCCATGGTGCCGTCCTCGTTGCAGATTTCACAGATCACCGCAGCGGGTTTAAGCCCGGCCAGGCGAGCCAGGTCGACGCTGCCCTCGGTATGGCCCGCCCGCACCAGCACGCCTCCGTCGCGCGCGCGCAGACCGGGCACATGCCCCTTGCCACGGACGAGGTCAGCCGGTTTGCTGCGGTCATCGATCGCCACCCGGACAGTATGGGCGCGGTCGGCGGCGGAAATCCCGGTGGTGATGCCAAACCGGGCATCGATGCAGGGTGTGAAGGGGGTGGACTGGGAATCAGGGGGGGAGGCGGGCAACACATCGAGCCCTAGCCGGTCGCAGATACTTCCTTCCATGGCCAGGCACACCAGCCCGCAGCCCTGGCGCATCATGAAATTGATGGTTTCAGGCATGGCCCGCTCAGCGGCCATCACCAGGTCCCCCTCATTTTCACGATTGGGGTCATCAACCAGCACAATCAGTTTGCCTGCCCGCAGGTCTTCCAAAGCCCCTTCGATCTCGCAAAAACCTTCCGCCACTTGATCTGATTGCATACAAAGCTCCAGCTGGAAAGACCCACAAAGCGCAGAAACAAGCGGCGACCAGTCGCAGAAAGGCCCTGGAGGGCCAAGCTTGCGGGTCATGCGTACTTCCAACTGTCTATTGTATGCCCAGATGGGCTTGGCAGGGTTGCAGGCGGCCAGAATGCTCCCCATATTGATAAGAATGGAATGGATGCGTGTGGCTACAGCTATTTTACTCAAGCGGGCTATCCTCCTGTGCCTTCCCGGCGAGGCTGGAACCCGGTCCTGAGTGCTGTTTTCCCACCACCGGATTTTGCCTGCCTTTTTCCCGCGCTGAAGGCCAGTTGGTCAGAAAGAGAATTATTCCGTCATGAGCGAATCCCAGAGTGGACCTAAAATCGGCCTTTGGCTTATCGGTGGTTGCGGCGGAGTGGGGGCCACCACCGCCCTGGGGCTGGCAGCCCTGGCTCGTGGTCTGACGGATACCACCAGCCTGGTGACGGCATTGCCGCTCTTCAACGGGGTGGGCCTGACTGAACCTGGACAGTTTGTTGTGGGCGGGCACGAGATCCGCAAGGCTAGCCTGTGGGAAGCTGTCTGCGAGATGCATGAGCGCGCCAATGTTTTCCATCACCGCATCATGGAAGGCTGTCGGGAGCAGTTGGAGGCCTGGCAGGCCAATTTCCGGCCCGGCACCGTCATAGCCAGTGGTTCCACCATCGCCAAACTGGCGGATCGGCCTGAAGTCTTTGCCGCTGAATCCCCTCGGCAGGCTACCGATCGCATCAAAGCTGATATCGAGGAGTTCCGGCTCAGGAATCATCTCGAGACAGTCGTGGTGGCCCATGTGGCCTCCACCGAGCCCACCTTCGATATGGGTGAGGCCCACCAGACCGCTGCTGCCCTGCAAAAGGCTATGCTCGACGGCGGAGCCAAAGACCTACTGCCTGCCAGCTCGCTCTATGCCCTGGCAGCCATTGAGTTGGGACTTTGTTATGTGAACTTCACGCCCTCCACAGGCGCTTCCATCCCGGCGCTGGTCGACCTGGCTGAGCAGACTGGTGCCACCCTGTGTGGCAAGGACGGCAAAACAGGCGAAACCCTGATGAAGACCGTGCTGGCACCCATGTTTGCCCACCGGAACTGGCGCATTCTTAGTTGGGTGGGCCACAATATTTTTGGCAACCGCGACGGCGTGGTGCTGGATGACCCCGCCAACAAGGCTGCCAAGGTCCGCGACAAGGACGCCGTCATCCCCAACATTGTGGGCTACAAACCAACCACCCTGGTCAGCATTGAATATGTTCCCAGTCTCGACGACTGGAAGACAGCGTGGAACCATATCCATTTTCAGGGTTTTCTTGGTACAAAAATGATTCTGCAATTTGTCTGGCAGGGCTGTGACAGCCTGCTGGCGGCCCCTTTGGTCATCGATTTGGCCAGGCTGTCGCTGCTGGCGCGGGCGCGCCGGCAAAAAGGGGTCCTCACCCACCTCGCGTGTTTCTTCAAGGCCCCGATGGGCAGCGAAGTGAACGACTTTTTCAGGCAGTTTACCATCCTCGAAAATTATGTCCGCGACTGCCGCGGTAACTGATCCACCTCTCCCACTGCGACACTGATGGAGCGACTCATGCGCCTGGCTTTCAGCACCAACGCGTATCTCAACTATTCCTTCGACGATGCCGTCACCCGCCTGGCTACCATTGGCTACGAAGGGGTAGAGGTGATGGCCGATGTTCCGCACGCCTGGCCGGCCTATATGCTGCCGGAGCAGAAGGCGGCCCTGCGACATTCACTCGAGCGTAACAACCTGGCTATCAGCAATGTCAACGCCTTCATGATGCATGCGGTGGATGACCCGCGGCAAAAATACTGGCATCCCAGCTGGATCGAGCCTGATCCCCACTACAGGGCTTTGCGGTCGCGCCATACCACCAAGGCGATCAGTCTGGCCAAAGATCTGGGCGCCAAATGCATCACTACCGAGCCGGGTGGCCCGATTGCCCCCGGTGAAAGCTGGAAGGCAGGGCTCGACCTGTTCGTGGAAACCCTCAAGCCTGTGCTGGAGCATGCCGAACGAGAGGAAGTGCAGTTGCTGGTGGAACCGGAACCCGGTCTGCTGATCGAAACCGCCGAGCAGGCCCTGGAATTCATGGGCCGGTTCGACTCTCCCTGGCTGGGCCTGAATTTTGACATTGGCCACAGCTACTGCGTGGGTGAGGACCCTGCCCGGGTGGTGCCTCTGCTGGCCAGGTATATCCGCCATGTGCATCTGGAAGATATCGCCTCATCCCGGGTGCACCAGCACTTGTTGCCAGGCGAAGGGGCCATCGATTTCGTCCCGGTCGTGGGTGCCTTGCGGTCAGGCGGCTATGACGGCTGGATTACTGTCGAGCTATATCCTTATATTGAAAACCCGGACACGGTCGCCCGCCTGGCGCGCGAACGATTGCTGCCTATTCTCAGGGCGGTGGGGGAAATCTCTTGACCGCGCGGGCCTGGGCCCGACTGGTCCGTTTGCCCAACCTGCCTACGCCTTTGGCGGATATTGGCCTGGGACTTGCAGCCTCGTTTGCGGTAGGGGCCCGGACCGGCCTCGGGGTGGCAACCTTGCTAGGGTGCTCATCGCTATGCCTTTACACCGCCGGCATGGTGCTGAACGACTGGTGCGACCGCGAAGATGATGCTGTTTGGCGGGCGGATCGTCCACTCCCTTCCGGGGCCATCGGCCCGTTTCAGGCCCTGGTTGCTGGCTTTGCCTTGCTGGGACTCGGGTTGGTTTTTGCTGGGCTGGCAGACCTGAACGAGGGTGGCCAGCCGCTTTCTTTTTCGATTGCCTTGCTGGTGGCCAGTATGGTGTTGCTGTATGACACCTGGGCCAAACGAACGCCCCTTGGACCCTTGGCTATGGGGTCTTGCCGGGGGCTGAATGTGTTGCTCGGGGCATCGGCTTCCGGCCTCCGGATCGATCCTTTTTCGGGGTTAATCTGGATCCCTGCCCTGACTTCGGCCCTATACATTGCTGGTGTCACCTGGTTTGCCCGCACCGAGGAAAAAAACAGCAATCCCCTGCACCTGCGCCTGGCCAGTGGGGTTATTGTCTTGGCGCTGGGGCTGGCGGCCTGCGCCACGCTCCTGAGCCCGGAGGCTTTTGAAAGTGCCGGGTGGCTTATCCTGCCCTGGTCCCTCATGGGCCTGGTGCTTGGAATCTTGCTGCCCCGTTTGTTTCGGGCCAATCGGCAAGCCACACCCGGGGCAGTGCAGTCGGCTGTGGGCTGGATGATCGCGCTGTATATCCCGGTTCAGGCGGCCCAGGCCTGCGGTCTGGCTGGTCCATGGGGCCTGCTAATCGTTCCATTATTCGCCGGTGTGCTGTTACTGAGAAGGTGGCGCTGGCTGAAGGCGACCTGAAGTGGTTAAACTGAACCGGTTGAACACGAACGCCGGAGTACTCAGCCATGATCCGCCTGGGCCTGCTTGATTTTGACACATCCCATGTCGTCGCTTTTTCGCAGCGGCTGAATCAGCTAGGTGTTGCCAAGGACCAATGGGTTGAGGGGGCCAGGGTAGTGATGGGCTGCCCCGGGGAGTCGCGCCTGGCACCGGGCAGGATTGCGGGCTACACCGAAGACATCCGCAAAATGGGCATCCCGCTTGTTGATAAGCCCAGCGAAATGATCGGCAAGATCGACGGTTTGCTCCTCTGTTCACTAGAGGGCGGTGTTCATCTGGAACGGGCCCGGCCGTTTCTGGAAAAAGGCATCCCGATCTTCATCGATAAGCCGTTTGCCTGCTCCAGGGTCCAGGCCACAACTCTGGTGGAGCTTGCAAAAAAACACAAGGCACCCATCTTTGGCAGTAGCAGCCTTCGCTATGCCGACGAGGTGGTGAAGGTGTTGACTGAAATTCCCGCCGCCGACCGGGTGGGTGCGGCCGCCTGGGGGCCAGCCAGCCTGTCGGAAATTCCGGATCGTAATCCTGGTCTATACCACTATGGTATCCATGCGGCCGAGATCCTTTACACCCTGATGGGCCCGGGCTGCGCGCGCGTGCAGGCTAGCTACCAGAAGGATACCGACCAGGTGACTGGCATTTGGGCCGATGGGCGAGTAGGTACCCTGCGCGGCCTGCGCGCGGGCAATCAGGGCTTTGGCCTCACCTTGTTTGGGAAAAAGGCCATCCGTTCACAAGTGGTGGGCACTGGGACCATCTACCGGGAGCTGCTTAAACAGATCGTCATTTTTTTTCAAACCGGCAAGTCTCCGGTCGACCCCGCCGAGACTGTGGAACTGATTGCGTTCCTTGAGGCGGCGAACACCAGCGCTGCGAACCATGGGGCTATGGTGGAGCTAGTTTGATGGGTCCCAAAAGCGGGGCTTTTTGCCTGGTGGTGATTTCTCTCGCTGCCGACTGGTAACTGTCAGCGGTCGATCGCGAGGCCCCGATTCCAGACGCGCCAGTTTGAAATGACCCGTAGCAGGATTCAAAAGGCTCCGGATCAGGCAACTCAGCGAATGCCCAGACGCCTCCGGATCTCGATTTCCAGCTCGCTGAGGGCGCGCCGGTCGATCCCTTCGCCTTTGCGGCTACGCCACACCACATCGCCCTTGTCGTCCACCAGAACCGCACTGGGGAAGCTTTGCACATCGAATTGGCGTCGCACCGGGCAGGAGTCGCCACCACCCAGAAGCGAAATGTAATTGGTTCGGAAGCGGCCCTGTGTGGAGCGCACCTTGTTCACCTGCTCCTGCCGGGTGCCGCTCTCATAAGCCAGACCGACAACCTCCAGGCCAAATGGCTGGTACAGTCTTTGCAGTTCGCACAGGTGGGGGATGGACATCAGGCACGGTCGACACGAACTGTACCAGAAATCAAAAAGCACCAGGCGGCCTTTCCGGTTCTTTGTCAGTTCCCAGGTTTTTCCATCAAGATCCAGAAGCGCCAGTTGCTCGAGTTTGTTACCCAACAGCACGCACGACGGAGCGGGACTGATGGTGATGGGCAGGGGGACCGGGGACGGCGCAGCGGGACTGGAGGGAATGCTGAGCAGTGGGCTGGCTGATGCGGTGGATAAACCACGGGCGATCCGGTCGGCCGGGATTGTTTGCGCTGTTGGGGCTACAGCCGCTGGCTGTCCAGGTGGCACCGTGGGCTGGGGGGGAGCCGGCTTGACAACTGGGCTGGCTGGTGGTGGTGGTTCTGCCAACACCGGGGCGACAGGGGCAGGGGCCGGTGCATCCGGGAGCAGGGTCAAGGCTGGAGCTATGGCAATTGGCGCGGGGACGGGAGCCGCTGGTTGAGCGGGAATCACGGAAGGTGCAGCCGCGCCTGTTGACATGGAGGGCATAACCATCACCGGGGGACCACCCGTGGGGTTGGTGGCGATGGGCGATGGGGTGCTGGAATCGCCTATCTGGATTGGGGCAGTCATCGGTGGCTGCGCCGGGTTCGGATAGGTGAAGGTTTGCGGGGCCATCAGCCGGGCCTGGGGGCCAGAGGTGGATGTCGGGGCCTTCACAGGCAGTTGGTCAGGAACCGGAACACCTGGGACTTCGTTGCCTTGCAAATCTTCGGAAAGAAAAATGGTCAGGCGAGGATTGGGTGGGGTAACCACCACCGCCCCGCTATAAACCCGCTTGCCGTCCTGGGTTCGGGCGATCAGTTGATAAGGGCGGCCTGACTTCAGGCCCTGAATGGTGAAGAATCCTTTTTCGTCAGCTGAAACTTCAATCCGGGCTGCGGGATTATCCCGGGTTTCCTTCAGGTCAACCACCTGGATAGAAGCCCCGATTGGGCGGCGGTTGAGCCGGTCAAGCACCTGGCCCGCCAGCAGGCCGCCTGATGGATTAATGGTGGTGAGCGAAGCCTGGCCAATACCCGGATCAGGGCTGGACGAGGCACCGGAACTTGCGGTGGCTATTGGGGTAGCGGTAGCCTGCCTGGGAGCAGCCGGAGGCCATGACGGCGGCGGCGGGCTACCTGGAGCATTCAGATTTCCAGCAGGGGGCAAACGGAGGGGTTTTTCAGCCCCCTTGTCCTTGGATGCCAGCTGGCAACCTGCTGCAAGCAGCAGGGCGGAGAGCAGGCAGTGCCAAGTGTTACATCGCACGCAACAGTGCCTCGGGGCCTGAAAGCCGGCCCGTGGAGAATAAAACCCCGGCGCGGAATTCGCGCCTGAAGGCTTATTCCCTCAGGAGGCCTCGGGGTCAAGAAAACTTGAGCCCTTTCAGGTTTTTGATTGGCAAGCTGAGGCGTTCAAGAGCAAAAAAACGATCCAAACAGCACAGAATAACACAGCCCAAAGTTCCTATTTGACCTATGTTTGCGGATGCTCCTTTTTTCCGGAACGCCCCGCAGCGACGCTATGGGGAAAAAGCTGCCTCTGGACCAGATTGCCCGATGCGTCAAACGGCAGGGACTCCAGCTTTCCTTCAATCACCAGGTCTTGGCGCTGGCTAGCTTCTGCAATCAAGGCTGGGGAGATCCATAGGTGTTCCAGTTCAAGGCTATTGGGAATAACCGCCACCCGGAGCGACTCCTGGATAGGCTGCCAGCAGGTTTCGAGCCCAGAGAGGATGCACTCAAGGTCATTGTTGAAGGCGATGGGCAGCTTGGAACGCCACAAGAACCGGGCCGTCAGGTTGTTCATGCGGAAGGGGATGGGGTCGATGGAGTCGAGCAGACGCTGGGTAGTGAGGTCGGCAATTCCCACTCCGGTGCCATTGCCATGGCTTTCGGGTGAAAGGTCGAGGGCGCAAATACGGGTGATGCTTGGATTTGGCTCATCCACCATGGTTTCCACCAGGAGGCGCCCCACCACATTCGGGTCGATCCCGGCTCCGCTATAGTTTTTCCCAATCTCGCCGATGATGAGCAGATCGAGCTGATGGAAAGGTAAACGGGCCATCAGTCGCCATGCCTCGGCAAGCAATTCGGGCTCCCGGTCCATCAGGTCTGCCTTGTCCACCACTTCAAGGCGTGCGGTGCGTTCCCGGGAGTTTTCCAAAATGGCCAAGCCAGCTTCGAAAGGGGTTTTTTCCAGAATCAGGCGGGCCGATTCTGGCATGCGGTCGCGAAGGCCCAGAAAACCCCATTGATGATGCTGCGAAGCCCCCTCCCGCTTGCCAAGGCCTATGGCCAGCATCTTGACGATGCCGCTTTCGTATCTGCCCCGGAAATCGGTGTGTGGCTTGATCCGCGACAGGGTCACCACCACATCGGCTGCCAAAGCATTGGCATCCCAATGCACAGGTTCGCCGAAGGGAGTGCGGCCAATCACGGTGCTGGTCATATCGGTCTTCACCGGCACACCCAGATTCGCCTCGGAAATGCCATACTCGGCCAGCAGGTCACGCTGGCCCTGGGCATTCGCCCCACCATGGCTTCCCATGGCTGCGACAATGAACGGTTGACAACCCTTGGCACGGAAGAAGGCGATTGTTTCCCTGGCCATCACAGCGATGCCAACGATTCCCCGGCTGCCAATGCCAATGGCCACGGTTTGTCCCGGACGAAGGCGCTTTGCCAGGGCGGATGCTTCCCAGGCCTGACACACAGCCTCGGCAACATGGGCTATTTCGGGTTGATCCTGGACCTGGCGAACAAGGCCAAACTGTGGCAATTCCACTGAGGAGCTCCTTGGGGTTTGCGGGTGCGCGGGCGGGGCAGGCAAACATATTGTGGCAACATGCCGCCGAGTCATCATGAAAATGCTAGAAAAAGGACAGACAGGCCCCAAGCCCAAGGTGCTGGAAAATTCCCCGGATGATGATTTTGCCCGCCCTTTTATTGATGACTTCAGCCCAGCGGGAGGCCGTGGCGCTGCCTGCCCCATGGCGCGAAGTGGCGGAACAGTTGGACAACCGGACTGGCTGGGTCTGGGAATGCCCAAACCAGGCCACACCGGTTCCGGGGCCGGCTCTACCTCTCACGGGTGGCATGCTACGCTGGGCGGACATGCTGGCTGACCGCCTCGGTCGTGGGGTGGTGATCAACCAGACAGGGAAAACCATCAGGCTGGTTTCCTTGCCCAAGGGTGGCCGGTGGATTGCTGCCCACAGCGGTTCGTTCCGGCTGGTGGCGCTCCGGGCGATCCGAACCGATGATTTCTCCAACCCGGTTGGCGGAATCCGGCGCGAGTTGCTGGTGGAACTTTCCTGGGAATCTGCAACCGAGCCAATTCTGGTGCCTGCGGTTTGGGAGAAAGTCGGCATCAAGGTGACGGGCAAACCTGTGGTATCCGCTATTGCAGCCAGGGCTTTGGTGGAACCCATGGCCACCCAGCGCCAGGAGTTAGTCACCATGCTGAGCGGTACCCAGGGGGCCAGTTTGCCGGAAGGCTGGTCGGCCACCTTGCAAGGACGGGCCATCCTTCCCTCGGGTCTCATTGATCTGAATCTGGGCACCTACCCTGCTGTGCTGGGCGCACTCCGTGGGGGACCGCTGGAGGTCGCCCGCAAGGGGCAGTTCGCCTGCATTCTACTGGGGGTCACCCGCAATGGTCGTCGGGTTTCCCTGCGGGTACGGGTCGAACGCGACCCGGTGGGGCCCGGTTTGGAGTCTTTCCAGAGCTGGATTGTTTTGAACAGGTTGCGACTGGTGGACCTTGTGGGGGGGGAACTGACCCCGATTGGCCAGGTTCTCGAGCGCGAGGACGACCATGCCGCCGAGGTGACTTACCACATGCTCCTGCCCGAAGGCACCGAGAACCGCCCGCGGGAAATTCGCTACCGCACGCTAACGGGCCTTCGCGAGGAAAGCCTGCACTTCGATTTGGCTGGACTGCCGGCCATACCATGAAAAAAAGGAGTAAGACGATGGTTGAAAGATCGGCGCAGCCGCCTGAGGAAATCGGGCAGTTTTTTTCGAGCCAATGGACCGTGTATGAGCGCATGGTGCGTTTCAACCTGTTGCGGCACAAGGAGATGTTTGCCTGCCTGCGCGAGGATCTGCAAAGCCTGAAACCCGGATTCAGCCTGCTTGATCTGGCCAGTGGGGATGCGGGTAGCCTGGCCATGGCCCTTCAGGGCCTGAGGGTTTCCCGCTGTGTGGCGGTGGATCTGGCGGGTGGCCCGGTCCTGTTGGCGGCCCGCGACAATTTGCGGTTTCGTGGCATTCCCGCCGAGGTCAAGGCGCTCGATTTCCTGCGGTTTGTCCAGAGCGGGTGCAAACAACCCTTCGACGCCGTAACTATTGCCTATTCCTTGCACCATCTGGACCATGGTGACAAACAACATTTTTTCCAGGGAGTCGCGCAGTGGATCAAGCCCGGCGGATCACTTTGGGTGATCGATGGACTGGTACCCCCGGGGGAAACGCCCGAACTGTGGGTGGCCAAGGTAATCAGCCATTTGCATCTGCAAGGCGAGACGGTCTATAACGCCGCGGAATGGCAGACTGTGGAAAACCATATCGGCACCTGCGACCATCCCGAGGAAGCCACTGCTTTACATGAAATGGCAACGGCTGCGGGATTCCAGTCCATGACCACCCGCCTTCTCCTTGAGGGAGGCCTTTTGGGGATGCTGCGGTTTCAGAAATGACTAAATGACTATCTGGTGAGCCGGCTGAGTTGTCGGCGCACTATCACGCCTATTCCGGTTACCAGACAAACCGGAACACCCAATAGCATGCCAATGCTGATGTTATAGGCCATCATGCCGCCAGAGGGATTGGTGCCGTCTTCATCCGGAGGCAGGTTCCCGGCACAGCTTGGGCACGCCGAAGACGACCCGGCAACAAGGAACAATATCAGGATCAGGCCGGAAAAAAAGCGCATGGATTTGCTCCTCAGTTCCAGCCCATGCCGCCGGGAAGACGGTAAAGCATCCAGTAAACGACCACCCCGGTCACCGCCACATACAACCATGCCGGGTAAACCTTGCGGGCCAGATTCTTGTGGCGGCTGAAGTCTTCACGGTAACCCAGATACACCAATCGCAGGGCAAGAGGTGTTATCACAACAGCAAGGACTGTGTGACTGAGCAGGATGCCCAGGTAAAGCCAGCGAACCGACTGGGGCGCGAGAGGGGCGCGCTCGGCGAAGCTGGTGGCCACACCAGACTTCAAAACCAGATGGTACGTCAGGTAATAGCCCAGGAAGAGAGCCGAACACAGCACAGCGCACAGCATCGCCGCCGAGTGGGCTTTGCGGTAACCGGCAAATATACAGGCAAGTCCGCCCACCAGGAAAACACCCGCCAGGGCATTCAGCAGGGCGTTGGCTTCGGCTGAGGGGGTCAGCCATTCCAGGCCTTGGCGCTCACGCAACAGCATGTCGGCCTGGGCGCGCAGGTCGCCCATGGCCAGGGCGTGTTCAGCGGCCGCGCCAGGGCCGTCCACCTCGCTGGGGAGGCCAGGGTAATAGCCACGGATACGACCGGTCTTGTCGACCAGCACCAGCTTGAGAGGGTGGTCAATTTCAAAACCTGGTTTGATCTCCTTGCCATCGCCGGGGATATTCTTGACGATACCGAGCTTGAATTGCTCGCGGATCATGGCGTGGATGGCATCTTCCTGGCCCAGCAGGAACTTCCAGCGGTCGGGATTGGCTTTGAAGCGGCTGGCGAATTGGTCCAGTTCATCAGGGGTATCACGGTCTGGGTCGACTGTGAAGCTGACCAGCAACAGGTCCTTGCGATCTTTCATCCGCTCCTGGATTTCCTCCATGCTGGAGGTTACTTGCGGGCAACCACCCAGGCAGCGGGTGAAAAGGAACGAGGCGATCCATACCTTGCCCCGAAGTCGCTCTGGAGTCCACAGCTCGCCCCGCGTGTCAGGGACTGAAAATGCGCCAACCTGACCAAAGGGGGGCTCCTCCAGTGGTTTGCCGCCTTCCCACAAACGACATCCACCGGTGAGTGGCGCCATGGCGCAGAGCAGCAACAGTAACGGGCGGGCGGGCGGGCTCATCGTCCTCTCCAGGCAAACAGGCCGTCGGGCAACAGGCAAAGCACCAGAACAACAGCCATCAGGGCGATGGGGAAAAGCAAAAAGAAAAGGGGTTTATAATGGAGATTGAGGTGCAGGTACCACCAAAGGCAGAGGGCGATTGGCAAGGCGTACAGGGCCCAGAATGCGGCCGGAGGCAAACCCGCAAGCGCGGGTAAGCTCCGTGTGGCAGTGCCAAGCGTCAGACAGGCGAAAATCGCCGCTGCCACAAGCCACAGCTTCAGCGGTGAATCGTGGGAAGGCGACCCAGTATTTTTTTGGGTGTTCATAGGAGGTACAGCAAGGGAAAGATGATAATCCAGACCAGATCCACAAAGTGCCAATAGAGCGCGGCGTTGGTCAGGTAGGGTAGGCTATCGGGCCTCAGGCGGCCAACAACCCCCAGGGTGGCCGGAATTCCCAGCACCACAAGCCCGATCACCAGGTGGACACCATGTAAACCGGTGAGGGCAAAGTAACACGATGCCCAGAGGTTGCCATGCGGCAAGGCGGTAGGCGTCTTCAGATCGTCTTCCTGATGGCGGTCCTCTTTGTCAGCATGCTGGTTTGCGAAACGGATGGACTCGCTGGTCTGAAACACTGAGCGGGCTGCCATCGAGGGGGTGGCTTCACTCTTGTCAAGCGCCAGCAGGAGGTCATAGGCCATGCTTTTACCCGGGTTGCGACGCACACTGTCCAGCATCTGCGCCGGGTTGGCCGGGACAGCGGCTTTTTCCTTGCCAAGGATCAGCCGGTATTCGTGGCCAACAGTTGCTTCCAGGCCCGGCTTGATGGATTCAAGCCATGGCAGGCCAGGGCCTTCGTCGTAGCGGCGGGAGATGGTGGAGCCTTCCGGGAAGACTTCACCAATCCGGCCGGGCAGTAGGCGGTGTTCGTATTTGCCATGGTATTCATAGGCTTTTACCCCAAGGAAACCGGCTCCCAGAGCGATGGCCAGCCAAAGGGCTTTTGTGGCGCTGCCGTCGCTGCCTTGCCCCAGCGCGCGAACCGCCAGGCTCACCATCACGCTGCTTAAAAGCAGCAAGCCAGTGTTTCCCAGTCCGATCCACGCATTCATGTGGGTCTGGGACGGGTTGGGCCAACCCGAGCCATCGGGGCCCGCAACGCTGAATCGCAGGATGAGATAGGTTGCCAGAAGCGCCGTGAAAAACATCACCTCCGTGCCAAGGAACAACCACATTCCCATCTGGCCCATAGCCAGGGACGATGGAGCCGGAATGGTTTCTTCCGTGGGCGGTGGGCATTCAGCATGGCTGATCATGGGCTGTGCGCCTCGATGCTGGGTGGCGAATCGCTGCCCGGTTTATGGCGGGCTCCTGAATCAAGCAAAAGGAACAGCAACACCAGGGGCCAATGCAGCAACGAAGCTCGCAGTGCCTGCCTGGCCAAGGGGAAACCCGGCGCGCGGGCGAACCTGATCGCTGCCCAGAGGAACATCAGGCCCGAACCCATACTGCCAACAAAATAAAGCAGTCCAGGCCGGCTTTCAAACGGAAAAAGCAGGAATGGGGACAAAGAAACGATCAGCAGCACCAGGCAGTAGAGGACCATTTGTCTGCCAGTCGTGGCACCTGTAGAGTCACGGACCGTGAGCATTTTCATGCCGGCCGCGGCATACTGGTCCTTGTACATCCAGGCAATCGCCAGGAAATGGGGGATTTGCCAGATAAAAAGAATCAGGAATAGCGACCAGGCCGGGCCGTCCATGGAGCCAGTCACTGCGAGGTAACCGAGGAGCGGGGGAGTCGCTCCCGGTGCGGCGCCTATGATCGTGTTCAGGTCTGTGAGCATTTTCAGGGGGGTATAAACGAGTACATAACCCAGCAGCGTGGCGAGGGCCGCAATGGCGCAAGCGGGCGATGGCAGGCATAGCCAGAGTTCCAGCATGCCTGCCACGGCAAGAATGAAGCCAAAGAGGATGGCTGCCCGTGGAGTGAGACGACCTGTGGGAAGAGGCCGGTTGCGTGTCCGGCCCATCAGCCCGTCTACCCGACGCTCCAGCACCTGGTTCAGGGTGCTGGCACTGCCGGCAACAAGGCCAGAGCCCACCACCGCATGGATCAGCAACCACCAGGAAAACCGGTGGGGATACAGTTCGCCGGCCAGGTAGGCTCCAGCCGCCACGCTGATCAGTACCAGCACGGCGATGCGGGGCTTGGTCAGCTCGATGAAATCACGCCCGGCAGAAGGGGAGCGGTCGGTATTTTCCGGGGGAATGTTCATGAGCGGTTCCCCTCGATGGTGGATGGAGGGGCCAGGCTGAAAGGAGTCCGGGCGTATGCCGCATGGCTGGGGAAGCCACCTTGGCTCACCCCGCCCAGCAATTGGCCGCACCGCACCCATGAGGCCAGAATCCAGCCCAGGAACATGGCCCCCAGAAAGGAGTGGCTGGTCCGCAAAAATGCTTCCGACAAGCTGCGTGCCTCGGGGTAAAAGGCATGGCCTGTTCCGAATTTGCCTAGCCAGGCCTCCACACCCAAAACAACCTGAACCAAAAGTAAAACACCCAGGCCGCGGGACCAGAACTTCAGTCCGGGTTGACGGGCTGCGGCCAATGACAACGCTCCGACCCAGCCAGCGATCAGAATGGCAAAGATCACATGGAGTCGCTGCGCCCAGGGCGACCCATGATGGCGAACCACCACCGCCCAGACCAGTTGCAGCAGGCACAGCACGACAAGCGTGGAAACCAGACGGCGTGATTGCTTCAGTGCCGGGGTCAGTGTCACAGAGCGCCCAACCGGCCCAGCCAGGCAGGCCGTAAAGACAACCAGCCCGAACACCACCTGTCCAAAAGCACCATGGATGGTAGCCAATTCAGGCCCCACCAGCGCATTGAGATAGACACGCAACCCGCCCAGGAGGCCCTGCAGAACCACACCCACATAGGCCAGGGTGGCTGCCAGCCGCATCCAGGAGCCCGGCACAGACCAGGAGGCGTCGCGAAGGGCCAGGAAAATCAGGCCAAGGGACGAACCTGCTGCCAGTGCCAGACCTGGAACCAGCCGTGCCGGGTTGGCGGCCCCCAATGGATCGGACATGGCCTTGATGCGATCGATGGAGGTCATTGCCAGGGCAACGCCAACCGACACGCCCACTACCATCAGGATGGAAATCAGGCGTCCGGAACGGCCACGACTGGCCCAGGCAGCGATTCCAGTGGCCAAAATGAACAAACCTGCCAGATAGCCAACCACACGGTGGACATGCTCGATGAAATAGCCTGCTGTGGGTTCTTCCCAATTGACACCCAGCAAAAACCATGGCTCGGTCGGCCAAAGCGGGTCTATCATACCCACCCTGTAGGTAGTGATCAGGGTTCCCAGGAGTAACAGGCTCAACACAATGGGCGCGGAAAACCACGCCAAAAAAGCAGTCAAAGGATATCGGATAGGGCAGTTCATGCGTTCTTTCAGGCGGATGCCGTCTGGGGCTGATGATCTTGCGGGCCGTCACCGCCATATTCGTAGGGACCGCGAACCACCACGGGTGGGAGCGCGAAATTTCCGTGCGGAGGGGGCGATGGCGCCTGCCATTCCAGGGTGTTGGCTCCCCAGGGGTTGGCGTCTGCCCGTTTGCCCAGAAAAAGGCTCAGGAAAAAGTTGGCTAAAAACAGCAACTGGGCAAAACCAAGCAAGATGGCGCTGATGGTCATGAAGCGGTTGAGCGACTGCATGGGCTGCAGGAACTCATACAGCGTGGGATCGTAATAGCGTCGCGGATGCCCACCAATGCCCAGGATATGCATGGGATAGAATGTACAGTTGGCAAGCACGAAAGTTAAAGCGAAGTGCAGTCGACCCACATTTTCGGACATCATTCGCCCGAACA
The DNA here is from genome assembly GCA_003669555.1 of Planctomycetota bacterium. Classification (GTDB taxonomy): domain Bacteria; phylum Planctomycetota; class Planctomycetia; order Gemmatales; family Gemmataceae; genus UBA6894. The sequence goes on from QWOS01000013.1 coordinate 15,565, forward strand.
TCTTGGGGTACCAGAAATGAGTGGCCCCGTAGAGGGCGAACAGGCTGGAGAGGAAAAGCACATAGTGGATGTGCCCCACAATGAAGTAGGTGTCATGGATATGCACATCGACCGGGGTTACCGCCATGAAGATCCCCGAAAGGCCACCAATCACAAACATCGAGACAAATCCCATGGCATTCAGCATTGCCGCACTGAAGCGGATATCACTGCCCCACAATGTGGCAAGCCAGTTGAAGGTCTTCACGGCGCTAGGCACCGCGATCAGGATGGTGGCCAGCATGAAGCCGGTGCCCAGCCGGGGATCCATGCCACTTTGGAACATGTGGTGCCCCCAAACAATGAAGCCCAGTCCAGCGATGGATGCCATGGAGTACACCATGGGGCGGTAACCAAAAAGGGGTTTGCGGGCAAACACCGGCAGAATGTCTGACACCATGCCCATTGCCGGCAGGATCATGATGTAGACCGCTGGGTGTGAGTAGAACCAGAAAAGGTGTTGCCACAGCAGTGGCTGCCCACCACCTGCCCCGGTGCTCCACGCGCCAAACTGCGCACCACCCGGAGGCAGGAAAAACACGGTACCAAACACCTTGTCGCTCAGTTGCATGATCAGGGCCACCGTGAGCGGTGGCAGTGCGACCGCCTGCAGGATGGCGGTGATGAAAAGAGACCATACCGTCAATGGCATGCGCAGCAGGGACATCCCCGGGGCGCGCAGATGCAGCACGGTGGTGATGTAATTGATGCTACCCATGAGGGATGAGGATCCGGCGAAGAGCAGGGCACACAGCCAGAAAGTTTGGCCCAGGCCCGCGTGGCGGGCGGCTGGTGAGGCCAAAGTGCCATCTGGCAGGGCCGCGCTGGACAGGGTCGGGTAGGCAGTCCAACCCACGCCCGAAGCCCCGCCGTCCACAAAGAAGCTGGCCATCAGCAAGCCGAAAGCCGGCCACATGAACCAGTAGGAGAGCATGTTCAGCACCGGGAAGGCCATATCCCGCGCGCCAATCATCAGGGGAATGAGGAAGTTGCCAAAGGCCCCGGTCAGCCACGGAATGATCACCAGAAAGATCATTACCGAGGCGTGCATGGTGAAAAGCATGGTGTAAAATTCGGGAGACATGCGGCCTCCCCAGGATTCGGGAATATGTCGGGCCAGCCCGGGGATGAGGCGCGTCAGCAAGCCCAGCGATTCGTTGGGGTAACCTACCTGCAGCCGCACCAGCAAGGCCAGGCCGCCGCCCACCAACAGGAAAAAAAGCGACGAAAAAAGATACTGCAAGCCGATCATCTTGTGATCGGTTGAGAAGATATAGGTTCTCACGAATCCAGGGTGGTGCCCGGCGTGCAGCGCGTTCGGATGACTCATTGGTTCTCCCTGGCCTCCGGCTTGGGGGTTGGCAAGGCGGCGGCCGATTCTTTCCTTTCGGACTGGCTGGCTTTCTGCCGGTTCAGCCAGTCCATGAACTCTTTTTTGTCGCGGTGGATCACCACCTTGCCACGCATCCGGTAATGATTGCCACCACAGAGCTCAGCGCAGGCGATTTCCCAAACCCGTTCCGTGCCATCTGCCTCGATATTGCTACGATCCGTGTGCAGCAGGGCCGGGATAGTCTTGCCCGGCAGCATGTCCTGCTTGAAACGGAACTGAGGCAGGAAAAAACTGTGAATCACATCGGTCGTGCGCAGCATCATCCGCACCTTGGCGCCTTGCCAGGCGTGCAGTTCATTCACCGCATGGATATCTTCGGCAGCGGGTGTCGCCGCCCAAAACAGCGGATTGACAGGCATCGGCTGGTCTGGCGAATGGTAGCGCATGCGCCATTCCCACTGACGACCTGTCACGGTCAGCAGCAGGTCGGCCGGGTCGCTGGCAGGTTGATAACCGGCAGCCAGATAGGCACCCGGCACTTGTCCCTTCATTTTGGCCCAGGTCGGGAGTTGCACCAGCGCGATATACACCAGCAATCCAGTCGGAACCGTGAACCAAACCAACTCCAACAAATGATTCCCGTGCACACGGGCCGCTCTGCCACCCGGCGGGGCGGGCTGCAGCAGTGTCCAGATCAGCACGCCCTGGGTGAGGAGGTAGAAAATGCTGGTCAGTGCCATGACGAGGTGGAAAAGACCGTCCACCTCGTCAGCGATCAGGCTGGCCGACTCGGGCAGCCACAGACCGGACCTGGCGGATTGCAGTGTCCATAAGGCCATCAGCGCCAGGGTGAAACCGAACAGGGCAGCCCATGCCCGCTTGAACCGCAGTGAAACAATCCAGGCAATCAGGGCCAGACCGGTAATCGCCAGGGGTAACCAGTGGGCCGATTCTGACCATTCGAAAAGATACGGTGGAGCACCGGCGATCTCAACGGTGCCGGGGAGTCCTGAAACTTTGGTGGAGGTTCCCTCGGTGATCACTGTTTGGCCCCCCCATGAATTTGCCGCCTGATTGTTTCCGGCAGACTTTCTGGATAGGGAAGCGCCATCAGGAAATGAACCAGATCCCACACCTGATGGGCGGGGTCACCATCCTGCAAGTTGGCCTTGGGCATGCCACAGGGGGGAATGCCGCGGGCCACCCGATAGTACAAGTCGACTGGCCGTCTTCCGCCCTTGTAAACCGGAATGGTCAGGTTGGCTGGACGCACCACACCCCCCCAGTTATCGAAGCGAAGGGCGCTCTGTCGTCCGTATCCGGCATGGCAGTTCACGCATTGAACCTGAAAGATCTTCAGGCCATTGGCGATGGATGTTTGCGGCACGGGCTGATCTGCCGGGTACGGGTTGGCAAGAGGTACCATCGCGTTTTTGTCTGCCGTGGCGTACTCGCGCAGCAGGCGTTCCAGAAGCCTTTCCAGACCAGCCGTGAGCAGTGGCCCCTTTTCCCTGGCAACAAACTCTTCCACATCCGCTTCCGGGTCTTCCCACTCCAGGGCGCCGGATATCAGCCTTTGGGCCCGGACCTGTGCCTCTTTTTCCGGATTTTTTTCAATCGCGCGCAGGGTTTCGGCGTCTTCCTTCAGGGCATAGAGCAGGCCCCAGTATTCCAGCTCGCCCCGGATGGCAAGGTGCAAGGTGTAGCTGGCCAAGGCCTGAATATCCTCCTCGGCCAGTAATGCGAAGCTGGGCATCGAGGTGCCTTCAAGACCGTGGTGCAAAGTCCGCAGAAGATCGGCCCGACGGGGCCGCGCTTTCAATGGCTGGAAGCCACTTTTCAGCTTGTGCTCGGCGGTGGAAATGAACTTGTACTCGCCTTGACGAAAATCCCGGGGCAAGGGATTCAGCCAGGCGCTGGTGGCCCCGGCACCTTCGCCGGCAACGCCGTGGCAGTGCAGGCACGATCGCCGGTATTGATGGCTGCCGCGCTCCAGTTCGGCCGGACTCAAAAACAATTCAGCAGCCAGGGTTGCCAAGGCCGGCTGGTCGGCTGCGCCTACCCGAGGCTTGCCAGGCGACCCAAAGTGCCTGACCAGTACAGAGTTCAGCTCTTCCCGCCAGACAGGCCCCCAGGGCTTGGCATCGAGGTCCGAGGGTTTGAAAAGCGGCACCTGTTGCTCCGCCAGCCAGTCAAGACTCATTTCGGGCTTGCCCGGTGGTGGAAAACCGGGTGGGGCCGTGGCTGGAGCTTTTTCCAGAAAAACCAGGGCATTCGAGCGCAGTGGGTAGACCACCGAATCCGGGATCTCGGTCACGCCGCAACCTGCCAGGGCCATGCAGCCCAGGCAAAGGAGACCCGCAACGAGACAACCCCGCAAGGAATCTGCCGCTTTCGTGCTATTGCGAATCATGCTGGGCATTGTTCAGCCTGACCTGGTGTTGGGCGGGATCGACACGATGGATTCCTGAAAGGTGATCTTGAATACTAACGGCAACCGGTGTGCCACCGGTAAGCCAATCCGGATGTATCCCTCACAGATGAACCGTATCCCAACAGTAAATCTTAACGAATAGTGGCCCCGGCTGCCAAATTACACGCCACAAAGCCGTCCCGGCTTCGGGAAATTTGCCCGAAGTGATTCCTGTGGCTGGGAATGGGCCTTCCGCTGTAGCGGCGAACCCCAGGAAAAGCCTGTCTAACGGGTCAGTTGGGGGGCACCCAGCCGGATGGCTTGGCGGGAAGCAGGCCCGGTTCGGTCAGCGGAGCATACAAATCGGGTCGTCGATCGGCCAAACGGCTGATCTCGTGCAACCCGGGAACCCTGACAAGGTGTTTGTCTCTGGACCATGCCGGGTCGATGGTGGCCACCAGCAATGCAGGCTCGTCATCCTCGCTGATTGCCAGCCAGTTGCCATCCGGGCCGGCAATGCGGCTTCGCCCCAGAAAATGAAAGCCACCTTCATCGCCGATCCGGTTGCAGACAGCATGAAAAATATGGTTTTCCAGAGCCCGGGCGGCCACCAGATGGCGAATCACCCCGATAGCACCCTCTGGCCAGTTGGTGGGCAGAGCTACCAGATCGGCACCCAGTAGGGTCAGTGCCCGGCAGGTTTCCGGGAAACTGCCATCGTAGCAGATCAGGATACCCAGTTTCAGTCCATCAAGGTTCACCACCCGGAAGGGTTCGCTGGAGGCGGTGCTGAAACGGTCGAGGCCCATCCAGGGCAGGTGGGTTTTACGGTAGCGGTCCACCAGTCCACCCGGGCCGAGCAATACTGCCGTGTTATGGAGGAGGCTTCCCTCCCTTTCGGCGGTACCGACCAACGCAAAAACATTCAGCCGCTTGCAGGCTGCCTGAATGGTGGCGATAAGAGCCGAATCCAGGGGCGTGGCCACGGCCAGGGCCTCGGACCTGCTCTGGAACGAATAGCCGGTGATGGCGCATTCAGGAAAAATCACCAACCGGGCGGATTGGGAGGCGGCCCGCTCCAGCTCAGCCACAATGTGGCGGACATTCTGGTCTGGCTGGTTGAAGGCCACATCCATCTGGACACAGGCAATGGTCCACGGCTTGATTGATTCTGTCATGGGTCAGTTCCAGGTCTCGCGTTGGGGATTACGGATGGCGCAGGCAGGCGCGTTGATATTGCCCAGCCAGGAGTCCCAGGCACCATGGTCGCCCACATCCACACCCTGGGTTTGGGCCGTCTGCTGCAGATAAAGTTGCAGGTCGTGGAACAACTGTGAGTCCATCAGGTCGAGATGCTGCCGGATTTGCCCGTGCAGAACCCGGTAGATCAGCTTCAGTTCGCTCAGGGGATAGGTGGTCAGTGCTTGCACCGGGATATCTCCTCACAATCGTGGAAATGGCTTTCCGTAGTCGGGAATGCCCTATAATCACTACTATTGTTTCTCAGCATACACGGTGGCAACCGTATACGGGCTGGATGTTTTGCCAGGCAAAAAGGTGCGACCGATGGAACTGCTGCTCACCAACGACGATGGCATTGAAGCACCCGGGCTTTTGGCCCTGCATCAGGCTGCGGCCCAGTGGGGCGGCCATAGTGTTCTGGTGGTGGCCCCGGAGGAATGCCACAGCGGTGGGGGCCACCGGGTCACCACGCACAAAGACCTGGGAGTGCGCGCGCACGCCCACGGTTGGCATGCGGTGGATGGCACTCCGGCCGATTGTGTGCGTGTGGCGCTCCATGCCCTCGACCAAAAGCCTGAATGGGTGCTGTCGGGGATCAATGCCGGGGGCAACCTGGGGGCGGATGTTTACCTGTCTGGAACCGTCGCCGCCGCGCGTGAGGCTACCTTGTGCGGGGTGAAGGGCGTGGCTTTCTCGCAATATCTGCACAAGGCCAATTCGATCAATTGGGAGCGTGCCTCACGCTGGGCCGTCATGGTCTTGCCGTGGCTGGCTGGGGAGAGGCTAGATCCCGGGGAATTCTGGAATGTCAACTTCCCCAGCCTGCCGGCCGGAGCCGGCGACCCTGAAATCGTATTGTGCGACCATTTGGGCTCGCCACTCCATGTGGCTTTTGAACCTGTGGAGGGTGGCTTCCGATATTCCGGGAACTACCACGCCCGGGACAGAAAGCCGGGCAGTGATGTGGATACCTGTTTTTCCGGCGCTATCGCCATCAGCCGGGTCAGGCTCTAGAGCCCTGTCGGCCTCGGTCAGGCAGCGCCCGACATCACCAGAGCGGCATTCTGGCCACCGAAGCCGAAGCTGGTGCTGATGGCCCGGTGCAACCGTAAGTCGCGCGCCTCGTTGGGTACATAGTCGAGGTCGCAACGGGGATCGGGCCTGGTCTGGTTGATGGTGGGGGGCACCACGCCTTTGTACAAGCTCATGGCCATGGCCACGGCTTCCACAGCGCCTGCCGCACCGATGAGGTGACCGATCATGGATTTGATCGACGACATGGGCAGGCCTTTGGCGCTGTTGCCAAATACCCGCTTCACTGCGGTGGTCTCCATCAGGTCATTGAGCCGCGTGCTGGTGCCATGCGCATTGACATAATCAACATCGCAGGCGTTCAGGCGTGCTTCCCTCAAGGCCCATTCGATTGCCCGGGTGGCGCCGCCCGCCTCGGGATCCGGTTTGGTGATGGCATAGGCGTCGAAGCTCGAGCCCATACCCATCACCTCGGCATAAATCGTTGCGCCACGGTTTTTGGCGTGCTCGAAGTCTTCCAGCACCAGGATGCCGGAACCTTCGCCCAGCACAAAACCGTCCCGCTCTCCGTCGAACGGGCGGGATACTTCCGCGGCATTGCGCTTGGCAGGGCTTAATGCCCCCAGGGAAGAATAAGCCAGCATCAGCAGGGGATCGATCCGGCTGTCGGCGCCGCCAGCCAGACAATAATCGGCGTCACCCCGCTGGATGAGCCGGAAACCTTCACCAATCGCCTGGGTTCCTGCGGCGCAGGCCGTGGCGATGGTGCTGTTGGGCCCTTTGGCGTTGTGAAGCAACGAGATATGCGCGGCCACCATGTTCGGAAGGTATTTCAGGATCCACAACGGCACCAGGGAAGAACCATTCCTGCCCAGTTCGGTGGCATCGAGGCCACCCTCTTGCGAGCAGGCCTGGGCCAGCAAGGGCGCGATCTCCGGGAGGTCGATGGGAACCATGCCGGTGCCCATCACCACGCCCAAGCGCTCGGGAATGATGCGATTGGGGTCGAGTCCGCTGTCTTTCATCGCCAGGTGGGCTGCAACCACCCCAAACCGGGCCGCACGGCCCATGATTCGCAAGCTTTTGCGGTGCTCCGCAGGAACGGCCTCGAAAAGGTCCAGATCCTGAA
>QWOS01000078.1 GCA_003669555.1 Planctomycetota bacterium
GGGCGGCGACATGCGCCGCGAAACCGTCAGCATCGGGTTGGCGCTCCAGAATGCCCGCAGAGTAAACGGTAACGACCTTTTCGTAATGTTCACGGGAGGAAAGGATCTGGCCCACCACAACTTCGGGTGCAGCCCCATTTTCCAGTTGGGTGGAGTAATAAGCGAGGCCCTGGGGGTCTGTGCCACGATCCAGCGTAACCCCGTACCAGTGTTGGATGGTGTCAACGACTGCGATACTGGCTGGAGTCAGGCGATCTTCCAGCAATTCCAGACGGGGGCCGTTTACCAGGCGTTGATTCTTGCGGGAGCGTGGCATGGAAAAATTCTCGTAAGCCAAGTGCTTTGGTGGCGTCCTGGTGCTTTGGGATATAAGCACAAATTATACTCTAAAGTAGTAAATGTAGATGGCAATATCGAATATTAAGATGTATGAAAATTTGGTATGATATTTCAGGATATTGTTGATAATTTTTGTGTTTTCCAAGATATTTTTTGATATGAATTAGGCGCCATATGGATGATGCGCATTAATTTGGCCATTCCGGTCAGTGAATATATGCGGCGATGTAACCATTAAAAAAAGCTTGCGCCAAGATATGCTGATGGTGCAAGAGAAATTAGTTGCTTCAATTCAGCAGTTCGTTGAACAGGCGGCGGGTTTGTTCCCGGAGCCTGGCCAGGTGGGTCGCGAGGTTGGCGGGGGCGGTTGGGCCCAGGCGGCGGCGCAGTTTGTCCAGGCCATGGGGGTCGCCAGGCAGTTCGTCGATGGGGCGGTTGTGGACAATGCGCAGGCGCATGAGGCAACTGCTCATGAAGGCATGGGCTTCGCGCAGTTGCGCCGCTTGCAACGGGGTCAGCAAGCCCACCACCTCCAGCCTTTCCAGGGCGCTGAAGGTATTGGGACTGAGGCCGCCAGGTAGCCTGTCAGCATGGCGCGTCTGCAACACCTGGGCCAGGAACTCGATATCAATCATGCCGCCGGGACACCGTTTCAGGTCCCGTTCACCCCGGCTGGCCTCCAGCCGCTGGCGCATGGCCAGTACCTCGCGGTTGCCGCCTTCCGGCCAGGGGGCGCGGGTGGTCTTTTCCAGGGCGTGCCGCACCTCGGCGGCAAAGTCGGGCTCGCCATGCACCACACGGGAGCGCACCAGGGCCAGCCGCTCCCATATCTGGGCGCCACCACCCGATCCGTGGTAACGCCCGAACTCTGGCAAGCTGGTCACCAGAGCGCCCGAACGACCGGTGGGGCGCAAGCGCATGTCCACGGCATAGAGCTTGCCGAGGCTGCCCTGATGCGGCTTGCTGGTGACCCGGATGATCCGCTGCGCCAGTTCGGTGAAGTGCTGATGGCAGTCGGCCCCGCCCCGCATGGCGGCACCCCAGGGGAAACTGCCGTTACCCTCGTAGATGAGAATAATATCGAGATCGCTATGGTAACTCATTTCGCGGGCGCCCAGCCGTCCCAGACCCAGCAAGGCCCAGCGGCAGGGCAAACCAGCCCGCGGCCCATCCGTCAGCAACGGAGTACCAGAACGCGCCTGGAGTTCGGCATCGCATTGGCTGGCAAGCGCCTTCAAAATGACTTCGGCAATGTCTGTCAGGGCCAGCGAGGTGGCGCGGGCGTCGTCCTTGCCGAGAATGTCGCGCACTCCCACGCGCAATAATTCCTTATCCTGGAAGCTGTGCAGGATGGTCTGCGGATCATCGGCGCCGCGCAGCAGGGCTGCCAGTTCGTTCTCCAGCATCGACTGGGTGGGCGGCTGATCCAGCGCCAGTGAGTCGAGCAGTTCATCAGCCATGCCCGGGTTGCTCACCAGGATCTCGGTGAGGAACTGGCTCCAGGCGCACAAGTCTACCATCAGCCGGAGCGAGGGGGGGTGCAGGCGGAACAGCTCGTACAACTCGGCGCGCGCCCCCAGCGACGCCGTCACCCGTTCCAGATTGGCCAGGGCCATGTCCGGGTCGGGGGTCTGGCCCAGGGCCAGGAGCAGTTCGGGGGCGATGCTGGCCAGAAAGTGCCGGCAGCGCCTGGCGCTGAGGAACGGCACCGGCTCGCTGGCCAACAGACGCAGGTTGGCCAGCGCGCGGGGGGCATTGGCAAAGCCGTGGCGGGCCAGCACCTGCTCGGCATGGGCGGGGTCACTATCAGGATCCAGCACCAGGTCGGTTTCCGGCTCGGCCTGCTCATCGTCGCCCGCAAAGGAGAGATGTAGCAGGTGATCGAGGATGAGCCGGGTGGGCCCGGTGTGGGCCCGGTACTCCACCAGGAAGGCCATGGCCGCCTCAGCCTCGGCGGCATCGCCACCGGTGGCCGGTCCAAAACCCATACGGCGAGCCAGCCGGCCGAGGGCACCCGGCCCCTCGGGCAGGCGGTGGGTCTGCAGATCGAAGAGCATCTGCAGGCGGTGCTCGGTCTTGCGGAGGAAACGGTACGACTGATCGAGCAAGCGGTATTCCTGATCCGTGAGGCAGCCCGCCCGCTCGAGGGCCAGCAAGGCGCCCAGGGTGCCGCGCTGGCGCAGGGCGGGCAGGTCGCCCCCGTTGGCCAACTGCAGGAATTGCACGGTGAACTCGATATCGCGGATACCGCCGCGGCCGGTCTTCACATCCAGACCCTCGCCGCCGCTGCCGCGGGTGCGGACCTCGATACGGCGCTTGAGCGCCTTGATCTCGTTGATCTCGGCAAATGACAGATATTTACGGTACACAAATGTTTGCGCGGACCGGATGAAATTCCGGCCCAGGGCGGCATCGCCAGCCACCATCCGCGCCTTGATCAGCGCCTGCCGTTCCCAGGTTCGGCCCATCGCATCGTAATAGGCCAGCGTGCCCTGCAAGTCGCGCGCCAACGGTCCGCGCGCGCCATCGGGCCGGAGCCGCAGATCCACCCGGTAGCCGGCTCCGGCGTCGCTGGGTGCCGACAGCAGCCGCACCACCTCCGCCGACAACCGGGCGAAAAATTCCATGGTCGACAGCTCCATCCGGCCGCCGCGTGTGACGCCCTGATGATCGAAGAGGAACATCAGGTCGATATCGCTGGAGTAGTTCAGTTCCTCGCCGCCCAGTTTGCCGAAGGCCAGGCAGCAGCCGCGCACCGGCTCGCCCGTTGGGGTGAACGGTTCGCCGAAGCGTGTCGACATGGTTTTCCAGGCCCGTTCAAAGGCCACCTGAATGGAGGCATCGGCCACCCGGCTGAGATCGCGGGTGATCTCCTCCAGGGGGCGGTCACGCAGGGCATCGTTGATGCCCACACGCAGCAGGTGCGACAGGCGGAAGAGACGGAAGGCGCGCAGTTCGGCGCCGGCATCCGCGGGCCGGCTTTCGCCCAGGCGCTGGAGTTCGCCCCGCAGTTCGCTTTCCAGCTCTTCGCGCGCAGGGACCCGACGCTGGCCAACCGGCGGGGCCAAACGACTGAGAAAGGCGGGATGGCGCGCCAGCAGGTCGCCCTGCCACTGGCTGATACCCAGCAGGGTGACGAGCGACTCCAGGGGGCGGCCACGGTTTTCCAGCAGCGGTCCCAGCATGGCCAGACGGCTGGCCTGAGCGGGCGAGAGGATTCGTTCGAGGGCATTCAGGGCCATGTCGGCATCGGGGCAACGGGCCAGCGCCCGGGTGAGTGGCCCACTGATGATTTTCCACTGCACCGGGCCGCTCAGCGCGAGCAGGCTGCGCCAATTGGCCAAGGCGCGGGGATTATCGCGGAACACACCCGATGCCAGGGGGCCGGGCAGGTCCGCTTCCCGGGATGTCCGGTCCTGTCCACTGGCTGGCATGGTGCTCGCTGGGCTCCGGTCAGGCCAGGGGCAAGCTCATCCTGCCCGGAGAATCCACTACAGCGGGGCGGATGGGTGGCACCGGACGGGTGGCACCCGTGTGACCGATGGAAGCCAGCTCGGCGGTTTCCACGCGGGCGAAAAGGGTGAAAGCGGTGGCATCTTCCACCTGGGCGCGGACAATCTGGCCAATCAGTCGCTCGGGGCCATCGAACACCACAATGTGGTCGCCCATCGATTTGCCCGAAAGTTGTGGCAGTTCGCGGCCCAGGGCGCGGGCAGTCCGGCCCTTGCCCTCCACCAGCACCTCCACTTCCTGGCCAATCATGGCGCGGTGCAGGCGCAGGCTGTTGGCGTTTTGCACCAACAGAAGATCGTTATTGCGTCTCTTTTTTGTCTCTTCAGGGATGTCGTCGACAAACTTGTCAATGGCGCGCGTGCCAGGTCTGGGGCTGTATTTGAAAATGTAACTGTTCTTGAAACGCGACTCGTCGGTGAGCGCCATGGTGAGCGCAAAGGACTCTTCGGTTTCACCCGGGAAGCCGACAATGAAGTCGCTCGAGACCGTGGCCACCGGGCAGCGCTCGCGGATGCGATGCATCATTTCGCGGTATTGCGCCACGGTGTATTGCCGCTTCATGGCACCCAGCATGATATCGCAGCCCGATTGCGCCGGCACATGCAGGTACTTCACCACCTTGGGCAGATCGCGGACGGCGTCGAGCAGGTCGTTGGTCATGTCGAGCGGGTAGTTGGTGATGAAACGCACCCGGTCGAGACCGGAGATACCGTTCAGCCGTTCCAGCAGGTCGGAGAGCCGGGAGAACCGGCCGTCGCCCAGCGGGTGGCGGTAGCTGTTGACTGTCTGGCCCAGCAGTGTCACCTCGCGGCAGCCCTCGTCGGCCAGGCGACGCGATTCTTCGACAATATGATCGGGGTGGCGGCTCTGCTCGGGCCCGCGGGTGGAAGGCACCACGCAGTAGGTGCAGAACTTGTCGCAACCGATCTGGATGCGGACGAAGGCCTGGAAGGGGGTGGGACGCATGGAGGCGTCGCGGGGAGGATCGAAACTCTCGAAACTGGCCTCCACCTCGTTCCTGGAGCCGTCCTTGCGGCCAAGACTCAGCGCCAGCTGCGGCCGGCCGGTGCGGCGGGCCTCTTCGATCAGTTCGGGTACCCTGGCCAGTTGCCCAGTGCCGCAAACGATATCCACATGCGGGGCGCGGGCGAGAATCTTTTCCTGGTCTTTCTGAGCCATACAGCCCAGAATACCCAGAACCTTGCGGGGGTTGTGCTCCATGTGCAGCCTGAGGCGCCCCAGGGCGCTGTAAATCTTGTCTTCCGCATGCTGGCGCACGCTGCAGGTGTTGAAAAGGATCACATCCGCCTCACGCGGCTCGTCCACCAGCGAATAGCCATGCTGGCGCAGGGTGCCGACCACCAGCTCGCTGTCCAGCACATTCATCTGGCAGCCAACGGTCTCGATATACAGTTTGCCGCTCATGATTGTGGTGCCATCCCGTAAGCCCGTGGGCCTGTGCCGAAGCCCTTGCCACCCCGCCCCATCCGCCGCTCAACTGCCAGTTTAGCCGGGATTGGTCCGTCTGGGCATGCTGAACAGTCAAAAACAGGCGGGCCACCCCGCCGGGATGGGCCCACACATGGCCCGGGCCAGCTGCCCAGGGCTGCCTGACAGCCCACTCAGGCTGCCTTGCGGGTCGCCGGCGGCTCCAGGTTGAGGGTGGCGGAAAGCGCGTAGCTGCGTTTGCCCTGGCTCTCGAAATAGGTGCGTGCCAGCAACTCACCCAGCAGTCCCAGCCCCACTGACTGGGCGCCGATCAGCACCAGCAGCATGCTGAGCATGAGGAACGGGTTACCGGTCATGTCGGTGCCACCCAGCACCTTCATGCCAATGGTGGCAGCCAGGCTGAAAAAACCCAGAACCATGAAAGTGAGCCCAATGCCGCCCAGGAAGTGCATCGGCCGGGTGAGGTAATTGTGGAGAAACTTCACGGTGATGATGTCGAGCACCACCCGGAAAGTGCGGGTGAGATTGTATTTGGTCACACCGGCCACACGGGGATGATGGCGCACGGGCACCTGGATCATGCGGGCTCCCTGCATCTGGCACAGCACCGGGATGAACCGGTGCAGTTCGCCATAAAGAGGCAGATCGCGGGCCAGCTGGCCATCGAGCACCCGTAGCGTGCAACCCATGTCGCGAGTGGTGGAGCCGGTCACCCAGCGGATCATCCAGTTGGCGATGCGGCTGGGGAATTTGCGCAGCCAATAGCCGTCCTGGCGGTTGGCCCGTTCGCCGAAGACCGCATCGTATCCCTCGGCGTGTTTGGCCAGCAGCAGCGGCAGATCGGCCGGATCGTTTTGCAGGTCGCCATCCATGGTGGCGATCAGATCGCCTGTGGCGTGGTCGATGCCGGCACGTAAAGCGGGGGTCTGGCCATAGTTGCGGCGCAACTTCACCACCTTCACCCGATGGTCCCGGGCGGCCAGGCGGGTGAGGACCTCGTAGGAGCGATCACGGCTGCCGTCATCGACAATCACCATCTCGTAGTCGGTCACGCCGGCCGGATTAGGACGGTTCCTGTCGAGGAGTGGGGCCAATGCCTGGGTGACCCGCTCGTGGAGGGGGCCCAGATTTTCCTCTTCCTCCTTGATGGGGATGACCACCGAAATTTTCCGTTCAACCTGTGCCTTCAGTGGTCCCGATAACTTGCCTTCCACAGTGTACTCCCCTCGATTTTCGTCCATTGTGTCCATTCGGTTGCGGTCAAACAGTTTGCACCGGTTCGGTAGCTGAAACGGTCTTTTCGACCCGTGGCCAGCCACCCCACAGCACCACTGGCAGGCCCAGCAGGGCCACCAGGCCCGTGGCCGCGAAGCCCAGCAGGCTCAGCGCCACTGCCTGTGACGCACCCACGCCAAAAGCACCCAGCAGGCCGGCATACCCGGCTTCACGCAATCCCATGCCGTTCACGCTCACTGGCAGCAAGGTCAAAAGGGTGACCAGCGGCACCACATAGCCATACACCGCCAGCGGCACTTCCAGCCCCATACCCCAGCCAATCATCGCCACCTGGGCCACACTGGCTACCTGCACCAGCACGGAAAGCGCCAGCGAGCCTGCCAGAAGCCGGGGTTTTCGGGCGAATTCCCAGCCTTGGGCGATCAGGGGGGCCAGTTTGGGGATTTTGCGGCCCAGCCAGTCGCTGGCCAGCAGGCCCAACACCATCCCGGCCGCTGTGCCACCCAGCACCAGATATAAAAACAAGCTCACCCGTCCCGGCAGGTCCACCGGGCTGGCCAGCGAGGCAATCCCCGCCAGGGCGATGAGTACCAGCAGCCCGGTACCGCGGTCGAGCAGCACGCTGGTGGCGGCCCTGCGGGTGCGTCCGTCAGCCGGGCCATGACCCTGATGCGCCAGGTACCAGGTGCGGACCACATCGCCACCCACAGAAGTCGGCAGCACCAGATTGCAGAACATGCCAGCGGCGTACCAGGCCGCGAAACGCTCGAAGCCGGCATCAAAACCCATCCAGCCGGCCAGTTGCCGCCAGCGCGCAGTGCTCACCACCTGAGCCAGTAAAAAAATGCCTGCGGCTCCCCAGAACCCCGCCGGGGACAGGTGGGTGATGGACTGGCCCAGCTCGCGCCAATCCAGCCGCACCGCCAAAAATATGGTCAGGCCCAGGGTGCCACCCAAACGGATCAACGATCCCAGACGAGCGCGCTTGGTCATTGCCGTGGCTGCCTTCCTGCCGTGGCGGCCGCATTGACACGCAGGGGGGCATCCAGCATTTCGCCCCCCACCTGAGCGAATGTGGCATGCTGTGGATCTTCCATGCCCAGGCGCAGCACATAGTCACCCGGCTGCAGGATTGGTGGAACCGCCACCAGCAGCTCCACACTCTCACCCGGAGCCACCGAGCGCTCGAAAAGCCCCGCATAGCCAACCGCAACCACCACCCGGCGGTGGTCGAGCACCCGCCACAGCAGATGCACCCCGGCGTTCTGGGCCGGCAGCATTTCCCAGGGTTCGGCGGAGGTATTCTGGCAACGCACCAGCGCCTGCACTGGCTGGTCAGGGGTGATGCTGTCCGGCGGTGGGGTGGCCCAGGCCAGATCGGCACAGAGCCTGCCGGGGCGGTAGTGGTTCAGCAGCCAGTCGCGCAGCAAGGCAGGCTGGTGGTCTTCGCCACGGGCGGCAAGCCACTCACGGTAGCGGCGCAGGAAATCATCCAGCCACCAGGTGCGACCCACCGGCAAATGCCCGTAATACACACCCAGTTGCCAGGCGGCCTTGTCGAGGGTGGTGTCGGTCTTCAGCATCACCCACAAGGCGCAGGCCATGCCGGTGCGGTCGATCCCCTTGTGGCAATGGATGAGCAGCGGCTCGGTGGCGTTGTCAAACACTTCGAGCAGATTCGCCAGGGCATTGGGCGCCGGCAGGCGATTGGCCGAGAAGCTGATGTCTTCGAGAGAAATGCCCAGATCCTGAATGGCCTGGGCTTCATCGCGGTACCAGCTGGTGGGGTCGCAGCAGCCTCGCAGGTTGAGCACCGTCTGAATACCGTGCTCCGCCACCAGGTTTTTCAGATGGCTGGCCCCGGGCTGCGAGCAGCGGTAGAGCCGGCCAGCCGCCACGGTGTGGAAATTGCCACCGCCAAAAATGTACCAGACCCAACCGGCGACCGGCAGCAAGGCGAGCAACAAAACCATGGCCCGCAAGGTTTTGGGCCTGGCGGGTTGTTTCGCGGGGGGCGCATCCATCAAGTCATCCGGCTCCTGGGGCCACAGGCTAACAGCCTGGTGGTGATTCAGGGCGAGATGATGCCAGCCTTGCTGCGCTGGGCCAAGGCCAACGGGCCGGGCTGTGTGGGTTTGGGTGGCCTGGGGCGATTTGGAGGTTTATGGTGCCCGGCCTGCTGGTCAGACCCGCGGATTGCGCCATACCTGGGTGCCATCGCCCACAGTCATATTTTCCAGTTGCTCCATTTTGCGGGTGTAGGAGAACTGGGTTGGTTTCTCATGTTCCAGCTGCCAGCCAGCCCGGTGGAACAACTCCACCAGGTCGCCATCGAGTTTGCGCGAATGGGTGCCCACCACCAGATACCGCACCCGCCGGTTCATTTCTTCGAGGCCAGCAGAGCAAATGGCCATCTCCCAGCCCTGCACATCGATATGCACCAGGTCCCACCGGTCGCTCTTCCGGAGCAGGTCATTGATAGCCACCACGGGCACCTCTTCCAGCTCGGGCTCGGGGGTGGGGTGGCCGGGCTTGGCTTGCCCTGCTGTCATCAGGTCACTCAGGTAGGCCTGGTCGGCCGCATTGCCGGATTGGCCATCCTGCATGGAAGGCCGCGCACCCCACTGATTGGCGGGATCTTTCACACGGGGGAATCGGGCCATGCCTGCCTGGGCCCCCACCGCAGCGTGCAAGAGAAGGTGCTGGTCGGGGTTGAAGCCGTTGTCTTTGAAGTGCTGGAGGAGGAAAGCGAAATGGCCGGTATCGGCCTCCACTCCCAGCAGGTGGATATCCTGGATGCCAATGTGCTGGGCGGCAACGGCTCCCGAAATCAGCCACGGACCCCAGCCAGCCCCCAGTTCCATGGCATGGTAGCTGCCCTTGGCGGCCAGAACGCTCTTGAGCAGGCCAATGTGCTCGATAGCCTCGGCGTGCCAATCGCCGGGCACGGGCAGGTCTTGCAGGTGCCCGGCCAATGGACGGTTGATCTCTGCCAGACTGCCCGGACGGGTACGCACACCCAGATAATCCTTCAGGAAACCCGGTTCCGCCTGGCGGGGGATATCCCGGAACCGGTCGAAGACCCACAAATCGTCGGGCGTATAGCCGGGATAGCGATGCAGGCGGGGGGTGTCCCAGACTGGCCCAGGGGGCTGGACAGGCAAAAGGATCCACTTGGCGAATGATTTGAACCGTTGAAAAAGATGCACCACTCTGCCCCCGCGAAGTGCCATCCCGGCACGGTTGCGGACCGTTTCAGGCCCAGTCTGACGCCAAAAGCCATTCTATCAAGGCAGGGAAAGGGTGGGGCAAACCCCTGGCTATTTGACGGTGGCCGCCACCTTTTCCCCGGCATGGCGATCCACTCCGGCAGGCCATCCTGATCTTTGGCCGGCTCTATTTCGACGGCCAAATCCAGTCAATCCCCGTCCTGGAATTTCCGCACTTCAGCCTGCAAGGCCAACAGATCTGAAAAATTTTTCACCAGGACGCTTGCCTTCCATCCTGCAGTGACCTAGTGTTCCGGCGTTGTGGTCCCGGTAATCAGCAATCGGTAGCAAGGACTCTATAGCATGACTCATTCCGGTTCGCTCAGTCGTCGGCAAATGTTTGGTGTTGCAACAGGTGCGGCTTTGGGTCTTCAGCATGCTTTGCCCACCATGGCTCAGGCCGCAACTTTAGTATCCCAGCTACCGATCCCGTCCCGTCTGCAATGGGAAGAACTGGATGGATACTGCGGGGAGTGTTCGATTCAGCAGGCTGCCCTCTATTTCGGCACCTATGTGTCGCAGTATGCTTGCCGCGGCATCATCAACACCAACCAGCTCAGCCAGTTGCTGGTTGCCGTGAATGCCCAGAAAGTTTTGACCGCGTTACGACTGACATCTACTGAATTTGATTACAACCGAACGGCAAGTCCGCAATTTTTGCCCTGGTTCGGTTGGGTGAAGCAGCACCTGTACCTAAAGCATCCCGTCATGATTGTCGCTTATGTGCGGGGCTTGAGTGACCCCGATTATGACCATATCATGCTCGCCACCGGATTCACCTCCACTGACAGCACAACCTATCATGCGACGGACCTGCTCTGTTTCAACGACTGCTTCGACCCCCTGGTCAAGACTCGCGTGGCCTCAACGCTGAACGACAACCGGAAAATGCGTGTCAACGGTGCAAAATATCCTTTTTGTATCCCCACGACCACCTGCTACGGGTGCGCCATCACCGGCATTCAAGACACTTCCCTGGCGGCTTTGCCTGTCCAGGTGATTCTCAACACCTGGAGTGAGCCGGACATCATTGCCGGGGCCAAGCCAGTGACACTGAACGCCACCGTGTCGATCTCCGGCCTGACCATCGGCAAGTCCTACTCGCTGTACCGCTACAACGATTACCGCACTGTGCCAACTGCGAATTATGCCAAGAGCGCCTATTCGTCGGTGGTGCAATTTGTGGCGAATAGCACCGCGGCGACCTACCCGGTGCTCATTCCTTCCAATAGCGTGGCAGTTTTCCGATGCCTCCCCGCCGGAAAGTGATTCGGCCGGGCAGGGAGGGGTGCGCGGGGGTTGTCAGGGTGACAGGATCAGGGTGGCGAGCATGTCGCCTTTGCCTATGAGCCTGCCGTTGGCGTCACGGGTTTCATTGCTTTTGGGATCGTAAGTTCCCTTGAGCCTGCCATTGGCATCGCGCCCTTCGTGTCTGCCGTTGCTGGAAATATGAACCTTGCCCAGCAATTTGCCGTTTCGGTCCCTGAGTTCATGGTCAGGCATGGTGGTTTTCTCCGGAACTCGCTACGGGATGGAAGGCGGGGGGCTATTTCCTGCCTTGGGTCAAGACAATCGTGACGGGCCGGTGGTTGCAAAGATGCCAGCCAAACCTGCTGCCTGCACAGCCCATGCAGGGATCAGGGGAATGACGGGAAGCGGGGTGGCTCTTGCCACGGCCATTTGCGGGTTGTCGAATTGCCGTCTCAGTCGGCTCAGGTCCATCACCTCGGCGTGCGTGATCCAGCCCCGCAGAATGCCCAGCTCGGCCACGGCCCAGCCATCGATCCAGCAAGAGGCCAGGCCACCGGGCAGGCATTCTTGCAGGGCCCGCCGGATTTCTGGCGGATCCAGCAAGGGAAGGTGGGCGGTATTCTCCGTGCCAAGGATTTCCCCCATGGCCACATTAACCACCAGGCCCGGGACATTGGCCCATTTCTGATGGATCAGTTGCTGGGCAGACCTTAACTGGCCCACTCCGCGAATGTCACCTGCGCCGCCCCGCTGCCGCAACTTGATCTCGCCGATGAGGGCGGGCCTGTCTCCCTGCCAGCCGACGAAATCGAGTTCGCGGTAGGCTTTGATGTTGCGCCCCTGGTGCCCCTGGGTCCAGTAACTGAGGATGCGCCGGTTTTCGTTGTCGGCCATCCCTGTCAGTTCACCCAGCGCCCGGCGGGTCATGGTTTCCCAACGGTGCAGGGCCCGCTGGTAGGTTCGGGCAGACCATTCCCCCGGTGCCGATTTCCCGGAAGCAAGCCGATGCGTGCGGCAATGTGCCCGGAAGAGCGTGTCGCCCGTCTCCACCAGTTTCAAATCCCAACAAGGGTTCATCAACAATCTCCCTGTGGTTTTTCCTGAACCCGGCTGGGTCATGGCAGCAACCAGCGTCATCGGTTCTCCTGTCTTGTATTCGCGCGGATCGGGTGTTTTTTTCATCCGGCAAAAAAGTCCGCACCCGGGGTGCCTCCGGGCCCCGGCGCGAAAGCCTGAAAACCTGCCTGCCATGACCAACCCGCAGCCCGGCCCGCAAGGCTATTTGGCGGAAGCCTCGGCTTCAGTCAGGCCGCGGCGTGGAAGGGCCCAGCAACCCAGCGAGCTGGCGCTACCGAGAATCGCGCGGATGTTGCAGGTGCCTTCCTGCTGGCAGGCAGCCTACTGTTTTTCCTTCATGGAGTTCAGGTGGTTGAAAGGGGCCCCAGGATGTTGCCCAGGCAGCATTTCCAGAAGAGGCCGCATCATTCCATTGGCTCCATCCGTTTAAAATCAGCGGGGAGACTCCATTAGCCAAGCAGCAAACGGGACATAATTCCTATAACACGAGCCCGGCGCTCATACCGTCGCAGGCCGCCTGGCGCGTTTGCTGCGCGAGATGCCCCGGACGAGCAAGAAGATCAATCCGGCGGAAAGGATGAGCAGGCCGATCCCTAAAAGGGGACGGTAAGCCACCCAGCCAATGCCAACCGTGATCAGCCACAATGGGAGGGCCAGCAGGAAAGCCAGTGATCCCGTACCGTAACCAACGAGCGTGCCAAAAAACGGGACGATATCGGCCAGGACCGACATTGGGCGGAACAACAACAGCAAGCCGAATAGAAGCAGCAGGAATCCAGCCAGGCGCAGGAGCCAGGTGATCAGGTTGTTGTCATCATTGAGTTGCTTGAAGAAGTCGTCTTTGGAAGTGTGGCCGGTACGCAATTCAAACAGTTCTCCACCGCGTCGAGTCGTGTAGGGGGTGAATGATGCCCCTTCCTGCATGGCGAGCAGGTCACAGGGACCGCTGGGAACTTGCTGGAAGTGAACCCGCACATCGCCGATCTCCGGGCTGTCATCGTTGACTCCCGCATAAAATTCGCCGCGGACCACACGCCACCGTGTTGAGTCACCGTCTGCGGTTCCGGTGGGTGGTTTGCTGCCATCAACAGACAGAGGCTGAGTGTTCTGGAACGATGCTTTCAGGGCCTCAGGAATCTGGAAGGCCCCCAGATGAATGACTGTTGCGACGAATTCCGCAGCCGGGCAGGGGAATTGTTGCGGATTCACGTGGCCTTGCGACTGGTGGAATACCGAGGAGTTGATGACATCGGTCGACCATATTTTGGAATAACTGTAAGTTTTTGTCGTGGTCTCGCCCCCGCCGATATTCTTCTTCGTCTCTGTCTGTTCCGTTTCCTTCCACAGGTACATTTCAACCACTCGCTTCAGGCGGAGCGCACCCTTCGTTGTGATCCCGAACATCGGGTCGCGCAAAGTATCATCGGTGGTGGCGGTCCCCGATGCAAAGACGAGCTTCCCTTCTTTTGCCGGATCGATCACCGCGACATCCACGGTCTCCGCATTTTTCTGGCCTTCATCGAGGTCCTGGGCTCGATGCACTGCCCGGCCTTCATTCCAAAAAAGGATGGGAAAAGCCACGACAAACAGGAATAATCCGACAAGCATTCCGCTGAATGCGCCGCCGATCCGGCTAAACCACGATTGATAAGAGACTTCAGTCACTTCGTCGCTCATGGTTCAACTCTTTCTCGTCGGAATGGAACACCCGGTTCATTGAGCCAGACCAACAATACCAGAAGTGGAAACGCCGTGGATGCAGAAGCGCGTCCATTTTCAAGAAATGCCAGTTCCAGCCGCTGTACCGGTTTTTCGTAAAGCTTCAACCGTATGCCGCAAGCAGGCAAACGGGATATAAAAAGACCGGGGGAAAGTCTGCCGATACGTTTGCAAAACTGGCGTGCAGGCCAAACTGACCAATTCGGAATGCAGGATGCCAACGGGCTCATGGGTAGGCTGCATCACCCGGCCAACGGAACCGAAGTGGTAAGGTTCCTTGATGATTTGGATGGCGAGCTAAAAATACGATGTCATGCATTACTGGGATACAGGACGCCCTTTGCCTATGGAAAAAGCTGCGTAATCCTTTAACGCTTCTTCAACTTTTCCTGGTAACTCCGGAAAAAGCCGCCAGGCTGGGTCGTGGGTGATGAGTGGCCCGTTGAATGCCACCCGTTTTTTTAGCTCCATCACCAGCCAGACTGAAGCGACCCATTCAGACGGTGGGACGGCAACCCGGTATTCACCATCAGGGGGTCATCCAGTAGCATAATATATCAGGCTGTTTTTTATATGAGATGGTATGCAATGGGCCCGGTTGAAACGCTGTTCGTTTGGACAAACACCGCAAATAGAATCCAGGGGATCCCTGGCCTGGAAGACTCCCGATGAACCGATCCGTGCCATGCAGAAAACCTCACATCCACGGAGATTCCGAAGCCAGGTCCCCTGCCCGGTTTTTGGGAGGGCATTATTTTTCAACCGCCGTATGGGGTAGGTGTGCCTGAAAGATTGCAAGAGTGAGTAAAAAGAGATAGTGGAAAGAGCATGCTGAGGAATTCTTGGGTTGGGTGCAGTCGTTTTTTTTGGGTGTGGAACAACCAGAATCGTTGAGGATAATTCATGGAAACCATCGAACTGACGGAGGGTGGCGTCCTCCTCTACGACGAGGCCTTCCTGCCGCCTGACCTTGCTGACCGCTACTTCGCCGAGTTGCTGGCCCATTCCGCCTGGGAACGAAAACCCGGAATCTTTGGCCACATGCAACCCAGACTGATCGCCTCATATGGCGGCGAAGGAATCACATACAAGTATTCCGGCGTCGTCAATGTCGCTCTGCCATGGATGCCAATTCTGCTGGAAATCAAACAGAAGATCGAAGCGGTTCAGGGTGAATACAATTATTGTCTTCTGAATCGTTACCGCTCTGGATCGGATAGCATGGGTTGGCACGCCGACAATGAACCGGAGATGGGCACTGTGATCGGTTCCCTGTCATTGGGAGCCACCCGGAAGTTCCGGATCAGGCACAATGTCACCCGGGAAACGAAAACATTCCTGGTTGGCAATGGGACGCTGATCATCATGGCTGGCACAATGCAGCAGTTTTGGCAACATGAGATTCCGAAAACGAAGCAGAGTGTCGGCGAACGAATTAATTTGACCTACCGGCAGATTATGGAGCCAGCAGCATGACCCTAATCGTTGATGTGATTTCTGATGTGATCTGCCCGTGGTGTTTCATCGGCAAGCGACGGCTGGAGAAGGCCATTGCTACTCATGGCGAACCAGTGACCGTCCGGTGGCAGCCATTCCAGCTCAACCCGACGATGCCGAGGGAAGGCATCAGCCGCAGGGAGTACCGCATCAGGAAGTTCGGCAGTTGGGAGCGCTCGATGCAACTCGACGCCAACCTGGTTGCCGCTGGCAAAGAAGAGGGCATCCTCTTTGACTTCGACCGGATGGAGCGGACTCCGAACACGGTTGATGCTCATCGGCTCATCTGGCTGGCTGACAAGGAAGGCATTCAGGATGCTGTGATGGAGGCGTTGTTCCGGGCCTACTTCAGCGAGGCCCGGGACATCAGCAATCTCAAGAAACTCATCGATGTGGTTGCCGAAGCTGGTCTGGACCGGCAAAAAGCCGAGGCCCTTCTGGACAGCGATGCGGGCATCGAGGCGATCAAGGACTTTGGCGAGCAGTCACGGCGGCTTTGCGTGGACAGCGTGCCATTCTTTGTCATCAACAACGAGACCACCTTGTCAGGCGCACAGTCACCCGAGGCGTTACTAGAGGCGTTCCGGTTGGCGATTAGTGGGACGTAACCCGCTTTGTGGTTGCTCTGGCATCAAAACTGGCAAACACCGGTCGTTTTTTGCAACCCGCTGTTCATATCAATTCCCATCCTCAGTTCTTCGAAACGCCAGCTCCAACCGGAAACACCACGACCGGGCCCACCCAATCGTTGGCCCAAGGCGCATTTTTTTCGGAACTGCGTTCTTAAGCGAGGATATCCTTCACCACATGGGCTTCTTCGGCGCCGGTAAGGCGCATGTCGAGACCCTGGTACTTGAAAGTCAGACGGCGATGGTCGATCCCCAGGGTGTGCAGAATCGTCGCGTTCAGATCCCGGATATGGACAGGCTTTTCCAGGATGTTGTAGGCGAAGTCGTCCGTCTTGCCGTACTCGATCCCAGGCTTGATCCCGCCGCCGGCCATCCAGGTGCTGAAGGCCCTTCCATGGTGATCGCGTCCATAGTCATCCTTGGTGAGGTTCCCCTGGCTGTAGATGGTCCGGCCAAATTCGCCACCGCAGACCACCACCGTCTCCTCCAGCATCCCCCGTTGCTTGAGGTCGCGGATAAGACCCGCTGAAGGTTGGTCGATGTCTTCGCACTGCATCCGCAGGTTTTTGGGAAGCGCTCCGTGCTGGTCCCACCCCTGATGGAATAGCTGGATAAACCGGACGCCCCGCTCGGCCATCCGCCTTGCCAGGACACAGTTATGGGCGAAACTGCCAGGCTTTTTGGCATCGGGCCCATACAGGTTGGTGATGCTGGAAGCCTCGCTTGAAAGATCCATAAGGTCCGGCATCGCCGTCTGCATCCGGTAGGCCATCTCGTACTGGGCGATGCGCGCCTGGGTTTCCGGATCGGCAAAGCGGTCAAATGTTCCCTGATTGAGCCGGGCCAGCGTGTCCAGTTGTTCGCGACGGGCCGAGGGCTCGACGCCGTTGGGATTCGAAAGATACAGCACCGGATCACGCCCGGAACGGAGCTGGACCCCCTGGTGCTTGGAGGGCAGGAAACCGCTCCCCCAAAGCCGGCCATAAAGCGCCTGCTTCTGACCTCGCCCTTGGGAAATCATCACGGTGAATGCGGGAAGGTTTTCATTGTCCGAACCCAGACCATAAGAGAGCCACGCGCCCATGCTGGCCCGACCGGGCTGTTGGGCACCCGTCGTGATGTAGGTGATGGCGGGATCGTGGTTGATCGCCTCGGTGTTGACCGATTTTACGATACAAATATCATCCACAATCGAAGCGGTATGGGGAAGCAGATCGGAATTGACCCAGGTCTGATGCTTCCCATATTTGGCAAACTTGAACATCGGCGCGACACAGGGGAAATTCTTCTGGCCGCTGGTCATGCCGGTGATCCGCTGTCCGTTGCGGATCGAATCGGGTAGCTCTTTGCCGTGGAATTTGTGCATTTCGGGTTTGTAATCGAACATGTCGATGTGGCTGGGACCGCCCGAGAAAAAGAGATAGATCACTCGCTTGGCTTTGCCAGCAAAATGGAAAGGCGATCCATTCACGCTAGCGCCATTGGCCCCAATCGACCGGGTGGCCATGAGGCTGGTAAGGGCCGCGGCTCCGAGGGAGGTCGCACCCTGTCCCAGAAAGGTTCGGCGATGGAGCTGATTGAGCATTTTCGGGATCCTTGTATGTGTTTTTGGCTTGGTTTTCTTTTGATCCGGGAGGAAAATCAGTTGCGGGTCAGGAATTCATCCAGGTTGAACAGGGTGCTGGCAAGGATCGTCCAGGCCGCGTGTTCCACCGGATCGATGGTTCCATCCCGGGGGCTTTCCCCGATCCTGAGAAGTTCGTCCGCTTTCTTTTTATCGGCGGCAAATCGATTTTTTTGCCTGAGGACCAGGTCCGCCAGCGCGGTGATCTCGCCCGGTTTGGGTTCGCGGCAAAGCGCGACACGATAGGCAAAGGTAATCCGTTCCGTGGGGGAAGGACCAGCCTCTTTGAGGATCCGTTGACCGAAGGCACGTGCCGCCTCGACAAACTGCGGTTCGTTCAGGGTGATCAGGGCCTGGAGTGGCGTGTTGGTGCGTGGTCTGATGGAGGTGCACTTTTCCCGGCTGGGTGCGTCAAAGGTGGTCATGGTTGGATGAGGCGAAGAGCGCTTCCAGTAGGTGTACATGGACCTTCTGAATAGTTTTTCCCCCTTGTCCTGGACATATTTCGACAAATTGGTGTCAAGCGCCACATCTTCCCAGATATTAGGCGGCTGGTAGGGCTTAACGCTGGGTCCACCGACTTTTTCGTAATAAAGCCCCGCGACAAAAAGCGCCTGATCGCGAAGGAATTCCCCCTGAAGGCGGAAGCGCGGTCCCCGTCCCAAAAGACGATTGAGTGGATCTTTTTCGAGATGTTGCGGAGGAATGCGGGAATCCTGGCAGTAGGTCTCGCTGGTGACGATCGCCTTGACCATGCGCTTGATGTCCCAGCCACTCTGGACGAAATCGACCGCCATCCAGTCGAGCAGTTCCGGGTGACTGGGCATTTCCCCCTGCAGGCCAAAATCCTCCGCCGTCCGGACGAAGCCATCTCCCAAGAAAAGGCCCCACAGGCGATTGATCATGACCCGGGCTGTGAGGGGATGTTCCTCGCGGATCAGCCATTGGGCCATGCCGAGGCGATTGGCCGGAGCGTCCTTGGGAAGGTCGCCGAGAATCGCGGGGACGCCGGGCTCCACCAGACCATCCTTTTTGGGCTGGTCGTATTGTCCCCGGTTGAGGATGAAGGTTTTGCGCATCTGGTCTTTGGGCAGATCCTCCATGATCATGACCGAGCTGACCGAGCGGGTGGCTTTTTTCAGCGCGACCATTTTCTTTCCCAGCGCCGTGACCCGGTTCGCATGGGCCTTGTCGGTCGCCTTCAGATAAGCTTCGACGAGAATCGCCTTTTGATCGGCAGTTCGCTTCTCGGCAGGGATCGTTAAAATTGCGGGAACAGGGGATTCGGCGATCTGGTCGGGTTCGATTACACCCTTCCAGAGACCGAGGTTGTCGATTTCTCCCTTGTAGCGGGCACCATCGCCCCGACCGCCAAGCCGAAGGGGCGTTTCGGAAACGGCGGTATTTTTGAGGTTGTCGTTCATCACCTCGTTTTCCTGAAGTTTCCCATCGACGAAGATGCTGATCCCCTTGGCTTTCCCGGAACCATCGTGACGAATAACGATCTGGTGCCAGTTGTCCGGGGAGATCGGATTTTTTGCATAGACCTTGAGGGCGTTGTCGGACCAGCGATGAATCAAGTGGAGGCCCGGGCGCTGGCGATCCAGCCCAAGGTCAAAGCCCCGGAAGTCTTTTTCATTATTCATCCGGGTGAGCAAAAAACCGCCCCCATCCTTGGGGATTTTGGTCCACCAGGAGAAAGTGAAGGGCTGGTTCCATTCCAGTTGGGGACCACCCTCGAACTCAAGGAGCGTGTTCCCTTCGAGGTTGACCCCGGCGCCGCCGGGTCTTTTGGCGTCTTTCAATCGCCCTTCGACGGCATGGCCGATGGTTCCTGTGCCCGAGACCAAAAATTCGGCGCGATCCTTCTCCCCAAGGGGAAGGAAGAAAAGCGATTCGGCTGGTTTCGGGTTGGGACCGACCGGGATTTTCTGTTGGGCGGCCCACTCGGAGAAAGCCTTCGATGAGGCAGATTGGGTGCGAATATCGGCAATCTCTTTTGCGGCTTTATCCTTCTCCGCCTGGACAACGGCGTGTTTGGCTTCGGCTTCGGGATCAAAAATCTCCACAAGAGGTGCCTGGTTGCCGTTGCGGGTCTGCATCCCGGGGTCTTTGGTGTTGTTGAAAAACGAGTAGAAGCGGTAGTAGTCCTTTTGGGAGACGGGATCGTATTTGTGGTCGTGACATTGGCTGCACTCCATGCTCATGGCAAGCCAAGTGCTGGAGACGGTCTTCACACGATCGACGACATAGTCGACCCGGAACTCTTCGGGGATGACGCCCCCTTCGTCGGTGGTGGCATGGTTGCGGTTGAAGCCCGAGGCGACTTTCTGGTCGACGGTGGCCGCAGAAACCAGGTCTCCCGCGAGCTGTTCGAGCGTGAAGCGGTCATAGGGCATGTTGGTGTTGAAAGCGCGGATCACCCAATCGCGCCATCCCCACATGTCGCGGGGGCCATCCGCATGGTAGACGCTCGAATCGCCATAGCGGGCAAGGTCCATCCACATCAGCGCCATCCGTTCGCCATAGCGAGGCGACGCCAGCAGACGATCCACTGCGCGCTCATGGGCCTGCGGGGAGTTGTCGTTGAGGAACGCGGAAAGTTCGGCAGGCGAGGGGGGGAAACCGGTCAGGTCGAGAGTTACCCGCCGCAGCAAAAGTTCCTTGGGTGCGCGGGGTCCGTGGGGCAGCCCCTCCTTGGCCAGGCGGGCGGCGATGAACCGGTCGATCGGCTGGGACCAGCGGGAATCAGACGCAGCTGGAAGCAGGCCCTTGATGGGGCGTTCATAGGCCCAGTGCATGGCATACGGAGCGCCATTGGCTACCCAGGCTTTGAGGATGGCGATTTCTGCCTTGCTCAGTTTTTTGGTGGTGTTCGATTCCGGGGGAGGCATCTGCAAGTCGGGATCGGTCGAAAGGATCCGCTGGACCAATTCCGCATCTTCGGGAGTTTTCCCGCGAACGGCCCGTGCGGCGCCCTTGGCCGAGTCAAGCCGAAGGCTGGAATTGTTGTTTTCCTGATCCGGCCCATGACAGTGAAAGCATTTGTCCGCAAGGATGGGGCGAACATCACGGTTGAAGTCAACCTGTGTTTGGCCAATCAAAGGGATAAGGAGAGCGGGAATCCAGAGCATAAGGACACCACAATACGCCCGGCAGGAGACCAGGCAAATGGAGAGAGATTTCAATTTACCATGAACGGCCCGAAAGAGAAAGAAAATTCATGGCGACAAAGGTCTGGGAAACAGTAGATTTTCCCCGTACCCTCCTTTGGTTTTTCTCCTCCTCTCCGGAGCCTTTCCCATGTTGTCCACGATCTTGCGTGCCAAGGTATTGGCGCTGGCCTTGTGTTTTGCGCTTTCTTCCGGGTGGGCTACCGCCCAAAAACCCGCGCCGGGCCCCAAAATCCCTGACACTGTGACCTTTGAAACAGGCATCGAATATGCCAAACCCCAGGGCACCGAACCACTGCAACTCAACATGGCACGGCCCAAAAACGCCGCAGGGCCACTCCCCGCCATCCTTTGCATCCACGGCGGCGGCTTTCGCGCGGGCAAGCGGGACAGCTACGATGGTCTTTGCATCAGGCTCGCCTCGGAAGGCTATGTCGCCGTGACCATGACCTATCGCCTTGCCCCGAAGCACAAATTCCCCGCCGCCGTCGAAGACAGCAAGGCGGCCGTTCGTTGGCTGCGCGCCAATGCGACCAGGTACGGGATCGATCCCAACCGGATTGGCGTGACGGGCGGATCAGCGGGTGGTCACCTCGCTCAGTTTCTGGGAGTGACCTCCGATGTGCGCGGATTTGAAGGAGATGGAGGCAATCCCGAACAATCGTCCAGAGTGAACTGCGTCGTCAATGTGTATGGCCCCAGTGATTTCACCAAATCCTATGGTAAAAGTGTTGATGCCGCCGAAGTGTTGCCCCTGTTCCTGGGAGGCAACCTGCAAACGGCTCTCCCCGCGCACCTTCGCTCAAGTCCACTTTACTGGGTGACACCCAACGCGGCGCCAACCCTTTGCATCCATGGCACCGAAGACAAATATGTCGCCCATGAGCAAGCCGTCTGGATCGTCGACAAACTCAAGGCCGCGGGAGTCGAAGCCGACCTTCTCACCCTTCCGGGCGCAGGTCACGGCTTCAAAGGCGAAGATGCCCAAAAAGCCGACAAAGCCCTGCTGGACTACTTCCAAAAACAGTTGAAAGCAGACAAAACCGCGAAGTAAACCAGGCTGGACCTCCCTGGGAAAAGGGGACACATGCTCGGGCTCTGGCGCAAACGGGAATATCCCCGTTCTAAGGTTCATTCCATTTTCTTGCCGCGCTCGTACTTGTAGCGGATGGTCCCCTCGGCCAGGGTTATCTTCTGGATGGATTTGAGGAGTTCCGCCCGGTTCACCTTTTTGGAACCGAATTTCGGCTCCTCGGAAAGGGCGTAGACGGTGATGTTGTATTCCTTGACGCCAGGCCCCTTCGATTTCATCGGGTCGTATTCCTGACGGTTCTTGTCATTGTGTCCGGTGATGCCTATGTCCATGGAGCCCTTCTCAAGGCCCGTGACGGTGGCCGGAATGTTGTAAACGACCCAGTAGGATTTGACGTCACCCTGTCCTGGTATGTGCCACAAATTCAACGCGAAGCTTTTGGTTCCCTTAGGAGGATTCTTCCAGGACACGGGCGGTGAAACGCCCTCACCATCTCCGGTGAACTCGACAGGGAAATCGCCTCCGTCCTTGAATGCTGGACTGCTGACCGCAAGCTTTACCTGGCTGATAGGTCCCAACTTGGCAGCACCACAGCCAAAAGCAAAACCAAACACGATCAGCGACAAACACGCAAAGAATCGAAATGGGATCATTTGAAAAGAGTCTCCACAAGCTGGCGCGGTCATTGCAAACATGGCACTTTTGCCAGCAATTCCCGGGCAACACTTTTCTAGCTAAAAAATAGTCTTTTTTGGCCTTCCCTTTCGTAAACGCAGCTGCAAAATTAACTACCTGGAGTTCCCATTGTGAAATAAAGGCAAAAGGAATTGCCATCATGCCACCAGTCTTAGCCAAGCCCCGTAAGGATTTTACAGCCGATGCTCTTTTTCGGCTGACACGATCCTATTTCGGCCGGATGGATGATCCACGCCAGGGCAAGA
>QWOS01000031.1 GCA_003669555.1 Planctomycetota bacterium
AGCTAAGGCACCTGTCCAGTTTTCGGGGTCCACCACATGGAGATGCTGCAGGAGGCGCTGTCGATGGGCAATCCGGCCATTTTCAATACGGACCAAGGGGTTCAGTTCACGAGCAACGCCTGGATCGGGGCGGTCGAGGGTGCCGGGGTCCGGGTAAGCATGGATGGCAAGGGAAGGTGCTTTGACAACATCTTCGTGGAAAGGCTGTGGCGGACGGTGAAGTACGAGGGCGTGTATCTGAAAGGTTATTGCAGCCCGAAGTAGTTGCAGGAGGGATTGAAAAAATACTTCAGGTTTTACAATGAGAGGAGGCCGCACCAGTTGTTGGGCAACAAAAACCCGATAGAGTTCCACCGAATGAAAAGGCCATCGGTGACACGGAAGGCTGGCGCATGATATTTCGCCCCGCAACCCCACGACAGGGTAAGGGTCACGGGGCAAAAATCATGCTTGGGTGACTAGAACCAAGGATATACCCAGGGGTATTTCCGAAGCTAAGAAACTGCAAAAAACTGTCCAATGGTTGGGGTCCACCGTAGCCGCCAAAGCTTGCCGCAATTGCCACCGCAACAGCCGCGGACTCGGTAGCCCGCACAGCAAGCAAGCCGGCAGGATTCGCGGTTTGGTATCCGGCTGCTGTGCCACCCCTTTTATCAAAAAAGGAGTGTGACCCGGTTAGTGGTTCAGCATGAACTCATTGCTGTTCAAAAGAGCCCAGAAAAGATCCTGATAGGGAGCAATAGGCTCCTTGTCCTTCAGGCGCATTGTCATCTTTTTGACAATGGTGGCCACCTCGCCCGAGCGGGGCGGACGGTTGAGGGCAGCAATATACAAGTCGCTGATAACCCGCGCGGGCACACCCTTGTTGCGCGCCATCGCCACGGCGACCGTGCCCTTTTCAGCGCGGGTAATGGCGGTGTTGATGTCGGAACCGTTCATCATCAGCAGGGCCTGCACCACAGTGCCGTTGAAGTTGACCTCGTTCCCCTCGTCGTCACCAAAACTGGTCACCAGAGTGTTCAACCAGGTGGCCCTCAATTGCTGCTTGCTATCCTTGCTCTCGGTGGCCTCCGACTTGGTGGCCACCATCAGCGATTCGAAGAGCTGCTCGGGGCTCATACTCTTGAGCTGCATCCGGCTGAACAGTCCGTTGACCTCGGGCTTCTCATTGGTGCGGTTGGCGGAATAGCTGAGATGGTACATGTCGCTGTTGCAGATCCAGCGGATCAACCGCTTCTGATCGAAACCATACTGTTTGAACTCGGTCGCCACCCCATTGAGCAGCTCCGGCAAGGCGGGCGTGTTCTGCTCGTTGAAATCGTCGATGGGGGTGGTGAAGCCGACACCCATGAAGGCAGACCAGATGCGATTGACCAGCGCGCGGGGAAAATTGTCATGCCCGGTCACATAATTGGCCAGCATCTCGCGGCGGGCGATGGAGGCCGAATCCGTGGGTTTGGGGCTGTCGAGAAAAGTGGCCTTGGTGGGTAATATCACACCATTGCGCTTCTCGTAATAAACCAGGCCCTCGGAGTTGGCTTTAGTGTTTTCCTTGAGGGTGAGCACCGGGTAAGTCATGGCCCGCATGGTTTCCGCGGGCGGTGTGCCCTCCCGTTCCACCTGCCGCAAAAAAGTGTTTACACCCCAAAAGTGTTTTTGCGTGACCGCATTGTTGAAAGGATGATCATGGCACTGGGCGCACTGCAGTTGCATGCCCAGGAACAACCGGGTGATGCGAGAAGTGATCGGCACCATTTCGAACTGCCCCTCCTGATCGCGCTTGCCCTGGGCATTTTGCTCACCAAGATGGGCCAGGATGAAATTCACCTGGGGATTCTCGGTGTTCTTGCCTTTGGCGGTAATCAGGTCGCTGGCTAGCTTGTCGTAGGTGCGGTTCTGCGCGAACTGGTCCTCCAGCCAAACCGTGAGGCCATCGTGGTAGGTACCCCTGCCAAAAACACCCGAACGGCCCAGCAACCAGTTGGCCCACATGGTGCCCCAGTGCTTAGGATAGTCTTCATGGGCCAGCAGATCCTCAATGATCTGGGGCCTTCGGCTGGGTGCCGGATACCGCAGATATTTGGTCAATTCCTCGGATGTGGCAATACGGCCAATAATATCGAGTGAAGCCCGGCGGGCAAACTCGTGGTCGTCCACATAGTGGGAAGGCTGCACCTTGTTTTCCCGCCACGCCTCCTGCAACTTGCTATTGATGATCTTCAGGGCGCCCTGGGTGATGCGCACCTCGTCGGGTTTGCCCACGAGGGTCTGCTGACGCGGCACAATGCGGACAGGAGGTGCGCTCTTGGCTGTTTTCTCGGGGGCTTCCTTTTTCTCGGCTGGCTTCTTTCCGGCCCCCTCCGCCGGTTTGGCATCATCTTCGGAAGAGTCGCCATCCGGCGCAGTTTCAGCCGTGGGTTTGGCCTTTCCGGGGGGAGTGTCTTTCGGTGCCTTTTCCTTCGAATCGGTTTTTTTGGGCGCACCATCATCAGCCGCCACCCGGGAGGGCAAGCCGACAAGACAGCAACCCAACCCCACGAATGCCAGGCCAAGACCCCAGGGAGCAAACTTGCGAAAAAGAGCTTTCAACCTGGAAGTGCACATGACAACCTCTCCTGGCATGGAGCCATCCGAAAATCATGCCCGATTTCCATGATATGCTACGCTACCATTTTACATGCAATCGCCACCCAAAGTCAAAAATTACCGTTCCAGCCGTTTCTTCTACCCTCCATGGTGAGGAAGTGGCCCCACAACGGTTCTCTTTCCCCAAGGCGAAAATGTTTGCTTTCACCAACGAGCCCGACGAAAAAAGAAAGAATCATCTGCTTTTTCTCAGTGACGAGGAGCTCCTTGACCGCTGGAGTTTTTTCTCCGAAGGCCTGACCGCTGATGGTCTGCGTGCCTGCGAAGAAGAGCTGGACCGACGCAACCTCACTGCCGCTCACCGCGCTGAATTCACAGACATCTGGTCAGACCGCCTCTGGCGTGACCCGCAGGGCCACGCCCGCACCTGCCATGCCTGTCAGCGCGTGGCGACACAACGCAACTGGGTTTTTCGGCGCCTGTTCAAACTCATTCCAGTACTGCCTATGCGGCTGCTGGCTTGTGACCAGCATGGACGCCAATCCCGGTGATGCTAAGTGGCTGCTGGCTTGCAACCAGCCTGTGGGTCACTGGACATGAAAAAACGAAGCCCAGTCCCTTGAGTAGGGACCGGGCTTTCCAAAACCAAAGGCTGGAATGATCAGGCTTTCGCGGGCTGGGCAGCCAGCAATGCCTTGATCGCGGCTTCGTCCAGTTGGGAGAAAGGCTTGCCTGCAGCTTCGCTGATCCAGCTGCGAATGGTTGGGGTGTAAGGAAAAGCCAGTTGCCCCACGAGGGCGACCAGACGGGCTTGCTTGCGCACTCTGGCTGCGTTTTTGGGTATGCCGTTCACCCGGCGTGAGACAGCTTGATCGGCCATCCGTTGGTCCAATCGTTCGCGGCGAGCGCCCATGATCCAATTCCCCTGAAAAAGTCCTGTCCTGGTCACCTATCTGGTAACATACCAGCTTGCCTGTCGTCACGGAAGGCGAGCCCGAATTCCCGCAAACAACCCTGTTCAGGACCCCGCTGCTTTGGCCGGCTGGGTTGAAACTGTCGCTTGACGGGCCTTGAGACGGTCGACAATGGCTTTGGCCACATCGAAATCGACCTGCGCCTGCTGGGCCAAAACCTGCGTGGCCTTCACCCTGTCTGTCGCCGTCTTTTGCGCGGCTTGCATATCCACCAACCGCTTGGGCAAGGCGGCCAACTGGACAGTCAGTGCGGCCAACTGGCCCTCGGCATCGGTTTGGGCTTTGGTTTCACGGGCCAGACTGGGCTCCAGCTCTTTCAGTTTGGTGGCAACAGGGGCCGCCTCCTGCTCGATTAGCACGACCAGCGCCTGCGCCCGTGTGGCTGCCAGTGGCAGCGCTTTGTCGGCAGGTGCCTTCTGGGCCAGGTCTTTCAGACGGGTGAGCATACCCCTTAATTCCAGCAGCACCACCTCGCGCCCCTTGGCATCCATCTCCAGCCCTGTTTTGCTGCTTTGCAAAGCATCCTTTGCAGCCTTGGCTTTGGCTTGCCCCGCCTTGAGCAACTCGATCTGGGGAGGCATCGTTTTTTGCAGGGCGACCACCTCGTTGATGGCAGCGCTGGTTTGTTTCATGACATCATCAGCTTGCCTGGCCTGAACCAGAAGGGGTGCCAATGCAGCCTGCTTCTTTTCCAGTTCTTTGGCGGCCAATGCCAGGCGATCCGCCAAGCTGCCTGGGTTGGCAGCCAAAACACCCAGGCGTTTTCCGTCGATAGCTGTCCATTCCACCACCTGGCCAGTCCAGTCAGTGCCCAGCACGCGGGTGCCATCATGGGTGAGGGTGGCCCGCAATGCCAGGTCGGGCAAGGCCTCAAAGGAGCGCACCGCACCACCGTTGCCGTCCCATAGCTTGACGGTGCGGTCCCGGCCAGCGGAAACAATCCGGCCGTCCATGCCATAACGGGCACCCAGCACACCACCCCCGTGGGCGGCCCATGACCTGACCTGCCCGCCATTTTCCATCTCCCACTGGCGCACCGTTCCATCCTCAGACCCGGAAAGCAGGATATTGGAATCCTGCCGCCACGACAGCTCGGTGATAGCGCCGCCGTGTCCTCGCAGGGTGAAGTATTCCCGGCCGTTGAATGATTCCCAGACATACATGCCGCTGGAGCGGTCGCCTGTGGCCAGCAGCACGCCATCGGGGCTGAACTCAAGGGCGGTGATCCAGTCGGTGTGTTTTTTCACCTCATAAACCAGCTTGCCATCGGCGGTGTTGTAGACACGCAGCATCTTGCTGGGCCCGCCCAAGGCTATTAGCGACTGATCAGGGCTAATATCTGCAGCTAGCACCGTGTCGGTCTCTTCACCCACGGTGGTGATGCGCTCACCTGTCTGCACATTGAAAAGGGCCACCTTGCCCGTGGCGCTGCCACGGCCACCAGCCACCAGCAAGAGCCCACCATTCCGGCTGAACTTCAGGACGGTTGGCAACCCTTCGGGGAAGGGTAGCATTCCCAACAATTCCTGGGTGTCGGCATGATAAAGCAGCACCTGCTTCAATCCACCCACAGCCACCAATGGGCTCCAGGGATTGGAAGCGATGGCAGTAACCGGATTAGCCCGCCGGGTTTTGGTGACCGGCTCCTGCGGCAAAGGCTTGGAAGGCATGGGGGGAGGCCCCTCGGGACGGCCCCGCACCACCGATTTCAGGCCAATCTCTTTCTTGGCGACAGCCATCACCTTGCTACCTGAAGTCTCCGGGGCACCGGCTGAAATCCACCCCTCGATGATGGCAATCTCGGCATCGGCAATCTTCGGACTTTTTGGCGGCATGAACGGCTCGACCTTGTGGGCCACCGTATTGAAAAGCGAGGAGTTGGACGGGTCACCCGGTTTGACCACCACGCCTGAGCTGCCACCCTCCATCAGTTTGGTGTAATTGGTCACCACCAGCCCACCACGCTTCTTGTCGGTGGAATGACAGTTGGCGCATTTCGCCTGAAGGACAGGCAAAACATGGTCCTGGTAATTGACCTTTTTTTCGCCCTGGGCAGGGATGGTCATAGCCAACAGCGTGATCAGCGTATTCATGGTGCGCCTCTGTGGGGGGGCTCGCCCCCTTGTTTGCTGTCCGGTTCGGCTGCTGTCCAGCATGGGCACGGCCCATGCTGGATGGTGAAACCCTTAGTGGTTGAACATATACTCGCGCGAATTCAGCACAGCCCAGAAGGCGTCTTCCAGGGCTTTTTTCTTGTCTGTTTCAACATCAACCAGAGCCATGATCTTCTGGCGCTCCAGATCGGTGGGTTTGCGGGCCAGACAGCGGATGTAAATCTCCTCCAGAATCTCCGGGGGTGTTTTCTTCTCGGTCAGCCTTTTACCCACCAGGTCGCCCTGCTTGATGCGATTACCAGTGGTTTCGCCATTAAGCAGATGCAACGACTGTGACAGCGTCGGCTCCAGTCGCACCTCACAGGCGCAGACCGTTTCGCGCGTGGCCCGGCCAAAGGTGGTGAGGAAGTAGTTGCTCACCGTGCCGTCAGCGATCTGCACTGCCCTCGCTCCCAAGGGTAGCCCAGGGAACTTGTTACGGGTGGTGGTCACCTGAGTGATGCAATCGAGGAAAGTCTCGGCCTTGATGCGCCGAATGGAAGCATGGCTGAAGTTGCGTCCGTCCAGTTCATTGGAGGCATTAGTTGTGGTGGCCCGCTGATAGGTTTGTGAATTACAGATATCACGAACCAGCTTTTTGAAATCGTACTTGTAGTCGGTGAACTTCTTGCCCAGTTCGTCGAGCAGTTCCCGGTTGCTGGGGGGATTGCTGACGCGCACATCGTCCACTTCGTGGATGATGCCAACCCCCATGAAGTGGGCCCAGACAATGTTCGACATGTTGGTCGCAAAGTAGGGATTTTCAGGGGAAGCCAGCCACTGGGCCATCATCTGCCGCCGATCCTTGCCGGCGGTGTCGGGTGCGACCCCACCCAGGAACTTCGGCTGCATCACCTTGTTGTTCACGGGATGGCGCACATCGCCGCCACCGGAGTTGAAAACCACCAGTTCGCGGGGATCATCGGCGCCCTTGCGCCCAATCTGCGAAAAGAAGGCGGCGAAGCTGTAGTAGTCGTCCATGGTCCAGCGGTCGAACGGATGGTTGTGACACTGGGCGCACTGGATGCGCATGCCCATGAACACCTGGGCCACATTCTCGGTGACCTTCAGGATGTCGGTCTCGTTCTGGTAGTAGTTGGTGGGTGGGTTCTTGAAGGTACCGCCCGAAGCGCCAAGCAGTTCGGCCACCCATTCGTTCACAGGCACATTGCGGGCAATGCGGTCCTGCAACCAGTTGTAATAAAGCAGGGTGGCCTTGTAGCTCATCTGGTTGGAACTGCGGATCTGCAGAAGTTCAGCCCATTTCAGCACCCACAATTCCACGAACTCCTTGCGGCTGATCAGTTCGTCCACCAGCTCTTCGCGCTTTTTCGGCGAGACACTGGTCATGAATTTCTTGTAATCCTCGGCCTCGGGCATAGTGCCGACAATATCGAGGAAGGCGCGACGGAGAAAAACCTCGTCGCTGCAAATGCCGCTGGGGGTGATGCGAAGCTTTTGCAGCTTGGCGTCCACCAGTTTGTCGATGTAGTTGGTCTCGGCCGGGTTGTTCCAGACAAACTGGTAATCCCTGGGCAGCACCACAATCGGGCTACCCACCGTGAAGGTGGAAAACCGCGCCATGACAAAGGCTTCGCCACGCTCACCGGCCGTCACCTGACCATCCGGGGCGATTTTGGCACTGGTCTCATTGCTCGACAGGAACAAAGCCAGGTGGGTCACATCACGATCGCTACCGTCCGAGTAGCGGGCTTTGATCACCATCTGCTGGCCGGCACCCTTGCCATTGAGAACCGCATTTTTCGGAAAGATATCCACACCCACGCAGGTGGCAATGGTGGCCGCGTCATTCGGCGCATCTGCATCCAGCCAACGAACGAAGGAATTCCAGTACAGGTCATTCTCAACAATGCGGGCCCCGCCGGTGTGAGCCACCTTGGCGGCAGATTTCTCCAGCAGCAGGCTGTCCGCCGGGCTGGCCATATTCAGACGACGGCCGTTAAATTCGCGGGTGAGCCTGTAGTGATCGCCTTCGGCATCAAAACCAAACAGGGAGAGACGGAAACCGTCCCTGCCACGGGCGGCACCATGGCAGCCACCTTGATTGCAACCGGCCCGCATGAAGATGGGCATCACATCCAGGCGAAAACTGATTGGCCTGTCCTCAGCCGCCTGGGTCACCTGGACCGGCACCATCACCGCACGACCGCCAAACTCGGCGACCAGCTCACAGGCACCATCAGACACCGGAAGGAGCGTGTTCTTTTCCCAGCGGGCCAGCGCGGCGTTGCTCAGGCGGGGCCGGGATTTTTCGGTAACATCTTCAGTGATGCCATCAGCATAAGTGGCCTGCACCGACACCACCTGACGGGATTGCCTGGTAGCCAGATTGACCTGCGGTGGCAGGATCTCGAGCTTGACCAACTGCCGCTGCACGGTGGAAACCGGGACAGCAACCGCCGGAGGCGGGACCGCAACCTTCGCGGGTGGAACTGCAGGGGGAACCGGGGCCGTCACTTTGGCGGGGGCGGGTGTCTGGGCCCAGGCCCCGCTGGCTATAGCCAACAGTAAAACCCAAGCCGGCATCGAACGGTTCAACATCTCAGCCCCTCCAGAATACACAATCAAACAAGCCACGCGTATCAGAACCACCAATTTCAGCCTGGTCTTCAACCGCCAATCACACTCACTGTTTACCCTGTTTTTCCCGCTCAGCCTGCTCAAGTCGCAACTTTTCTAGCCGGGTCAGCCGCTTTTCCATTGGAGCGGCGACAGGCACCGGCACGGGTTTGGCCATCGGCATCGGCATGGGGGCCGCCACCACCACTTTGGGCGGCACAGGCACATCAATACGCAACTCGGTGCTGCCCACATTATGAAGGACCGGTTCACCGTTCACCGTTATTACAGCCTGGCAAAAGATATTGCCATGCTTTCCAGGAGTTGCGGTTTTGTCGACCTTCAGTTTGAAAACCAGTTCCTTGGTGTCGGCCTTGATCTCCAGTTCGGGAGCCTCAACCTTAGGTGGCAGGCCGACAATTTTCACCTTGCCCGGTGTGGCAATCGGTGTGGTGACGGTGATCTTGCAAGGGATCTCGGTTTCTTTGCCCTGCTCCACCGCACCACGCTCCATGGCCATGGAAAAATAAGGTGCGGCCACATTCAGGGTGAAGAGCTGGCTCGACACCCAGGCCGGCCCACCCACAACGGTGCTGTTGGCAATGATGGCCGTTTTCCAGGCTTTCACCTGGGCATTGGGAGCAGCATTGATAGTGAGAGTGATCTCGTTCCCCTTTTCGGGGATCGTTGCCGCACCCTGGGTGGATACCCCCGGCGGATTGAAAAGCGGATAGACATTGATCGGCGCCGTGAAGCCTGGCTTGCGTTCGGCAACAATTCGCAGCTGCATTGTTCCGTTCTGCACCAGCGGGCATTTCGGCTCAATCACATTGATCTTGAAGGGTACTTCATCGGCCACCACCACGGCTTCCCGCTCCATCTCGGTCTTCCAGTAGATCGACTGGCCCGGGGCATTGATGATGTATTCAGCCACCTGGCTGAACTGGGAAGGAAAAGTGGGCTGCTTCTCGTCGGCGGGCCTGGCTTTGAACATGGCCAGCTTGCCATCGATAGCCGCGGTTGGGGCCGCTTCAAGGACCACCGGAATGGTGTCGAGGTTGGGGGGCATGTTCTCGTTTTGCATGACTACACCCGCTGGCAGGTTCTCGGCGGTCAATTTGGCTTCGCCACCCCATTCGGCCCGGCCCACAGTCACCAGGGAAGCCATGCGATTGCCCTTATGGACGGTGATTGCCTGGCGCTCCTGGGAGTACAGGGCAACCCGTGGCACGCTCAGAGTCGACTTGGGGGACACCGGCGTGAATTCCACCCGATAGGAGTACTCAGGCCCACCCTTTTTCAGGTGATCATGAATGGTCAGGAGGTAATTCTTGTCATCAGGCAGGGTAACCCGGAAGTAGCTGTCAGGGCCGACCGCATCGTCCGCCGAAACAAATGGCACCGCGCCCTCGATTGCCAGGTACATCACCGGATCGAGCTGGGAGCCCAGGCGCCGCGCGTAGCAATGGACATCGAAAACCTGGCCTTTCTTGCCAGGAAACTTGAAGATATCGACATCGCCAGGCTTACCCACCACACCTTGAAATGCCACCGGACCCGGCCCGGTCGTAGCTTGCGCAGGAATATCGTTGGGCTCCACCTCGACCACATTGGCCAGGTCAACCACCCTGAAAGGCAAACCTGAAGGGGAAATGCCGTTCGCATCCTGGGCGTGCAAGCGCCAGTTGGCAGGGGAATCGGCGGGAATCTTCACTTTTTGCTTGAAGGGACCGGTCGGGTCACCCAGGAAAGTCACTTCCAGTTCCTCGCCAGGTTTACCACCAGCGGGAAGAACCGCTGTGGGCCTCGGGAATGAACCGATGTGCAGGCGGTACTGGCAGCCACCGTTACCGCCATAACTGGTTTCGCGAACCTGGACCACATAAGTACCATCAGCAGGAGCAACAATGGCGCACATGCCATCCTGGCCGGCCATAGGGCTGTCATCGCTGGCGGCCATTTCAAAGCGTTTGGAATCGAGAATAGCCACATAGGGGTCAAAGAAGGCCCCACCCAGGCGCATGGCAAACACTTCAACCGCCAGGCGCTGACCTTTTTTCAGATCCACCGCGAAATAATCGACATCCTCGTTGTCAACCACGCCGGCGATCACGGTGTTCATTGCCACTTTTTGCGGCAGGGCGTAATCGCTGTTGGGCTCCTTCTCAGCTACCTCTGCCAGAGCTTCCACCCAGAAAGTGCGGGCTTCTGTCAGCCCCAGGGCTGTGCGCACCCTCAGGATATGCTCCCCCAACCGGCAATCGGGGGCGATCTTCAACTTGGCTTTCAAGGTTGTGTCATTCACCAGAGTGAGCGCCAGAACCTGGATACCGGGGGAGTAAAAAACAATCTCCCTGGGGTTCGTCAGGCGGGCGCCGCTGAGGGTGATCTCGGTTTCGATGCCACGCTGCACGCCGCGGGGCGACACGCCACCCAGCGAAGGCGTGTTGGCACGGCCCACCCCTGCTCCGAGGGAGAACACCAGCAAAAGAACCATCCAACGGCCCATGCCGCCTGCAATGCTCATGGTGAACCTCATGCTGCTAGAGTCAGTCAAACAAGACGGACAAGCCGCGGGAAAGGGCACCGGGTACCCCCCTGCCCGCGGCTTCTGAAGGCTAAAATCAGGAAAGCAATTCCTTGACAACCTTGCCATCGCGAACGATGTCGATGGGGCGGTTGCCCGGGGACATCAGTCGCTTGTCGCCATCGATACCCAACTGGTTGTAAACGGTCATGGCCATGTCTTCCACAGACAGGGCGTCATCATCGGGCTCACTGGCGGTAGGATCGGACTTGCCATAGACGAAGCCCTTCTTGATGCCGCCACCAGCCAGGACGATGCTGAAAACCTTGGGCCAGTGATCGCGGCCCGCAGTGCCATTGATCTTCGGCGTGCGGCCGAACTCGCTGGAAATCATCACCATGGTGCTATCGAGCATGCCGCTACGATCCAGGTCGCGGATCAGCGTGGCAAAACCCTGGTCCAAAGCCGGCACCTGGCCTGCCATGGCGCCCTTGATACCGCCGTGCATATCCCAGCCACCATAAGTGAGGGTAACCAGCCGCACGCCCGCGCCAACCAGCCGACGAGCGAGCAGCATACGCTGCCCGGCCTCGTTGCGACCGTATTCGTCACGGATAGCGGCAGGCTCGGCGTTGATATTGAACGCCTCGCGGGCCTTCTGCGAGCTGATCAGGCCGTAAGCGCGCTGATAGAAAGTATCCATCGCCTCCAGGCCGTCTGCCTTTTCCTTGCTGGCGAAGTGGTTGTTCACCGCGTCGAGCATGCTGCGGCGCGAGGTGAAGCGCTTGGCATCGACATCGCCAGGCAGGTTGAGATCCTGCACCGTGAAATTGCCTGCGGCAGGGTCACTTCCCAGGGAAAAGGGAGAATATGCGCTGCTCAGATAGCCCGAGCCGGCGAAATTGGAAGGCATGCTGGGGATGCACACATAGGGCGGCAGGTTGTTGCGGGGCCCAAACTCGTGGCTGACGATGCTGCCGATGCTGGGGAAAACCAGCGAGGGGTTGGGCCGGTAGCCGGTAAACATATTGTGAGTGCCCCGCTCA
Organism: Planctomycetota bacterium; assembly: GCA_003669555.1. GTDB lineage: Bacteria > Planctomycetota > Planctomycetia > Gemmatales > Gemmataceae > UBA6894. The sequence goes on from QWOS01000031.1 coordinate 11,867, forward strand.
TGGGCGGCCTCACCGTGGGTCATGGCCCGGCAGATGGTGATCTTGTCGGTGATCCCGGCGGTCTGCTTGAAGTACTCGCCCAGTTGCACCCCTTCGACCTTGGTATTGATCCAGCCCACCTCACCCCGGTAGTCAACGGAAGCCAGTGGCTTGGGATCGAAGGTGTCCTGGTGGGCCATGCCACCGGGCAGGAAGATGTGAATGAGTGACTTGGCTTTGCCTTCCTTGCTGGGCCGACCGCCGATGGAGTCGACGGCGCGGGCTTCACGCCGGAGCAGGCCATCCAGCGACAGGCCCAAAAAGCCCACCGCGCCAACATGGAGGAAGTTGCGGCGTGAGAATGCTTTCGCAAAATGCGCTGGGTCAGAATTCCAAGTACCTGTGGGAACACTGCTCATCAGTTCGGCCCTCGATTGTGACTGCGCGCACTCAGAACCGCGCATAAAAGCGAAACTCGTCAGCACTGGGTGTGCTCTGAAAACCGCGCGCCCAGAAAACGGCAGGATTGGCGCATTTTTAAATTCAACACGACTAATAAACACCAGTCTACCCCGTTCGTCAACAAAAAAAGGGCTCTCGCAGTGCGAGAGCCCTTCCATTTACCCCATTCGTCCCAAACTTCGAGACTATTAGGCAATTATTTCACTTCCAGCAACTCCACATCAAACACCAGGCTGGCGCCACCGGGAATATCCCGACCCGCGCCGCGGTCACCGTAACCCAGCTTGGCGGGGATGAAAAGTCGACGCTTGCCGCCGACCCGCATGCCATCCACACCCTCATCCCACCCGGCAATTACCTCGCCGCCACCCAGCTTGAAGTCAAAGGGTTCGGCGCGGTCAACGCTGGAATCGAACTTCTTGCCGTTGCTTTCCAGCCAGCCGGTGTAATGCACCACCACCTTGCGGCCCTTGGAGGCAGCAACGCCTTCGCCCTTTTTGCTATCGACATAGCGCAGCCCGCTGGCAGTCTTCTCCGCGGTGGCGGGAACATCGATGCCTTTCTGGATAGAAAGCAACTCCACCTCGAAAACCAGGTCGGCACCTGGGGGGATCACGCCGCCCGCGCCGCGGTCACCGTAACCCAGCTTGGCAGGGATGAACAGTTTGCGCTTGCCACCCTCCTTCATGCCGGCCACGCCCTCATCCCACCCGGCAATCACCTTGCGGGCGCCGAGGTCGAAATTGAAGGCTTTTTTGCGATCCACGCTGGAATCGAACTTGGTGCCGTTGGACTGTAGCCAGCCCGTATAATGAACCTCCACCGCATTGCCAGCTTTGGCAACGGCCCCGGTTCCTTCCTTCAATTCCACATACTTCAAGCCACTCTCAGTTTTCTTGGCATCTTCCGGCACATCAATCGGCATCCCTTTTCCTCCCCCATTTTGGCTTACCCCCAGGGCTGGTCCCTCGGCGCAGCCCAGTACCACACCCAACAGCGCCGCTGTCAGCCCCAGTCGGAAATACTGTTTCGCAGGCATCCGCATGCTCCTAGCCTCCAAGGAATGGCAGTTCCGCAGGCAAACGCACCCACGGTCATACCGTCCAACCCACCTGTCTCACGAAATAATAGAGAGTTTGGAGCACACCTGCGCAAATCACAAAATTGCGCAGCCATTGGCGAGGTATTTTTGGCCCCACCCGGCCGGCCAGGTATCCCCCTGTTACAGCCGCCAATCCCATCACCAGAACATAATCCCAGCGGACCTCCCCCGAAAAGCTGAAAATAATTGCCGAGATGCCATTGATGATGGATGCCAGCAGATTTTTCATGCCATTCACACGATGGAGACCGCCCACCCCCCACTGCCCCAGAGTGGCCAGCATGAGGATGCCAATACCCGCCCCGAAGTAGCCCCCGTAAACAGCCACGGCAAACTGGACCAGGCTGGCCAAGCCCACCAAACCCCAGGTGGGAGGTCCGGACTGCCCTGATTGTCCACGCCCAAGCCAGGGCTGGGCGATGAACAGGACCGAGGCGGTGAGAACCAGCCAGGGCACCAAGACATCGAAATGACCCGGCGATCCCCAGATCAGCAAAAAGGAACCAAGAACGCCACCCGCCACGCTGGCCGGCAGCAGGCGGGCCAGCCAGTCTTTTCCCCCAATAATCTCCTGCCGAAAACCCCAGGATCCCGCCAGGGATCCCGGAAAGAGGGCAACGGTGCTGGTCATGTTGGCCTGCATGGGCGACATCACCAGCTGCAGCGCCGGAAAGGTGAGCAGGGTGCCGCCACCCGCCAGGGCGTTGATGGCCCCGGCCACCAGGGCGCTTCCCCCAGCCAGGGCGTATCCTTCCCACGAATCCATGCGACAGCTTTCGGTTCAGTGCTAAAAACATTCAGACCCAGTTCACTAATACGCCCAGCCAGTTTTCCTTGTCCTTCAGCAGCCCTTCATAGGCTTCGCCCACCTGCTCCGGGGCAATCTCGTGGGTGACCAGGCCGCTGAGGCTGATCCTCCCGCTGGCCAACCCGGCCAACAGCCAGTTTTGGGCCTTGTCGATACCCCATGCCCCGGCCAACCGCGTGTGCCCAGACTCGAACAGCATGTTGCCATGCGCCCCGCTCACCTCGACATATCGACGGTGCAGGTGATCGTAGAAGTTTACTTCTTTGGCGATACCCCGCGGGCTACCCACCACCACCACCTGCCCCGCGTCGCAAGCCAGGCTCATGGCCACCGGGACCGCATCCGGCACACCTGTGGCATCTGCCACCAGCTCTGCTCCTCCCGGCAGGATTTTCTGCAACTGGGCCCGCACATCCCCCGCGGCCGGATCGATCACGGCATCAGCCCCCGCTGCCAGGGCAGCCTGGCGCCGCATGGGGACCGCGTCGATACCCACCACCGGGTGGCAACCAGCCGCCCGCAGATTACGCAAGGCAAATTGACCAATGATGCCCAAACCCAGCACGGCTGCGCTGCGTCCCAGGGTGAGGCCGGCGCGGATGGGGGCGCCCATGCCATAGCGGGCGATACACGCCAATGCCGCGCGCCTGGAGCACATCCCCTCAGGCAGGCGCCACAGCCGGCACCGCTCGTGCCCCAGGGTAAGGAGCTCATGGGACGCATGATTGCCCGGAAAACTGACCCTGTCGCCCGCTTTCCAGTCAGTCACCTCAGCGCCGGCCGCCAACACGGTTCCAGCCGCCGAGTAGCCAGGCCGGAAGGGGAACTTCCAATCTGGCAGGGTGGGATCCTTCAGCCACTGGTGGGTGCCGGTGTAAACGGCCAGTTCGGTGCCGGCACTGATGGCCGAGGCATCCGCCGCCAGAAGAATTTGCCGGGGACCGGGGTCCGGCAGCATCACTTCCCGCACTGCCACCTTATAGGGTTCCGTCACCACCACCTGACGCGCCTGTACCGGCATTGAAAATCTCCCGAAAACCACACTTGATACCGGGCAGTAATCCTGTGTCCCGGTTCCGCCCAGCCATTTTGTACAAGTTTGCGGCGGTCGGGGCTTTTGGTGCCCGGAACGCCGCCCGCACGGCTCACAAGTCCTACACTACCCACCAGACAATTGGTTTGGGGCGCAATGTGCCAGCGGTATTCGTGAATCCCTTTGGGCAGAGACAGGTGGATCATGCTTTGGGAAGTTGAAATCACGCCCCTTTCCGGTGACCGCGAGGAAGCCCGGGTTCGCCACGAGTTCCGCTTGCTCACCCAGGATGAGCCGCCACGGGCATTTATCGAGCGCACCACCCGGGGATTCCTCTTGGAGGGGGATGCCAGTCATGCCCAGGTGGAGCGCCTGGCCATGGAAGTGCTGGTGGACCCACTCGTTGAAACTGCCCAGGTGAGGCCAGCCTCCGGATTGCCCGACCCACTGCCAGTCGCTACCGTTTTGCCAAGGCCTGGGGTGATGGATCCTGCCGCCCTCAGCGTCAGCCAACTTGCCCGTGAAATCGGTGTCCCGGTCAGGGAGGCGCGCACCTTCCGACGGTACTACGGCCCTATTCTGGCCCAGGCGACCATGGACCTGCTGTGCAGCCGTGTTATCGCCAACCCCGCCATCGAGCAGGTGTTGCCAGGCGGCCAGAAGCTGGAGGGCTTGTCCCTGGATGGTGTTTCAGCCTGGAAACAGCAGTTCGTCAAGCTCGACGGACTCGATGACCCGGCTCTGGTCGCCATCAGCAAGCGCATGGGGCTGGCCCTTTCAGCGGCCGAGATGCGGTGCATCCAGGAGCATGTCCGCCGCCTGGGCCGCGACATCGCGGACATCGAGCTGGAGACCATTGCCCAGACCTGGAGCGAGCATTGCTCCCACAAAACCCTGAAGGGCCGGGTGGAGACACCCGGGCGCACCTTCCGGAATCTTCTGAAAGAGACCATTTTTCAAGCCACGGTCAAGGTACGCGAAAACCTGGGCGAAAATGACTGGTGTGTTTCGGTCTTTGAAGACAACGCCGGGGTGATTCGCTTCCATCCCGACCAGCACCTGGTTTTCAAGGTGGAAACCCACAACCGCCCCAGCGCCATTGAACCCTATGGCGGTGCCAGCACTGGCATAGGCGGAGTCATCCGCGACCCCATGGGCACTGGGCTCGGCGCCCGGCCGGTTTGCAACACCGATGTTTTCTGCTTCGGCCCGCTTGATTTTCCGGCCCGTAATCTTCCCCCGGGCGTTCTGCACCCCCAAAAAATCCTCCATGGCGTCGTTGCCGGTGTGCGCGATTATGGCAACCGCATGGGTATCCCCACGGTGAATGGCGCCGTGGTATTCCACCCCGATTATCTGGCAAATCCTTTGGTCTTCTGCGGCACTGTGGGGCTACTCCCCGTCGACAAGGTGCTTAAGCGCGTCGATTCGGGCGATCTCATTGTGGCCATGGGCGGACGGACCGGGCGCGACGGCATCCATGGCGCCACTTTTTCCAGCGAGGGCCTCCACTCTGCCAGCACGCAAACCAGCGGTGGTGCGGTGCAGATTGGCAACGCCATCGAGGAAAAAAAAGTGCTCGAGGCGGTGATGCGCTGCCGCGACAAGGGCCTTTACCGCGCCATCACCGACTGCGGCGCGGGAGGTTTCAGTTCGGCTGTGGGGGAAATGGGCGCCGAAATGGGCGCGCGCGTCGATCTGGACCGGGCTCCCCTCAAGTACCAGGGGCTTTCCCCGGTGGAAATATGGATCAGTGAATCGCAGGAGCGCATGGTGCTTGCGGTGCCTCCGAGGAACTTCATCGCCCTCCAGGCTGAATGCGCTGCCGAAGGCGTGGAGGCCGTTGCACTGGGCACTTTCCAGCCCACCGGCAAGCTGGCCCTGTACTGGCACGGCACGCAGGTGGGCGAACTCGACATGGAGTTCCTGCATGGTGGCCGCCCCCAGGTCACCCGTCAGGCCCACTGGACCGAGCCCACGCCCAGCGAGCCGTCCTATCCTGCCACGGAAGATTGGGGCAAGACACTGGCCGGCATCCTGGCCCTGCCCGATGTGGCCAGCAAGGAATGGATCATCCGCCAGTATGACCACGAGGTGCAAGGCGGCAGCGTCATCAAGCCCTTGGTGGGAATTCATGAGGCCGGCCCGTCTGATGCTGCAGTCCAGGCCCCCATTCTGGGAGAGCAGCTGGGCTTTGCGGTGGCTTGTGGCCTGGCGCACCGGCTGGGACGAATCGATCCCTACGCCATGGCGGCTTGCGCCATTGACGAGGCCGTGCGCAACCTGGTGGCGGTGGGGACCGACCCGTCGCGCATCGCCATCCTCGACAACTTCTGCTGGGGCGACACCGACCGGCCCGAAGAGCTGGGGTTGCTGGTCCGTGCGGCCGAAGCCTGCCATGACCTGGCCATTGCCTGGACCATGCCTTTCATCAGTGGCAAAGACAGCCTGAAGAACGAATACCGGGGCGCCGACCGGCATATCGTCATCCCGCCCACGCTGCTGATCAGCGGCATTGGCATCGTTCAGGATGTGCGCAAATCGTTGTCGATGGATCTCAAAGAGGTTGGCAACCTGCTTTTTCAGGTGGGCACCACCCAGGCAACGCTGGCTGGTTCGCAGTACCATGCGTTCCATGGGGTGGAGGGCGGCAAGGCACCGCAAGTCAGCACCGCCGCCGCTCTGGCCACTTTCCAGGCACTACACCGGTCGATGATGCTGGGGCTGGTGCGTTCAGCGCATGACATTAGCGAGGGCGGGGCCGCGGCCTGTGCCGCCGAGATGGCTTTGGCGGGTGGTTTGGGCTGTGATCTTGACAGCCTGTTCGACAAAGCCGGTGACCTGCCCCCACGAGCTGTGCTTTTCTCGGAATCGCCCAGCCGGTTCCTGGTGGAGGTCACACCCAAAAATGCTGCCGCCTTTGCGGAGGCGATGGCTGGCCAGCCGTGCCGCGCTGTGGGCCGGGTGGTCAGGGAGGGCCGGCTGCGCATCGCCGGCCCGGAGGGTGACTGGATTGTCTGGAGCCCGCTGGGTGAGTTGACCGCAGCCTGGCGCAATGCCCTTCCCCGCCTGCTGGGCGAGCGGGGCGTGGTGGAATAATCAGACATCAATGATGTCTGATTGTCCAGAAAAGGCGTTTTTCAGGAGAAGTCCGATGGTCGCTTCCTGTGCTATTTTCGCCTTGGGTGCTGGCCTCTGCCTGCTTGGGCAATCCGGCGGTTCCGCGCCCGGTGCGGCTCCCCAGGTTTCCCCGGGGACACCGGCAAGCCGGCCCCAGGATACCCAGCCGTCAACCAGGCCCCTCGGCAGGAATGCCCCAGCTCCCGATACGATTCCGGGTCCGGGTGGGGATCCCTTGGTTTCCCCGGGGACACCGACAGGCCGGCCTACCCCGCCAACCAGGCCACCCTTCAGCCGGAATGAACCAGGCGCCGACACAGGCCCGCCCACCCGCGATCTACCTCCCCTAAGGCACCCCCGGGACAGGACGCTGCTGGTGGAGATGCACCATGCCAAACCTGAAATCCTCGCCAAATCCTTGCAGAAAACCTACGGCGAAACCATGACCATTGAGGTGGCTGCTGGCTCATCTGTGCCGGCCATTCTGGTTTCCGGCACAGAAAAAAATGTCCAGGAAGCGAAGGAACTGCTCGAGAAACTCGACAAACCCGGTCGCTCAGCCACCCTTGAATTCACCGTGGTGGAGTCCGATTCGGCAGAGAGCATCACGGCTGCCATGGAGGAGGGCGCAAAAAGAAAACCCCTCACCGACGAAATGTGGGACAAACTGCTCAAGGATCTGAAGAAGAATGGGAAGATATCCGCCATACGGATGCTGGAGGTCAAGGCAGTTGAAAACCAGCCAGCTCGCGTCCAGGTAGGCGAGGACAAACCCCTGGCGATGGGATCAACAATCCGTGCGACCGGCATCGCAAGTGTTAACTACTCGTTTCGCCCTGTGGGAACTCTGGCTACGGTCACTCTGCGTCAGGGCAAGGACAGTGAATACCGGTTAGACCTGATGATCCAGGACTCGCGTATCCAGCAGGCCTCGCCCACAGCATCTGCCAGCAAGGACAAGGAAAAAAACCCCGAAGTGTTCAAACCAGATAGTGTGCTCACCTTCACCGCCGAAGCTTCCATCCAGCTCAAGACGGGCGTACCTGTAAGGATCAACTCGAACCAGGAATGGGACAAGGCTGGGTCCAGGCAGGTTCTCGTTTATGTGCGTCTAAAAAACTCTTGATACCGTCAAATTGTGAGGTTTTGGTCATGTCGTCCTTCATTCGCTCCAGGCTGGGCCGGGTACTGTGTGCCTTGGCCGTCTGTACCATGGCCCCCGACCTGATGGCGGCCCCGCCGATCCACAAGGCCATTGCCTACCAGGATGGTGACACCAACCTGGAGGGTTCCCTGGTCTGCGAATCCAATGGCCCTGCCAAACGCCCCGGCGTGCTGCTGGCTCACGAACAGGGGCCTGCCAGCCTATTGGCCAAACAGAAAGCAGCCCAATGGGCTGCTCAGGGCTATGCGGTCTTTTCCGTTGACCTGTATGGCAAAGGGATCACCCCCGGCAATACATCCGACGCGGCAAAACGGCTGGAATTGACCGGCAATAGTCGCACCCTGGTGCGCAAGCGCGCCGCGGCAGGGCTGGCCGCCATGGAAAAAATTCCCCAGGTGGATTCGGCAAGGCTGGCTGCGGTGGGGTACGGCACAGGTGGTACCGCCGTGCTGGAGCTGGCCCGTTCCAAGGCGGACCTCCAGGGTGCGGTTTGTGTGCATGGCGACCTCACCCCGATCGGCAATGACGGCAAGAATGTGGGCGCCCCGGTGCTGGTGATCGTTGGCGCGGATGACCCGCTGGTGCCCCTGGCCCAGGTGGCACTCTTTGAAAACGAGATGCGCGCCGGCGGGGTCGACTGGCAAATCCTCCGGATGGGGGGTGTGGCGGGTGACTTCACCAACCCGCAGGCTGGTAACGACCCCAAGACCGGCCGGGCCCACGATCCCGACGCTGACAAGCGCGCCACCGATGCCATCAAGTCTTTTCTGGCCGAATCATTCAGCCCGCCCGCCAAGTCGGCCAAGGTTCCCGAACCGGTAACCCTGACCCGTCCGGCCTCCCCGCCCTCGAGTACGGCACCCCGAATGGCCGGTGTCCCGGAGAAAGTCCTGAAAGTCCTTGAATTTGTTGACAAAAACGACCAGGCAATGCCCAATTACGAAGGCGGACGCAATTTCGGCAACTTCGAAAGACGGTTGCCGCAAGCCGACCGCGCCGGCAAGCGTGTCCGATATCGCGAATGGGATGTCAATCCGTTGCGTCCAGGTGTCAATCGCGGGGCAGAACGGCTGATCACCGGCTCGGATGGCAGCGCCAACTACACCAGCGATCATTACTCAACCTTCAAGAAAATCCGCTGACCAGGAGCCATCCCATGATCATCCAGATCGACGCCCACCGCCTGACCGACGCTGCCGGCCTGCACACCGTGATGGCCGAGGCTTTCGGCTTCCCTGCCACTTATGGCAAGAATCTCGACGCCCTGGTGGATTGCCTCAGTGACCTCGACAAGCCGGCAACAGGCATGTCGAGAGTCCATTTGTTTCCCGGACAGGTAGCCCTGCTGGCTATCCATCACCTCGATGAAACCGGCAAAAATGGTCCCAAAATCCTCTCCCAGGTCCACGCCCTCAACGATGTGGTCGCTTTGGTGAATTTTCGCCGCCTGCAAGCGAAGCAAATGCCTCTCCTGGCGGTTGCCTACGAGGCCCCCTGAACCACTGCTGAAGTATGGCCGCTGGCGGCGGCATTACGCGGTGGGCCCCCCGCATTCCTTTGCCGTTCCTGGCCCTGCCCAATCAAAGGCAGGGTCTGGTTATTGGGCGCAACCCTGCCAGAACGACCGGTATTTTCTGGGTAAGTAAGCTGGCGTTACCAGCTTCCAGGCGATACCCCTTGCATCCAACCCAAGGAATCGGCTGATGCAACTTGAGCCAATTCCTGATTCCGTTATCAAAAACACGATAAACAGCCGATACAACCTTGCCAGGCAACAGAATCGTCAATTTCTGCCCGAGCTCCGATCGCAAGGTGAAAAATGCCTGCCATCTTATTGAAATCCCGTTTTTTTTACGGGGGTATTGGTGCCATTTTTGCCTTGGCAACCCTGCATGGACCCCTGGCAAAGGCTCAGGAACCTGGCCCGGAATTGCGAGCTTTGCTTCAGGCACAGCAAGCCCGCATGGATGAGCAGGCCAAAGTTCTGGCGGAACAGAATCAGGTCATCCAGAATCAGGGTAAAGTTCTGGAAGAACAGGCCAACCTGATCAAACGCCTCTCGCCTGGTGGCGAAACTGAGAAAACTTCGACCAACGACATCAGCCCCCGTCCCCTGGAAGCCAAACCACTTCCAGGCTTTTCGCCACCCCGTTCCGGGCTGGATTTGACGGCCCCCAGCGAGCTGATCGCCGACACCTTGGCTTTGCCCAAAAAACCGGTCAAGGATGATGGCATGATGGCCGTTTGGGGAAACGATGGGCGACTGACCTTCAAGTCCGCAGATGGCAGCACCACATCCCGGCTGGGCGGCATGTTTCAGCTCGATGGGGGCTGGTACCTCGTCAGTACCGAGACCAATAAACTATTGAACAAACCGCTGGAGCAGGGTTCCGACCTGCGGCGCTTGCGTTTGCGCAGTGACGGCATTGCCTACGACTACCTCGAATGGGTCGTTGAATTCGATCTTTCCCGGGCAGCCGATTATAAAGATATTGCTGCATCCAATAATCCCGAACCCAATGTGATGATGAACAATATTTTCTTTGGTGTGCGCGATATCCCGTTTTTTGGCACCTGGCGAGTCGGCCACATCAAGGAGGAGCTGAGTTTTTACAGTGCCTCCAGTGGTCGCAACTTCCCGTTCATGGAACGGCCTGCGGTATGGGACGCGATTGAGGATCCCTATGTTTTCAGCAACGGTTTTACCGTCAGTAACACCTATTTTGATGATCTTCTTTATACCTGGATTGGCTTCTTCCAGACCAACACCCGCACGGGGGCATTCGCAGTCAATCCGAATGGATCGTATGCGTTCGATGTCCGCGCCTGCATCATGCCCATTTATGAGGATGATGGGAAAAAATGGCTCAATATCGGTGCCACCGGGTCGTTTCGCGCCAATCCTGATTTGTTGACTGGAGACAACCGGCCCACCGTGATGGGTTCCAATGTGCAACCCCAGATCCGGACCGGCTCATCGATCCAGGTTCCTGCACTGATCAATCCCGGCGCCATCACTACCAACGATGGTACCCAGTTATTCACCGTGTGCTATAACCAGGGCTATGGCCCCTGGACCATTGGTGCGCAATACGATGGCCAACAAATCGCTAATGCCACCACCACAAGAACTGACAACAAACTGGAAATGCTCGCCCCCGCTGGCAATCTTTATTTCCAGGGTGCCTCATTC
>QWOS01000025.1 GCA_003669555.1 Planctomycetota bacterium
CCCACCAGGCCGGGGCTTTCAGCGATCTGTTTTTTACGGGCGGCAATACGGGTGGGAATCAGGGCTTCGTCCACGGTGATCAAGCCATCGGAGCTTTCATCGATCTCGCGGAACTCCTGCACGGGCTTGCCGCCCTTCTTCCATTCATAAAGGCCAACCTGGGCATCTTTGTCGGTGTCGAGCTTTTCAAACCATTCGGGCAGTTCCTTGGGGAGCTTGCCAACACGGTAAACGGCGGTCTTTTTTTCCGACTCGGGAACAGGGATGTTGAAAGCGCCCCCAAAACCACCAGAACCCATCTGCTGCTTCATGAACTCGGTGAACTCGGGCAGGTTCACCTTGCCGTCTTTGTCAGTGTCGACAAAAGCCAGGGCATCTTTCAGCGGGCTGACCAGTTCAGCATCATCGATAAAGCCGTTTTTGTTGGCATCGACTTCCGCAAAGCGGTTTTTTGCCATCTCTTCCACATTGAAACCACCACCCCAGCCACCACCACCACCACCGCCAAACTGCATTTGCATCTGGGGCTGGCCGTTGCTGTCAGGGCCACCTGCGGTGATAGTCATGCCAACCGGTGGGCCACCTGGGGCTCCGCCCATGCGCATGCCACCCTGCGCCTGCATATCGGTGATGCGCTCTTTAAAGAAAGCAGAAAACTGCTCGCGGGTGACCTGCCCCGAAGTGATGCCATTTTTAGTAGCCCAGGCAGCCAATCGGGCCGAAGCTTCAGGGTCTCGCCCTGAAGAATAAGCGCTGATGGTCATGGTGGGTTTGCCGCCGGCGGCACGGTCAAACATCATTCCAGCAATGGCATTGGGGTCAAAATTCATCCCGCCACCGCCCATCCCGCCACCACCTGGCCTCCCGAAGCCGCCACCACCCGGCTGGCCGCCGAAGCCGCCACCACCCGGCTGGCCGCCGAAGCCGCCGCCCCCCGGCTGACCGCCAAAGCCGCCACCCCCTGGCCCACCAAAGCCCCCGCCTGGCTGACCGCCACCCGGAGGGAATTGGCCCAATACCTGTGCGGCACAAGCTATCAGGGATACGAGCGCGAGAGAACCAGTGATCTGACGCATGGTCACCCCCTGCAGAGAGAAGACACATGAAGAAATTATCACAATTAGCAATCAAAGCGGCTGTGTCTATCAATTGACACTATAACCCACAAAAAATGAAAACGCCACTCAAATATCTTTTCTTTCTGCCAAAGGAGGGACCGGGCGCTGCGGTGACCCCTTGTAGGTGGCTCGCGGGCGAATCGCCTTGGGGTCGGCGTGCTGCTCCAGATGGTGGGCGCTCCAGCCCACGAGGCGGGCCATCACCAACACCGGGGGAAACAGTTCCACATCCAGTCCCAACGCATGAAACAGCCTGCCAACCGCCCATTCGATACTGGGATTCAGGCCATGCTCGGCCGCCATGTGTTCGCAAACACGGGTGGACAGTTCCGCCATGCGGGAGTGCCCGGCCAGCAGCAGGGCCTGGTGGGTGAGCGGTTCCAGCAGCGCCGCCCGGGGATCGCCCTGCGGGTAGAGGGGGTGGCCAAAGCCAGGAATCGGCCCGGTGGGGAGATCTGCCCGGGTGATGGTCGCCCCCGCCGATTCTTTTTCCTCCAGGGAAACGAGGAGACGGACCACCTCCTCGTCAAAGCCGCCGTGCCTTTGCCCCTTCAGGGCGCAAATGGCAGCCACCACCGATGAATGCAGGTCGCTGCCGGTGGAGGCCACCACGCGCGCGGTGTAGGTGCTGGGGTTGAACTCGTGCTCCGCGAAAACAATCAGAGCCATTTCCAGGGCCCGGGCCTCGTGCGGTTGCGGTTCCTTGCCGCGGAGCTGATGGAGGAACTGCGCCGCATGGCCCAGGCCTTCCCTGGGTTCGACAGGCTGCAAGCCGGCAAGCGCCCGCGCCCGCCAGGCGATAGCGGTGGGGATCTGGCCCAGCATTCGCTCCGCTTTGCGCAACTTGGCCTCGATGCTCTGGTCGGGTGCGTCCTGGTCGAAGTGGGCCAGCACGCTCACGGAGGTGCGCAACGATTCGATGGGTGGCGTCCAGGCGGGCAGGCTGGCCAGCAAGTCGCAAAGCCCTTCGGGCAGATGGCGGGAAGCGTTGAGGCGGTGCTCGAAGCGGTTTTTTTCGCGCAAGCCCGGCAGTTCGCCGCGCAACAGCAACTGGGCCACTTCCTCAAAGGTGCAATGCTCCGCCAGTTCACTGAGCGGGTAACCCCGGTAGGTGATCTCCTCGGCGATGCTGGCGATGGCAGTTGCGCCAACCGGGACCGAAGAGTCAGATGGCTGGATGTCTTTTACGAATAAATGCGCTGTCATTACTAGGAATCCTTGCCTCTTGTCTTGCCACCCTTGCTCGGGTTGCTGGCGCGTACCTGCGCCTCTGCCGCTATCCTATGGAAGTGCCGCTCACTGGTTCAATGCTGAAAAAGCCGGATCCATGGCGGTGCCGCCGCGGGGCATTTGGCAAAAGGACCGGCCTGGGTGGTCTGGTATCTTCAAGACACGAACAGGTATGGCGGGAAGGAAACGGGGTGGGTCATGAGAAGGCGGTTTTGGGTGGCGATAACAATGGGCTTTTTGCTAATGGCCGCGATTGGCTTGATGGGCTTTTTTCTGACCCGGAACCGCGAATTCACCAATGAAGCCATGGTGCGCCAGGCCCTGGGGGCCGCGGCGGTGCAACAGCTCGGGGAGGAGTTGGCAGGCGAATGGCCACAGTGGCGCGGGCCGCGCCGCGATGGGCAGGTTGATGCGGAAACGGCAGCCAGGCTGGTCCTGGGTCAGCCTGGCCAACGCTGGGAAATAACCCTCGGCGAAGGCTACGCCAGCCCGGTTATTGCCGCTGGCAAGGTGATCGCCCTGGCCCGCGCCCCGGGGGAGGAGTTCCTGGTGGCCCTCGATCCCCTGGCTGGCAGCGAATTATGGCGCCACTCCTGGCCATGCACCTACCAAAATGACTTTGGCAAGGGGCCCAGGGCTTCGCCAACCGTGGCCGGCGACAGGGTCTTTGCCTTGGGGGCGGATGGCAAACTGGTGGCTGTCAGGCTGGGAGATGGTCAGCCGGTCTGGCAGGTTGACCTGCTGCAGGGATGGGGTGAGGGGCCGCCGCGTTGGGGGTTTGCCGGCTCGCCGCTGGTGTATGCCGACCTGGTGGTGGTCCAGGCGGGTTCCCCGGCCGGAATTGTGGCCTTTGATCGCGCCACGGGTGTCGAGCGCTGGCGCTCGGGTGGCGACCCGGCCGGCTACAGCTCCGCCTTGCTGGTGCGTGCCGCTGGCGGTCTGCAACTGGTTTGCCTGTCCGGGGCAAGGCTCATGGGCCTGAAGCCGGATACCGGGGAGCTATTATGGGAACAGCCCTGGGCCACCCATTTTGAGGTCAATGCCGCCACCCCGCTGGTTTGGTCCGCCACGGAGGAGAAAGGGGATAAAAAGGAAAGTCTTTATGTTTTTATATCCTCCGGGTACGGGCATGGCGGTTGCCTGGTGGGGCTCAGTCAGCGGGACGGGCGCTGGGTGCCCGCAGTGGTTTACAGCAACACCCGCCTGCGCAGTCACTTTGGCAGCCCGGTCCGTCTCGGCGAAATGATCTGCGGCTTCGACGAACAGATGGTCACCGCGCTCGACTGGCGCACCGGCGAGGCCCGCTGGAAGAAGCGCGGTTACAAGAAGGGCTCTCTTCAGGCAGCGGGGGACAACCTGTTGTTGCTCAGCGAGGAAGGCGAGCTTTCCCTGGCGAAGCCGGGTGAAAATGACCTGGTGGAATTGTGGCGCATGCCGGGTTTTGGCGAGGCGGGTCCGCGCAACAAGAAAGCCTGGACCGTGCCAGTGGCAGCGGCGGGCATAGTGCTGTTGCGGGATGAGGAACGGTTGATTTGCCTGGAGCTGGCCGGCGCGCCGAAGGCGAAATAAACCCGCAGCCCCGGGAGGGAAATCCGTGCCGGTCATGTCATGAGGGGCCGCAGGCTACCCAGCCCACGACCCCTCCAAAGCGCAAACCAGCGGGTATCACCAGCGCCACTCGGCGCCGAAGTTGAGACCATGCGCCCAGAAGTCACCGATGGTGTTGGTGGGAAGCGGTGCCGCCGGGCCCACCAGTTGGGTGGAATTCACATTGGTGTAGGCGGGGCTCTGACTGGGATTGATCAGTGGGCTGATCTGCTCGCCTGGCCGGGCAGCCTGGCTGAGATAAAGAGCGCTATATCCCATGAAAAGCCTGGTATGCGCGCACACCTCGTAGCCCACATTGAAGCCCACCTCGGGGATCACCGCGAAGTTGGCATCGCGGTAGTGGCCCTCGTTGGTGGGTTGGGCCAGGTAACCGCCCGGGTAGCCGTTCGAGATGCCCGGCGCCGAGGTGAACTGGTTGCTGAGGCCGCTGCCGCTGATCTTGACATCACTGGCGGTGCTGCCCAAAGCGACCTTGCCGTACCCCTGCACATTCCAGCGGTCGAATACCCCGGTGGCCCGCAGCCCCAGTTGTCCACCATAGAAGTTGTTCTGGGCATTGAAGCGGTCGGTGGTTTGCAAGTAGACCGGGCTGCCGTTGTCACGACTGTAGGTGCTCAGGGTGGTCACCTCGTTGAGGATCAGCCACCGGAAACCTGTCAGCCCATCCAGTCTCCAGCGTCCGTTCTCGATGAGGCGCATCGGCAGATTGGCCTCGAAGTTTTGCAGGTCCTGGGTGGTGCTGAGCGTGCCGGTGCCACTGAATGACCCTGGCAGGGCAACACTGGTAGAATCAGCCACCCCTCCCAACAGGGCATTCTGATAAGGGATGGAGACCGGGGCGCTGCCTGCTGACCCGTCCTGGGAGGCGGTTCGGGTGCTCGAATGCTGGCCGATGAACAGGTAGGTCACCTCGGCTCCCAGCGTTTTGTCATCGCTCAGCCAGCCGCCCACCGTCAGGCGGGCACCGGACCCCGGGCTGAAGTCGATGGCGTTGCCAGCCAGCACCTGGGTGCCGGGAGCGCCAACCACCCCTGGCCGCCCACTTGGCCCCAGCACATCAGTGGGGCCAGTGGTGAGAATGGGGGGGGCGTTCATGCCCGAGGTCCACCACAGCAGGTATTCCACCCCGAAGTAGAAATGCGGATCAGCGATGGGGCCTGGGTCCGGAAAAGGCCTGAGCCAGCGACCGCCCGAAGGCTCATCCACCAGAACGGTTGCCTCGGGGGCAGTCTCCTGCTGCGCTAGCGCAGTGCCTGGGGTTACCAGTCCGTATGCTGCCACTGCCGCCACCAGGGCGAGCAAACCCCTTGTCTCCGTCCAACTTCTGCGCATGGCTGGTGCCTCCTGCTCCTGACGCGATCCCAGAGGGCATGGGGCGCGCTGGATGCCTGTCGTTCTTACGGCTTCTACCTGATATTCCGAATCGACAGTGGGGGTGCATGGAAGGAAGTGAAGATTGGTTCCTTGACAAAAGCGGTGACTTGGAAATGCGGCCTGTGCGGTCTATGCCGGAATAGCTGAAAGGGATCGCCCTGAGGGGTAGGCGGATTCCGCCGGGCGTGCGGGTCGCTCGGGCAAAGGGGAGTTGAACGAATATGCGGGCCGGGGGTTCAGGGTTTCCACCAGGCATCCAGTTTTTTCTCAAGGCGCGCCGCATCCTCAGCCCGGGTTGCCAGCAGGTTTTTTTCCTCCAGAGGATCCGCGGCCAGGTCATACAGTTCTTTGCCCAGGCCACGCCCGGGTTTTTTTTCAGCTTGCACGGTGGCGGGGTTGGGGACCACCAATTTCAGCGGACCGTCCACCATAAAGCGGTAGGTCAGGCTGGCGGCGGGCCGTTCCAGGTCGGCGGCATCGTGCTGAAAGCACTCGCCAAAGACGGGGCCCCGGTTCTTCACCACCGGGTCTGCCAGCAGATTGATGCCAGCCATGGAAACCGGGGGCTGGATCCCCGCCGCCAGGAGCAGGGTGGTGGTGAGATCCAGGCTGCTGACGGGTGTTTCCAGACGGGCAGGCCGGAGGGTGCCCGGTTGATGCAGCAAAATGGGGGTGCGTAGCCCGGTGTCGTACTGGGACTGTTTGCTGTCCGGCATGAATCGAGGCTTGTCGGGGTCCTGAATCCAGCCATTATCGCTCAGGTGGGCCACCAGGGTGTTGTTGGTCATGCCACGCTTTTCCAGCTGGCTCTGGAGTTGGCCAACTGATTCGTCAAACCATTCACACATCGCCCAGTATTTCGCCAAGTGGATCGACGGAGTTTTGTCGCGGTATTTGGCCAGCAGGCGCTCCGGGGGGTTGTGCGGCTGGTGCGGCAGCATCGGGGCATACCAGATGAAAAAAGGCTTGCCCCCGGCCTGGGCCTCGTCGAGGAAACGAATGATTGGCTCCAGGGTGGTACGGCCAATTTCCAGGCCCGCATCGCCATGACGGCCCCCTTTTTCGGCCAGACCGTGGGTCATGGCGTGGGTGAAGCCGCTGGCTTTGGGGTCTCCCATCCACCATTTGCCCGTTTGCAGGGTGAGATAGCCGGCATCCTGCAACAGGGCCGGCAAGCGCGGCTGCTCCCGCAGGAAGCCCTGCATTCTCGCCACCTGACGCAGAAAAACCGGATCCTTGTAGCGCGCCCCCGGGGCAATGCCGGCCGGCAGGGGCGGTTCGTTGCTGGTGAGGCGGGTCTGGTGTGGGTAGCGGCCCGTCAATAGCGCCGAAAGCGAAGGGCTGCACAGGCTGCTGGTAACATAACCGTGAGGAAAATTTCGGCCTGAACGCGCCATCCGGTCCAGATTGGGCGTCTGGATATGTGGGTGGCCCATGAAGCCGAAGTCGGTCCAGGCCTGATCATCCCCGACGATGAGCAGGATATTGGGCCGGGGAGTGCTGGCGGGCTGCCCTGAAAGCAGGCCGCTGAGGAGTGCCTGGCACAGCATCGGCAGTAAAGGCATGGCGGGGTATTCCGGGGGAAATCCTGAATCTCATGAAAGTCTCATGAGAATAGCATAATCATCAGGGTGGGTCTCATACTGGTGTCAGGGCCTGGGGCAGGCGTGGCCATAATCGGAATGGCAGGGGAAATTCCATGATCCGTTGCAGATTTGCTGGCATACTCCTCGGGACCGTGGCCCTGATTCTGTCGTTGCCAGGGCTGGGCCGGGCCCAACGCGGTGGCTTCAACCACGACGAAAAAGCCAGTCAGGAAAATGGCTGGCTATCGGGTTATCGGCAGGGGCTGGATCAGGCCCGCAAACTGCGCAAACCCATGATGCTGGTCTTCCGTTGCGTGCCCTGAACGGATTGCCACGAATTTGACGGGCAGGTTGTCCGTCTCGAAAAAATTCGCAAAGAGTCGGAAGGGTTTGTCAAGGTTCGCCTCACCCGCATTGAGGAGTCGAACCTGAACCTGTTCAAGTTCGATTACGACCTGACTTTCATGGTCTTTTTCCTGGATGCGGACGAACGGATCTATGCCCGTTATGGGGGCCGTGATTCCAAAGATGCCGATAACCGCCAGTCCCTTGAGGGCTTGCGGCATGTGATGGCCTCGGTGCTGCGGACCCATGCGGAGGAACCGGGCCGGATCATTCCCAAGCCGGCGGGCAAGGCTGTTTTTTCCAGTGAGTTGGGAGGTGGCGGCAGGGGGTGCATGCACTGTCACCAGGTCCAGGAGGCCATCAACCGCAATCTGGCCAATCGGCTGGAATGGGATCCTGAAACCCCGTGGCGTTATCCTTTGCCCGAAAATGTGGGCATCCGCCTCCAGGTCGACCGGGGCAACCTGGTGGAGAAGGTGATTCCCGGCTCGGCGGCAGCCAGGGCTGGCATCGAGCCAGGTGACCTGCTGCGTCAGGCGGGAGCCAATCCGGTCCATTCGTTCGCCGACATGCAGCAAGCGCTGGAGGAGGCGCCACGCGAAGGAAGCTTGCGGGTGGTTTATCGCCGTGTCGGCAAAGACAGCGAAGTCACTCTGGAGCTGCCACCACGGTGGAAGAAAACCGACATCAGCTGGCGAACCTCATTGCGGAACCTGGTGCCGACATTGCCCCTGTCAGGCAAAAACCTCACCACGGAAGACCGAAAGGCTCTCGGCCTCACGGAAAAGGCGCTGGCCTTCAGGCAGCGCGACAACATTGCCCAGTCAGCGTCTGGTGCTGGCTTCAAACCCGGGGACATCGTCCTCGGCGCGGAGGGCAGGGAAGTGGAACTCGATGCCTACGGGTTTCAGGATTGGGTTCGCAGGGAGTATTTGGTGGGTGATACCATCCGGGTGCGCATCCTCAGGGATGGCAAACAGATGGTGCTGCCACTGGTTTTGGGCCGGCGCTGACCGGCGGGAGGTTTGCGATGCAAGCGATTGTCAAAAGGATGTGGTTGGCTGGTTTACTGGGCCTGGTACCCATCACCGCCGCCCAGGCGCAACCACCTGCCCAGGGGCGAGGAGCCACGGAGCCCAGTCTGGCGGAAAGGCTGAAAGGCCTGGATGCCAATAAGGATGGCAAAATCACCCGGGAAGAACTGGAAAAAGGCCAGGGTGGCGAGTTGATGCAGCGCCTGTTCAACCGGACGGATGCCAACAAGGACGGTGAGATCACCCAGGAAGAAATCCAGCGCCTGGTCACCCAGATGGAGGCCGTGCAAGGCCGCCCAGGTCGCGGTGAAGGTCGTGGCGAAGGTCGTGGTCCCGGCGGCGAGGGCCGTGGCGAAGGTCGCGGTCCCGGCGGCGAGGGCCGTGGCGAAGGTCGTGGTCCCGGCGGCGAGGGTCGCGGCGAAGGGCGTGGACCCGGCGGTGAGGGTCGTGGTCCTGGCGGTGAAGATCGCCCCCCCGGTGGTTTTGGGGGTGGTTTGATGCCGCAAGGTTTACTGGAACGGCTGAACCTCGGTGCCGACCAGCGCGAGAAAGTAACGGCCCTGCAGAAGGAGCATGGCGCCAAACAGGATGAACTGCGCCAAAAGACCATGACCAGGATCATGGAGGTCCTGAACGACGAGCAGCGTGAGCAATTCCAGCGTCTGCGCCAGGAAATGCAGGGTGGGCGCGAGGGACCCGGCCACCGTCCCGGTGCCAATGGCCCAGGGGAGCGTCGGGGTGAGGGTGACAGGGGGCTCAGGCCGGAATATTCCCCGCCACCGGGTGGGGGAAGGCCCGGTGATCCGGACGGCCCTGGTGGCCCCGGAGGTCCTGGTGGCCCCGGTGGGCGGCCCGGGTTTGGTCGCCGGCCGTCTAGCGCTGGTCCCGATCCGCTTCCCCCCGAGTTTGGCGGACAGCCAGGCGGACCTGGTGGTCCGGGTGGCCCGCGTGGCAACATGTTTCCGGGTGGTCCCGGCGGGCCAGGGGGTGGATTTGGCGGTGGTGGTTTCATGATGATGATGCCGCAGCCTGGAATTTTGCTTCCACCCCCCGTGGTGGAGCAACTGAAGCTGACCCCTGAGCAGCGGGAAAAACTCGACAAGCTCCAGAAGGAAACCACCACGAATCTGGAAAAAATCCTTACCGAGGAGCAAAGGAAGCGGTTGAAAGAGATGGGCGAAGGGATGCGTGGCGGCTTTGGTGGCCCCGGCTTCCCGGGTGGTGCCGGTTTTCCGGGCGGTAGGGGTGGCCCCGGCAGCGCCCCCGGCGGTCCAGGTGGGCCCGGCGGCCCGGGTGGCCCCGGTGGTGTGCCCAATGATGAGGGCGGGGGGCGTCCTGCTCGTCCCGGCAGCGAGTGAGCCGAATGGGTGAATGAGGTCGAAGCGGGCCGGGAGAACTTCCCGGCCCGCTTTTATTTGCGCCGATGGGTTCCCCTCCGTGCGGGTAACCAGGCCAAAAACCACAGGAAAAGCCAGGAGTTTCAGCAGCGGCTGGCCGAAGTGTACCCGTTGCCAGGGGGCTTCAGGAGGAAGGATCTGCGAAAAAAAGGAAGCCGGCCATTGCGGGCCGGCTTCCTGGAAATTTTAGTCCGAATCAGAGCGGGAATACCCGGTGACTCAGGAGAGACCATCAATCGGTCCGTGGCCGACCCTTGCCCGGGGCCCGCTTGCTCTTCGGCCCGGCGCCACCCTTGCCTGGAAGGCGGCTGGGGCGGAATTCGCGGGACAGCCGACGGTCAACCAGGCCGAAGCCGGTTGATGGACGGGGAGGCCTGGGCGCGCGGGGCGCATCTTCGCCTCCCACATCGGCGCTGGCATCGCCACGGCCTGCCGCGGCCCCAGGGGCCGGGTAGCTGGAGGCGTAACGCGGCGGGCTATCCATGCCGGGGCCATCAGATCGGCCACCGGCGGGGGCGGAGCGGGGGTAGGCAACGCCTGGTCCGTCAAAGCGCCGGCCACCGCCCATGGGGCGGCGGGAAGGGCCGCCGCGCCGGCCATTGTCGTTGCGATCTTCCCTTTCCTCGAATTCGCGATCCGCTTCATCCAGCTTGGCCTGGGCGGCACTTTGCGCCGGCAGGTCCCGCATGATGGCTGGATCGAGAGTCCGGACTGCCAGCTTTTTGCCGATCACCCGCTCCACAGCGAACAGCAACCGTCGCTCGTCAGGTTGGCACAGCGAGATGGCTGTGCCACCCGCACCGGCCCGCCCGGTGCGGCCAATACGATGGACATAGGTCTCGGCCTCGAGGGGGATATCGAAGTTGACCACATGGGTGATGCCGGTGACATCGATACCGCGGGCGGCGATATCTGTGGCCACGAGGACGGCAATACGGCCATTCTTGAAATCGGTCAGGATGCGCTGACGGATGTTCTGGCGCTTGTTGCCGTGGATGGCATCCGAAGGGAAGCCCGAGCGGGCCAGCACCTTGGCAACCCGGTCGGCGCCGTGCTTGGTCCGCGTGAAAACGATGCCACGCTCGATATTCACACCCTTGAGGTAGGCTGCGAGGGCGGCACTCTTGTGCTCACGATGCACCATCATCACCGATTGCTCGATGATTTCCAGCGGGGTCCTTTCGGGCTTCACCTCGATCCGCGCCGGATCTTTCAGGATGGAGCGGGCCAGGTCGACGATGGCCGAGGGCATGGTGGCGGAAAACAGCATGTTCTGCCGCTTGGGAGACATGGGCTGCATGATGCGGCGCAGGTCGGGGGCAAAACCCATGTCGAACATGCGGTCGGCTTCGTCAAGCACCATGATCTCAACCTGAGACAGGTCCACATGGCCCTGTTGCATGAGATCCACCAGGCGCCCCGGGGTGGCGACCAGCACATCGACTCCATTGCGCAGGGCGCGGACCTGGGTGTCCTGGCTGACACCACCGACAACGGCGATCACCCGCAGGGGGGTTTTCTTGCCGTAGGTCATGAAGCTGTCGCGGATCTGGATAGCCAGTTCGCGGGTTGGGGCGATGGCCAGGGCGCGGATCCGCTTGCGGGTCCCCTGGGAGGGCTGGGTGTTGCAGAACAGCCTGTGGAGAGTAGGCAGGGCGAAGGCAGCGGTCTTGCCGGTGCCCGTCTGGGCAATTCCCAGCACATCGCGACCGGCGATGGCGGGGGGTATGGCCCCGGCCTGGATCGGTGTGGGTACGGTATAACCTTCCGCCTCAATGGCGAGAAGAACAGGCTCCATGAGCCCCAATTCACTAAATAACATTCAAACAGTCCCTCATGGGAAAAGAGCAACCCAGGCCCGTCACCGGTGAGGATGGCGGGACAAGAGAAGGTTCCAGGACCGAATGAGTGAACGCGCGTCGCGCCCGAAAAAGCCATTGGCCTGGCGGAATCCAGTTAGCCAAGGGCAATTGGATTTGAAATTGAATACTAGCAAGAAGGGGACAAATCACCAAGACCAAAGGTGTCTGCGCTGTTCTGCCCATCCGATAAACCAGGGCGGGGCGATGGGTTATGCTACCTGAAACCTCTATGCCGTGGCCAACGGATTGTCACGGAAACCGGGGTTGGACCCCGACCCCGGGCGCTACGACGCTGCCCACCCGGGAGCCCGGAGGTAAAAAGCACGCGCCCCGTCAACCCTTGGGTTTCCGGGGCGCGGCATCCGGGAAGGATGTCGGGGTGGGATCAGGGGATATCCAGGGCCTGATCGGTGGCCAGCACACGCAGCTTGCGCATGCTGCGGGCGTGCAACTGGCGCACCCGCTCTTTGGTGATGCCAAAACGATTGCCAATCTCCTCGAGGGTCATGCCACGCTCGCGGGTGGAATCGATGCC
Source organism: Planctomycetota bacterium (assembly GCA_003669555.1). GTDB lineage: Bacteria > Planctomycetota > Planctomycetia > Gemmatales > Gemmataceae > UBA6894. Next base: position 12,090 of record QWOS01000025.1, read on the forward strand.
TGCCCGCATGCGGATGATCTCCCGCTCCCGAGGGTCCAGGTGGGCCAGCAAGGTGTTGACGCTCTCGGTCATCAGCTCCTGGCGAGCCATGATCGAGCGCTCGTCGGTGCGGCCGTTTTCACTGAGCAGCAGCAAGTCCTCCTGGCCGGTGACAAACCGGTCGCGACGGGTGAGCTCGTCGGGCACGGTGCGCGAGAAATTCTTGATGATCGCCCAGCTCGCATAGGTTGAGAACTTGAACCCGCGGCCGAAGTCGAACTTCTCCACCGCCCGGATCAGCGACATGTTGCCATCGCTGATCCGCTCGAACAGGTTCTCACCCATGGAGAGGCCACGCTTGGCAATGTTCACCACCAGCCGCATGTTGGCGTTGATGAGCAGCTCCTTCACCTCGTTGGCTTGCGCCAGGAGTTGATGGATCTTGTCCACCGTCGTGGTGCGCACTCTGGAGGCGTCGAGTTCGCGGGTGCCATCGTCGGCGATGCTGCAGAATGTGTCGCGCAGCAGCAGGGCCTTGTGCTTGAGGAAGTTCATCTTGCGGAAAAGATGCTGCTCCTGCTCCTTGTTGAGAAGCGGCACCCGATACAGCGGGGCCAGCTCGGCTGGCACATCCTTGGGCACCTTCATGCTTTCCCGGCGGTCTTCATACTCGGCGGCACCTGGCATGGGCGCGAGTATGGCCTCCTCCAGCGATTTGTCGTCGAAGGATGCGTGCCCGATGAGATCAAGTGGTTGATCCACCAGCCTTTGGGCCGCCACTTCGTGGATGACCCTGTACATGGTGTTCCGGGTGCGGTGATAGCGCCTGGCTAGAGTTTCCACGGGTTGCCCCCTCCTGTACTGGGTGAATATCTCCAACTTGCTACGCTCGTCGAGTGGTCCGGTTCGCTTGGGATAAAAAGCCAGCTCCGGATTTTCCCGATCGTGTTGCTTCAGGAGCGCCCGCATGGTTTCCACCGCGCGCCCAAAGCGTCGCGCCAGAACCTTGCTGGCCGCCAGCAGCGGTATCCCACGGGCCACCAGACGGCCGGCTCCGCGAAGAATGGACTGCTTCTCGTCTTCCTCCATGCGCTCGAAGCGCGCGCCACGCTCCACGCGGGCCGCATTGCGGGCCACGAAGCGTTCCACTTCGGTGATGTTGAACAACAGCCGGCTTTTGCCATCAACCACGGCGCGCGTGCCTTCAAGACCCAAAGTTTGCCACCGCCGCAGCGTGCGCTGCGAGACGGCAAGGCGAAGGGCCAGCTCTTCCTGGGTGAGCACCTCGACGGGCTCCACCTCGGGGAGGGAAGGCAGGCTGTTGCGCAGTAGCCTGAGCAAAAGATCCAGGTCGGCGGCAACCAGTTTGCCGGCCAGCATCAGCCGGCCGCGATCGCTTGGACGAAAGCCGGTAAGACGCCACACCAGATACTGATAGGGGTAGACCTTGCCGGGCAGGATCTCCCCCAGAAGCTTCTCGGCGTTCAACGCCTGCTCGGCCTGCCTGGAGCCGGGCGAGAAACGGGTGAGCTGATCGGCCAGCTCGCGCAGGGGTTCGAGATGGAAGCCTTTCATGGCAGCAGATCCTCGCCTTGGTTTTCCATTTCGCCCATTGCCTCGTTCCGCCCCGGCAGTCTCACCCTGATATAACCCCGTGTGTTCTTCTGGCGTTGGACGCCTCCGAACCCACAAAGTTTCTCAAGTCAATCCCTCCAGCAGCTATACGCGCGATACCGGTTGTGCTTTTCCGGAAAAATCCTTGCAGAACCCTAGCTCATGAATTCTGCTCGCGCTTTACCTGGCCGGTCAACCCCGCCCATCGGGCCACAATGCCCGCGACTTCTCCTTGCAAGCCGCACGCCATTCCTTGCAAGGCAGAGCAAAAATAGTCGGCCAATGGCCCTGGAAAGGCCCGCAAGTCGAGTATTGTAAAGGAGTTGCTGTTTTTTTATTTTTCTGCACGCCTGGCCCGGCCATTGCCAGGCCCCGGCCGGGGCATTCCGCGACTGCAGGTAAAATCGGCAAAATTCGCAATTTCGCCGGATATTTTTTGTGGCAAAAGTGCCTGAGTGTGGCAAAATTACCGGTAAGCTTGAGCCAGGGTGTTCTTTACCAGGGGGACCTGCTTGACAGGTTCCCCGGTTGGTACTCGAAAGCTTCCCCAAAACCCGCCAACTGGCGGAATCGTTTCCCCCTGGAGGTGTTCATGCTTGCCCTCCCTTTCCTCATGGCCTGGGGCCTGTCTGCGTCTTGCCTCAGCCAGGCACTGCCAGGCGAATTCCTTCTGGAGGAGCGTTTTCAGCCCGGGCAATCCTGGCGGGTGCGCTCGCGTTCCGAAATCAGTGGCACGCTCCATCTGCCAGCCGAAGGAGGCAAAACCCGCTCCATTCTGCTTACCGGGGAAGGGGCTCTGGATTACGAAGAGGTCATTCTGGCCCTCACTGCCGCAGACAAGGGGCCCGTGGCGGTGGAGCGCTCCCTGCGTCAGTACCGCCGGGCTGATCTGAAAAGGCGCATGGGTGACCAGGATCAGGCCAGCGGGCTGCGGCCAGCGGTAAAACGGGTGGTGCTGGTGCGTCAGGGCAGCCAGGAGGTCCCTTTCAGCCCCGATGGACCGCTGACAGTGGGCGAGATCGAGCTGGTGCGCACCGATCTCTTCACGCCGGCCCTGAGCGGCCTGCTGGCTGGCAAGGTGGTCACTCCCGGGGCTACCTGGGAAGCCGGGCCGATGGCTGTCCGGGAACTGACTGACATGGTTCGGGTCGATGAAGGCAAGCTGACCTGCACCCTGGCCGAATTCCAGGAGATCCAGGGTAAACAGGTGGCCCGGCTGCGTTTTAGTGGCAGTATTTCCGGGGCCAATGAAGATGGCCCCTGCCAGCAGGAGATAGATGGCCAAGCCTATTTCGACCTGGCTTCCCGGCATATTGTCTATATTTCTCTCAATGGCAAGCACACCCTGCCTGGCCGGCAAGGGCAAGCGGCCAGCACCCTGCAGGGCCGGTATGTGCTCACCCGCGAGAGGATGGATGGCCTGGGTGGCCTGGGATCGCTTGGCTTGCAGGATCCGCGGTTTGAACCCGGCGAGGACACCACCCTGCTTCTGGATGAATCTTCCAGCCTGCATCTGGAGTACCCCAGACGGTGGAAAATCGTCAATCGGGGAGCCCGGCAAATCACCCTCGATGGCGCCGATGGCTCAGGACTGCTGATCACCCTGGAACCACCGGGCCGGGTGCCATCAGCTGGGCAATATCTGGCTGAGAGCCGGGCCTGGCTTGAGAAAGGGGGCCATAAGCTGTTGGGAGGTGATCCTCCCATGGCCATGACCGCCGAAATCACCCGCTTCAGCCTGGAGGCGGAAAAAGACGGGAAAAAGGTCCACCTGGAGTACTGGGTTCGCAACTCCCCCCAGGGTGGCATTTTACTGGCAGGCCGGTTTCCCGCAGCTTTCCAGAACGCCCGGCCCGACCTGGAACGCCTGATTCGCCGTAGCCGGTTGGTGGGAATTCCCAAATAAGCCTGCTGGATGCCGCATTTTTCCCAAACGGTGCAGTGTGGTGGGTCCGGAGTGTGGAATGGCCTGAATCATTCCCAAAAGAAGGAGATTGGATTAAAAAAAGATTAAAGTGCTACGACTGATGGGAATTCAACAAAAAAAAGTTGCGATCCTTTCCGATTCATTTATCTTGTGCGGGAGGCGGGTGATGGATTAATCCAAACCCGGTCCAATGTCTGGTTCTGGTTTTTGCCAGTCCGTTCACATTGGTGGGCTTTATTTGAATAGCAGCCCAAGGCTGCCCGGAGAAGATTGATGCGCAAGTTGATGGTTGGCATGATGGGTCTGGCGGCTGTTTGCGGCGCCGGCTTTGTTTACGCCCAGGACGACAAGCCCAAGTACACCACCAAGCAAGTCATGAAGGGTGCCATGGCGGGTGGTTTGACCAAGAAGGTTGCTGGTGGTGACGCCAGCAAGGAAGAGAAAGAGAAGCTGGTGGCGATGTTCACCGCGCTCAGCCAGAACAAGCCCAACAAGGGTGATGAGAAGGAATGGAAGGAGCGCACCGGCAAGATGATCGAAGAGGCCAAGAAGGCCGTCGATGGTGCCTCCGATTTCAAGGTCGCCCTCAACTGCAAGGGTTGCCATAGCAAGCACAAATGATGTGACTTGTGATAAATCAACAAACAAAGGCCTGGGTCATTCGACCTGGGCCTTTTCTGTTGCTGGGTATGGATAAAAACGGGTGGCCAGGGGCGACTCACCGCACCTCGGGTGGCACGCTCCCATAAGTCCAGGGCTGGCCCTGAAAGGGTGGGGCAAGGGCCGCCTCGAGCAGCGGGCCGGGTTTCAGGCTCCGGGCCAGGTCGATGCCCATGCGGGTGATACGCTCGCCAGAGCCCACTTTCAGGTTGCTGTAGCTGCTCAGGCGCGTCTCGTAGCCGCCGCCGCGTTCGCTGAAGGCTTCGGCGTTGGGTACATAGCCCACGCAGCCATTGGCTAGCGACACCGGGCAGGTGAACGGGAAACCCGATGCCTTTTTCTGTTCCAGACCGAAAGCGCAGAAAAATTCAGCGGGATTGGAAATGAAGACCACCGGCCCCACCTGAATCACCTGCGCCTCCACCTCGGCGGTGGGGAATTTTTGCAATTGCGAATCGAGCAGCACGGTTTCCTTGGCAAAGGCCCATTCTGTGGGGTCGGCTTTTTTCTGGTCGCCGCGCACAACGGCCAGCGCCTTCTGCAACCGTTCTGGCGAAGGGGCCCGCTTGTCCATCACCTCCACCAGGCTGACTGCGGCCAGGGGGGCGGGCTTGCCGGCGCGGTCCAGCGTGAGTAACACCTTCAGGGCCTCGGCACCAATGCGGCCACCGACGAATTCGGCCCAGGGCTCGGGCTTGCGGTTCACCCTGGGATTGCGGTTGTCCACCTGGGTGACATCCCCCGAGTTGCCGTTCAGGAACACCACCGGGCAATCCTTGCCAAAGTAGCCCTGGATGACTTTTTCGATGTAGTAAACATAGTTGGCGGATATGCCGCCCGGGCTGGTGGTGGCGTGGCAGCAGAAGTTCACCACACAGCCGAGCAGCTTGCCATCGGCTCCCCAGGCACCAACCACGATGACATCGGGGTCGACCGGGCCGGCGGGTTCGGCGATTTCCGGGTTGTTCTGGCCGGGGTGGGTCATGGTCATGCCGCCGCGCATGCGGAAGCGGCGGTTGAAGGCCACCATTTCTTCGCGCCCACGCCCTACCGCACCGGTGGCGGGGGCCAGGCGGCCATGCGCCTGGCAAATCGCCTCGACAATGCCTGTTTCCATTTGTTCGAGGTATTTCAGGTCGGCCATGCTGGAGTCGTCGTAGGCCAGTTTGCGGATCAGGGCGTCACCGTGGTCGTAGTCGCCGGGCATCACCATACCCACCGGCCCCGAGGAGTGGCTGTGCGATGCGCCGATCAGCACCGAGCCGCCGGGGATGCCACAGCGTTTCTGGACCCGGTCACGCACGCGGGTCACGCTGCGGCGGTCGATCCCGAGGGCGTCGAGCCCCACAAGAGCGACCACGGTTTTTCCATTATCAAACACCGCGGCCCGAGCCTTGCAGGCATCGTGGAAACTTTGGTGGAAGACCTTGCCGTACCCGCCAGGTTGCTCCATGCCCAGCTTCGGTGTGATGTCGCGTTCGGCGAAACCTGCCCGGAAGACCATCGGGGCCTGGGCCGTCACCCGGCTTTCCAATAGCCAGCCGGCGCAGGCGGCCAGGACAAAAAACCGGGTCAGATTCAGTCGCATGGTAAGTCTCCGGGGTGTGTGGAATTTGGCAGGGTGAGCTGGGAACAGAGTAACAGAATTTGGTAACGGAATACGACAGGCTGCAAGCTGGTTGCGGCTGTGTCATGATGGAGGGCGTCGCGATGGAGGACGAACATGATCTGCCCGCTGATCCTTTGCCTGAATGTGTGTGGCCAGCAAGCTCCCACCCCCGAAGTGGTACGGGCCAGCATGGTGCTTCAACCCGGGTTGCGAATAGAGCTGGTGGCCAGCGACCCGTTCATCAAAAGCCCGGTTGCGGCGGCTTTTGATGAACGGGGCAGGCTATGGGTAGTGGAGATGCCTGATTATCCCACCGGCCCAGCGCCAGGGGCCAAACCCGGCGGGGCCATCTGCATTCTCGAAGACACCAACCGCGATGGCCTCTTCGATCGCTCCAGCCTGTTCGCCGAGGGGTTGCTTTTCGCCAATGGCCTGCTGCCCTGGCGCAACGGGGTGATCGTTACCTGCGCTCCCCAGGTGCTGCTGCTGGAAGATACCGATAACGACGGCAAAGCCGACAGGCGCACCGTGCTGCTCGAGGGTTTGGCTGAGGCCAATCCGCAACTGCGGCCCAGTTTTCCGGTCCTGACACCTGGTGGCTGGGTGCAGGTATCCAGCGGCTTGCGGGCGGGCCAGGTGCGGCGTCCGGGTGATCCGGCGGGGATGAATATCAACCTGGCCGGCATGGATTTTCGTTTCCGGCCCGATGGCTCGCAGCTGGAGGCCACCACCGGCCCGGGGCAGTTTGGCAACACGCTCGATTCCTGGGGGAACCGGTTTGTTTGCGACAACCGCCATCATCTGCGTCATGCAGTGCTGGAGGCGGGCTTCATGAAAACCAACCCCTGGCTGGCGCCGGGGGAACTCCTGGCTGATGTGGCAGCAGAAGAGGCGGGGCCGCTCTCCTCGGGAGGCAAGGTATACCCCATCAGCCGTAACTGGACCACCTCGAACCTCCATGCCGGGCGCTTCACGGCGGCCTGCGGTGTGCTGGCTTTCCAGGGGGCGGGCCTGGGCCGTCAGGGATCGGTTTTCACCTGCGACCCCACCGGCAATCTGATCCATGAAGAGCGGCTTACTCCCCAGGGGTTGACCTTCACAGCCCGTTCACCCCAGGTTGGCAGCGAATTCCTGGCCGCGCGTGAAGAGTGGTTCCGGCCGGTGAGTCTGGTGGAATCCCCGGATGGCTCGCTTTTGATCATCGACATGGCCCGGGCGGTGATCGAGCATCCCGAGTTCATGCCCCCCGAGTTGCGAAACCGGCCCGACCTGGTGTGGGGCCGGGAGAAAGGGCGCATCTGGCGGCTGCGGGCCACTGCTGCTCCCGCTGACAACCTTCGCCCCTTCCTGGCCGATGCCGATGCCGCCCGGCTGGTGCGAACCCTGGCCGATCCTTCGGCATACTGGCGCGGCACAGCCCACCGGCTGTTGCTTCAGAAAGGGCCTGAAAGTACCACCACCGCCCTGCGCGACGGCCTGGGCGACAGTTCACCACTGGCCCGCTTCCTGTGCGCCTGGTTGCTGGCTGCCTGCAACCGTCTGGAGGCGAACTCTCTCGGTAATTTGCTGCGCGACCAGAATCCCCATGTGGTGGAGGCGGGTTTGCAGATCGCTACCTCGCTGGCGGGGCGCGAGGAATTGCTTTTGTCCCTGGTGGCTCGTGGCGATACTCGCCTGAGCGGGCAGGTGGCTCAGGCGTCGCGTCTGCTGGAACCAGCCAGGCGAGTGCCAATTCTGGCGGCGGTGGCCCGCCAGGGGCGTGGCGATTCCTGGATTCGCCTGGCCGTCCTTGCCAGCGCGACAGGTTGCCAGAATGACCTGCTGCGCTCCGTGGCGGATGCCGATCCGGCCATGGTGGCGGAACTGGCCCGGCAATGCGGCCGGGAAGGCGGGATTCCCAGCCTGCAGGCTTTGCTCGTTTGGGCTCTTGGCCAGGGGCCGGATCAGGCTCGCCGGGTGGCCCATGGGGTGCTGGTGGGGCTGAGTCAAAAGGGTGGCGGAACTGGCGCAAAGTTGCTGGCCGGCCTGCCGGTGGATCAGGCCAGGCGGCTTCAGGAGCTTGGTGCGGGGCAACTGTGGGTCGCCTCGGCCCCGGCCCAGCCGGTTGCCATTCGTCAGGAGGCTTTTCTGGTGGCAGCCAGTCTGGCGGCTGATGGTGAAGCAGTTCTACGGCTGTCAGGGAAATTGCTGCGTGACGATGCGGAACCGGCGCTGCGATCCGCCGCCGCCCGGCATCTGGCCGGGGTGTTGCCGGAGCAACGCCTGGGCGAGTTGACGGAGGGCTGGAAGACCCAACTGCCCGGAGTGCGCGGGGAAGTCCTCGATTTGGCCGCTGTCCGCCCGGCCTTGATGGCGCTGGTGCTGTCTGGGGTGGAAGCAGGCACCATCCCCGCCACCGATATCGACGCCCGCCGGGCAGCCCGCTGGATGGCCATACCGGATCCGGTTTTGGCCAGCCGGGCGAAAAAAACGCTGGCCGCCTGTGTACCCGCCCCTCGGGATACGGTTTTGGCCCGTTACCAGGGTTTGGCGATGACGGGTGGTGACGCATTGCGGGGCCGGGAGGTTTTTGCCAAAAACTGCGCATCGTGTCATAAAGTGGAGAACCAGGGGAAGGATGTAGGGCCCGATATCTCCGACACCCGCACGAAAACGGCCGAGGCGCTGCTTGGCGACATCCTCGACCCCAACCGGGCGATCGATGGCGCCTATGTGGCCCAGGTGGTGACAACGCTGGATGGTCGGGTGCGAACCGGGGTGGTGAAGGGTGCCACCGGTGGAGCGATCACCCTGGTGCGGGCGGATGGGCAGTTGGAAAACCTGGCCCGGGGAGATATCGAGGAAATGGTTTCCACCGGAAAATCCTTGATGCCCGAGGGGCTGGAAAAAACCGTCAGCCCTCAGCAGATGGCCGACCTGATCCGCTATCTGAAAGACTGGAGGTACCTGGATGGAAAAACTCCCCGGGCAGGTAAGTGAAAGCCAGCCGGGGCCCTTTCAGGTCGTGGATCCTGCCCCGATAAGGGTGAACGCCCAATGCCGATCAGCCACGCCATCGAAGGTCGGCCGGTTGCGCCCAAAGCCGAAAGCCAGACTTTCGTACCGGCGAGACGGTGAAACCAGTGCCAGATTTTCCGAAATTCCTCTTGCCTGCCGGGTCTATATAGAGACACAATCTGTTATGACTGGCTTTTATTTACACGCTTGATCAATGGTTGTCTGGTTCGATGAAATCAGGGTTAGCGCCTCATTTTTGTGCTGGGATACCGCGGTTCTTCTCGACTTGAGCTCCAGAAAAGTCTTCAGGATAGTGCAAATACCCGGAAATGTCGCGCAGGGTGACGCGTTTGCCATGCAACCCTGCCAGACTGTCCTCGTTGCCAGCAAGGTAGATGCTGATATTTTCGGGCGGGTCTGGGCCCATGCGATTTCCAGCGGTGGCAGGACGGCGTCCTGCGGATGCCCGGTAGTATTAAAGGGAGTACGGCCATGCTGACTCGCAGAGAGATGATCGCCGGAGTGGCGGCCAGCGCGGGCTTGAGCCTGCCTTGCGGCAACGCTTTTTCAGCAAATAAACCGTCTGGCAGTCCAAAACGCATCGTTTTCTTTTTACAGAACCATGGTTTTGACCCCTTGACCTGTATCCCCAAGGGCCTCAATGAAAGCTGCGCTCTCGACGGTGTGACCCTCGAAAAGCCTATGCAGGCGCTGGAGCCTTACAAAAGCCGGATGCATATCATCACCGGTTTGCATGGCAGGCATACAAGCCCCGGACATAGTGCCTTTTTCGGGGCCCTTGGTGCCTACCGTGGTGGAACCGGTGTCCCTCCGTCTGCCGCAACAATTGATTATGCCCTCAGCCAGTCGCTGCCGCAGACCATCATGCCGCCCCTGTGTATCGGCATGGAATCGATTGACAGCATGAAAGCCCGCCCAACCCTCGCCACGCTGACTGCTTCAGGGCCAAATCAGCCGGTCTTTATGCACTGCGACCCCAACATGCTGTACCAGATGATTTTTGGCAGTATTGCGGAGGGTGATATCAAAAAACACTACCAGGCGCGTTCGGATGTCATGCTGGAAGTGGAGCGTGTGGCGAAACTCAAAGGTAAAGGATTGCCTCAGGGCGACAGTGAACGCTACGGAATGTATGTGAACGGATTGGGTGAAGTGAATGGATTGCGTAAAAAACTATCCGGAATTTCTGGACAGCTCAAAAAATACGCCCCGAAACTCGATGAGCGCTATACCAGGCCCAAATTTGAAACGGAATGGCATGATGTCCTGCTGGAGATTGGTATCGCAGCCCTGCAGGCAAACCTGACCAATGTTCTAACCATTGCCTCCGGATGCGGTGAGTATTTCGGGTCCTGGAAAGGACTGGGTATCTCTGATACCGGTCATGGGCTTGGGCATATCGACCAGCCGGGCAATGGTATTTGGACAAAGATCCGGCAGTACAACTGCGAGATGCTGGTCAAGCTGATGAAAGCCCTGGAGGCCATTCCGGAAGGTTCGGGCTCCATGATGGACAACACCCTGATTGTGTATTCCAGCAATAATGGAAAAGAGCAGCACACCGACGGTTCCAACTGGCCTTTTGTCCTTCTCGGAAACGCCGGTGGGCGCTTTAAGACGGGTCAATACACCCACATAAAAGAACGCCCGATCAATGACCTTTACACCACGTTTCTTCAGGGTGTTGGGGCCCCGGTTGATCGCTTCAATATGGATAAAAACCTGGCCGCCATCCATCACAGTAAACTGGGCCCCATCGAAGAGCTGCTGGCCTGAGATGTTTACCAACCGGTTTTTTTATATCGTGGCGTTGGTGCATTTCCTGTTCTTTCCGCTTGCCCGTCCGGGGCAGGCTGAGTCGGTAAACGCTGGCGAATTGGGCTTCGATAAAAAGGTCAGGCCTTTCTTCGAAACCTATTGCTTTTCCTGTCATGACAAGGAGACTAAAAAAGGAGATATTTCTCTGGAGAGTCTCGGAAATGTCACGGCGGAGAATGCCAGTTTGTGGAAACGCGTCTGGGAACAGGTGGCTTTGAAGGAAATGCCCCCCAGGAAGAAGACGAACCAGCCGGAATTGCTGGAGCGCCTGGAAATTTCCACCTGGATTACCGATGGGCTGACCCGGGCCCTGAAAAACCAGGGTGGCTACAACGATCACCTGCGCCCGATCAAGGGCAATCATTTGGATCACGATCTTCTTTTTGGGGCCGGGCACAAGAACCTCGAGCCCGCATCCACACCGGCGCGCATCTGGCGCATTCATCCCCAGGAACACCTGGTCCGTCTGAATGATCTCATTTGTCTCAAACGCAAATATGACCCGAAACGCCCGGGGCTGTGGACGCACGGCGATCATATTCCGACAAACCTGGAAGGGCAGGTCAAAGCCTATTTCGGCCTGGATGGCTATATTGGCAGTTTTGATGATGCCTACGACTTTGGCGTCAGCGGTTTTCAGTCCAGCCTGACGATGATCAGGGACCATGGTTTGCGCAACTACCCCTTCCTCTACTCAGTCAACAGCTCCGAGTCCACGCAGATTGCTGGCACTGCGGAAACGATCCTGCGTTTCATGGCCCACGGCCCCGCCGTGGAGCCTTACCAATTGGCGGAAAATATCAAGGATATCCCCGGAAAATACAGAAACCTGAATTTGATTTTCTATAGCCGGGAAATCAGGCGACCTTTGACACCCGTGTTAGAGCTGATGCGAAAACCAGGGGTCAGCGACGAACGGCTTGAAGAAGTCATCCGCTTCCTGTTTGAATCGCTGACGCTGCGCCCGCCCACCCGGGACGAAACCGCCATGTACCTGAATATGGTCAATAAGTCCATCAGGGAGCTCGGGAAAGAAGAGGGAGCTTTTGTGGGGCTGGCACCGATCTTCCTGGATCGGGATGCGCTATTTCGCCCGGAGCTGTGTCAGGACGGGAAACCCGACAGGCATGGACGCGTGATGCTGCAAGGGCAGGAGCTGGTGCTCGCCATCAACGCGGCCTTCTCGTATATCCGCCCCGATGCCGATCATCTGTGGGTGGCATTGGCTGAAGGACATCTGAAGACACGCGAGGATGTCAAGCGGGAGGTCACTCGCATTCTGAATGACGACAGCATCAGGAAGCCCCGCATCCTCCAATTCTTCCGGGAGTATTTTGACTACGATCGCGCCGCCAGCATCTGTAAAGACAGGAAGGCTCTTGAACGGGACGGTGGGCATTTTGATACGATCTATGCGGCCATGAACAGCATGATCGCCAATACAGATGGCCTGGTGGAATTGATTTTGCAGGAAGACAAAAATGTTTTAAAAGAATTGCTCACCACCAACCGTGTGATCTATCAGCCCTACACATCCGGGGCGAATTTCCGGGATGGCATACTTTTTCTCACCGATATTGCTTATTTCATGGTGAGGGGGAAACCATGGGCCCCCATCAGGAACCATGACGAAATCCGGATCCCGCCGACAAAAGACAACCAACAGGCGATTGACAGGGAAAAACGGGAAATCGATCAGCAGAATATGCTTCATCATATCTTCCCGAATCCAGCGAAGCCGATCCATGTGCGGCAGTCACAATTCGACAAAGGCCGTTTCCCGCCCGCCATGAATGCATTAAAGGCAATCACCACCGTCGACACGAACCAGCGCCTCGGCATTCTCACCCACCCTGCCTGGCTGGTCGCTCACTCGGATGCCATGGACAATCATGTTATTTTACGCGGACGCTGGATCCGGGAACGCCTTCTGGGTAGTGCCGTGCCAGACATCCCGATCACTGTGGATGCCAGATTGCCGGATGAACCCCAGTCGACCCTGCGTCACCGGATGCGCGTCACGCGGGCCAATGAATGCTGGCGCTGTCATCAGAAAATGGATCCGCTCGGTCTGCCATTTGAAAAATATAATCAGCTTGGACTTGTTCGTGATACCGACCAGGACAAACCGGTTGATACCAGTGGTGAGATCACTCTCAGCGGCGACCCCGCTCTGGATGGACCCGTGAAAAATCCCATGGAGATGATCCATAAACTCGCTGCCAGTGAACGCGTCAAGCAGGTTTTTGTGCGTCATGCTTTTCGCTACTGGATGGGACGCAATGAAAACATCCATGATGCGCCGATTCTTCAGGACGCTTACCGCGCCTACAAAGAAAGTGACGGCAGCATGAAAGCCATGTTGACCTCGCTGCTCACCTCCGACGCTTTCCTGTATCGCAAGGTGCCCGATGGCTTGAATGCAAAACGGTAATCATCAGGGCACGACCGGTTTACCCCCGTATTTTAACGGGCTGGTTGCGAGGGGTGCGGGTGTTCGGTGAATTCACCGGTCCAGACGCCACCCGCAACATGCTTTTCGCCAAAAATGACAATTTAGACCATGGCAATCCGCCAGGCATTCTCTTTCTGGTTATCCCTGCAGGTATGGTCCATACCGTCAGGGCCGCAATTGCTCTGCAAAAAAAATCCCCCGCATCTGCATGATGCGGAGGATTGATAGAAAAGGTCACTGGCAGACTGGTTACTTTCCCGCCACCCACACGCCTACCCCGCCCTGGAAGGCGAAGAAGTCGTCAAGGACGCTGAGGTCTGTGGCGTTGAAGGCCTTGACCTGGGCGGACTGGGTTTGGGTGCCGGCGATAATGTCGGCCTTGCCATCTAGGTTAATGTCGGCGCTGGCCACGCTGACCCCGCCGTTGAAATCGACCGCGAAGGCGTCGAACGATTGCTTCTGGGTGCCATCGGCACCGCTGAAGACCTTCACATGGGGGTCGCCGCCGGGGCCTGCCCCGGTCAGGATGTCGGCCTTGCCGTCGCCGTCCACATCGCCGGCGCCGACATTCACGCCACCCAGGAACTGGGGCAGGTAAGCGTAGAAGGAGTAGAGGGCCTGGGCGGTGGCGCTGTCGAACACCACCACATGGGGGGAGACGCCCACGCCGCTGCCGGTGATGATGTCAGCCTTGCCGTCACCGGTGACATCGCCAGCGGCCACATTGATGCCGCCAAGGTACTCCGGTGCGTAGGCGTAGAAGCTCTGCTGGGTGGCGCCGGTTGTGCCATTGAACACGCAGACATTGGGGGCGCTGTCCGGTCCGGTGCCGGTGACGACCTCGGCCTTGCCATTGCCGTCCACATCGCCCGCGGCGACACGCACACCGCCGAGGAACTGCTCGGCGTAGGCGTAAAACGAGCTGATCACGGCGAGGGTGTTGCCATCGAGCACCAGCACATGGGGGGCCACACCGGCGCCGGTGCCGGTGACGAGGTCGGCCACGCCGTCACCGTTCACATCGCCCTGGGCCACGGTGATCGCGCCCTGGTAGCCTGTGCCGTAGGGGGCGAAGGTCAGGCGGGGTGTGCCGTTGGCGTTGAAGATACTCACTAGGCCGCCTTGGCCGCTGCCGGCGGCGATGAACGGGCCAGCCAGGGGAGGCGTGGGGTTGGTGCCGATTTTTATGCCGTATTGGGCATAGCCGACATTGCCCACGCTATCCGTTGCGCTCACGGTGAAGGAACTGGGGCCGGTGGTGGTGGGTGTGCCGCTGATCAGCCCGTTGAAGCTGAGAGTCGGGCCAGCAGGCAAGGTGCCGGCGCTGAGGGCAAAGTTCACCGCGCCTGTGCCGCCCGTGGCGGTCAGCAACTGGCTGTAAGCCACTCCAGCCTTGCCACCAGGCAGGGTGGCAGGACTGATGACCACCACCCCAGGTTGGGCGTTGTTCACCGGCAGGGTGCCCATGCTGGTGCCCTTGGGCCCGCCAGGCTGACTGATGTTAAAGGTCAATTGGAACGGACCGGGTTGGGTTGGCGTGCCGGTGATCAACCCAGAAGGGCTCATCGTCAAACCGGCGGGAAGCGGCACGCTTTGGGCATTCAACGCGAAGCTGAAGGGCTTGCTTGGGTCGCCACCGGTCACCAGCAATTGCTGGGTGTAAGGCTGGCCAACCGTGGCTGGAACCAGGGAGGCAATATTGATAACCGGCGTGACGAAGGTTTTGTTGAAAGAGATAGCCGTAATGCCCACGGCAGATGAGCCAACTGACTTACCAGAGTCTATGTTCAGGGCAGTGGGGGTGATGTCAATCTGGCCATCGTTGTTGAAGTCGCCTGTATTCAAATAAGCCATGGCGCGCTTATAATTAGGATCATAACCATCCGCTTCGTTGCTATAGCCGATGTACTGCTTGATGGTGCCAAAATTGCCTTTGCCGTCCCCTTCCACGATTCCAAAAAGGATTGACTGGGATGACCCGTTTGCCACACCCAGATCCAGATTGCCATCCCCGTTGAAATCAGCGAGGGCAATGGTCCCGTTCCAGGCGGGTCCACCGGTGGCGAAACCGGGGACGGGTGTCAGGGAGAAATCGGTTGTACCACCGGCGGGGGTGGTGTTGAGGAAAATGCTGATTGGAGCACTGGATGCCTGCCAATCGTGGATATTCGGGCTGATATCCACCAACAAGGCCAGGCTCACAATGTTGGGACTGGTGGCCAGATCGGTTTTGCCATCGTTGTTGAAATCGCCTGAAGTCAGATTGAGACCATAGGCGGAGCCAGCGGTCTGGAAAAAGAGGGCGCTGGGCTGGGTGAATTTGCCATCCCCGGGATTGGGAAATACGGTGATGCCATCGGCTTCAGGGATAGACAGATCCAAAGAGCCATCGCCGTTGAGGTCGGCCAGCAAGGTATTGACGACGGGTGTATTGTCAAAGGGATCAGACTTTCTATTGGCGGCAAAAAGCTCTATGCCCCAGGCAGTGCTGGGTTGGCGCAGATTGATGGTGGTGTAGGCGGTGGAAGCAAAATCACCCACCCAATGGCCGGCGACAGGGTCGCTGATACCCAGGAAGACCTGGAAGCCGATCATGGGGAGGACATTGCCTCCGTCCGGAAGAACCATCGGCGTGGTCGAATAATTTTGGGCAACCAGATCAGGGATCTGATCCCCATTGACATCCCCCAAAGTCATTTGACCATAGCGGGCCGCCCAGGCATCCAAAGCCCCTCCATCCACCTTGATGAACGATTGCTGAACCGGATCCCATAACTCGCGAACGGTACGGGCACCGGCACCTGTTTCGCTGGCATCGCGGAGGGAGAGAATGTCCTGAAACCCATCCTCATTAAGATCCACCACGGCAAATGATGCGCCGCCAAATTGGACTGCGACGCCATGATTAAGCAGGCCCGTGGTGGAATAGGTCAGGCCATTCGGCCCACCAAAGGCGACTTTGCCAAAGCCTCCGCGCCTAAATGGAATAAGTGGGTCTGTTTTAGTTCCATAACCAATCTGTTCAGTGATGATGCCAGTTTGCAACAGGTCGGCGTAGCCATCCTGGTTGAAATCAACAGGTTGGTTGTGGATGTCCTTCGTGCCAATGAACGCCGCGTTGAAAGTCGAGTTCAAGGCAGTTTCAATGGGTGGAGGGGTGGGCTGAATACCCCAGGTGGGCACGCTCGTTGGTGCGCCACTCTCCATCAGCACTGCCGGCACGCAGCGCTCTTCCAGGCGGGCCAGATTCAGGGTCACTTGATGGCGGAGGGGCTTGGGGGAGGAAAGTTTGGTGAAACGGTTGAAAAGGCGACCCAACATGATGCAAGGCTCCTGGTACGAGAATCAAAAACAGCTGCGCTTGAGACCAGTTTTTTCCATAGATTTTTCCATAGATGTCGGCATGTTCCGCAGGCAGTTTAGGTGCCAAACGAAACCGAGCGATTCGATTCTGGAAACAGAAGGGTGCGCAGAAACAGCCCAATCCCTCTATATTAATAATTTTTTAGGGGGTGGCAAGGGAAATTGCAAGGAATGAGGGGACTTTTCGGGGGAGGTGCCGGAGTTGCGGTTTTTGGAGGGCAGGCCTGTTTTTTTGGGAAAAGGCAGTTTCTTTTTATTTGGAACCAAATGTCGGAATGGAAATGCCCTATTTTTCCCAGTGATTACCAACTACGGGTTTTAGCGGCGGTGCGGGTTTTGAGTCGGCAACGCGCCAAAACGCTGTCAGCACAGGCCTGCGCAAGTCCGAGGGGTGCAGCGTCGGTTCCGGAAAAAAGCGAAGGTATTGGCAAACCAAAAAGTCCGGGAAACAATAATTCAGCGAGCCCATTGGCAACTGACCAGGTGAGTGCTGGACAAGCTGTGGGGGGACCTGCCACATGTTCGACCTGAACCGGGAAACTGCTCCAGGGTGAATTCCCATTTCACGCACAGGCAGCTACCTGCTTGACCAGATGATGACTGGAATAGTGCCTGCGAATGTTTTTTGACCCTGGGTGCCTGCTGTCAGTCCCCGGAGATTTGGCGGCCCTTCATAACTTTGAAGCTGATTTGCTTTCGGGTTTATAGGTCTAATGACCCGGTGTACCCACCAAACGAATCGGTCTCGACGCCAAGCCTCTGCAGGATGGTGACGAAAAATTTTGCCAGTGGCAGCTCTTCCACTTCAACCTTGCCTTGCCATTCAGAATCAGTGTCGATTCCTGCACCAGCCTGATTGTCTTCATTTCCTTTACCAAACTTGAGATACCGGCCGTTGTTGAAGCCAAAGTTCTTCCCACCAGCAGAAATGATCGGATAGTTGCGTGAGAGGTGAAAACTGCTGGAGGCGGACCCGTGCATTGCCAGCGTGTTGTCCAGCATGTTGCCTTTGCCGGTCGGCTCTGGAGTATCCTTCAAGCGCTGCGCGAAACGACCGAATTCCTCGGCCTGATAGCGATTGTAGGTGCCAAGATTCTTCCAGCCTTCGGGCTTTTTGACTTCATGAGTCAGGTGATGGGCAGCACCAAGGCCAACGGCTCGGGATAGCAGATCGTGTGGCCCTTCGCCATTTTCCCGCCCCAGCTGAAATGTCGCAACGCGGGTCGAATCGCTCAGAAAGGCGAGATAGATCAGCTCATACATCGTCTGAAAATAAAGTCTGGCCTCTTTAGGCTCCGCCTCCAGATGCAGGTTGTGGGTGTCAACCTTGGCAATCGGCTTGTCGATCCACATTTGGGCCTTCGCAAGCTTCAGCTCGGTATCTCGCACCGCATCAAGATACTGCTTGAGTGTCTCTTGATCCCGCTTGGATAGTTGGCGTCCCAGTGCCCGGGTGTTATCAATCAGAAAATCCAGGGCACTTTTGCTTCTCGCGAGTCTTGCAGCCGCATCTTTGCCGCTCGTCACAAACAGCATGTCGAAAATCTGCTTGGGCTTGTTCATTGCGGGGATCGGCCGTCCTTCACGATTGAAGGACTGGGTCTGGGCGCCACGAGGGCCACCAACCCCACCATTGGTTGACATGACCAGAGAAGAGTGTCGGGTAAAGGATTCCGCATGCTCCGCATAGGCCTGATCAAGGGAAATCGAATTCTGATAAGGGCCATGGCCGCCTATGGGCGCGCCCGTCAGATACTGATCGGCATTGGAATGGCCGTGAACCCTTCTTGCTGCGGGATGTGACAACCCTGAATAAATCGTGATGTCGCTGCGCAATGGCTCGAGAACATCGAGCACTTTTGTCAATTGGAAATCCTTTTCGCCGCCCCGGGGAAACCAGCTCCAATCCTTCCATGCCGGGTCGTTCCTGAGCGGCAGACCAACACCATCAGGGTGGTAGATACTGACAAACCGTTTCGGCGTTTCGTCCGGACCTGGTTTGCCCAGGGCAAAGGTTTCAAACCAGGGCAAAGCCAAAGCCACCCCGGTGCCCCGAAGAAATGTCCTGCGGCCCAGCAGCAAGGATTTGTCATTCATCATTTTTTCCGGCACTTACCTGGAGTTAAAAAGGTTGCTACTAATGATCAGGGGAATCAGGTCGCCTAACCTATCATCATGCTGCCTGAGTTGCGCAGTCAAGCCATCAATGTCAGCACGGTCACCGAACGAAAGTGGCCTGCCAAGAGCATAAGCTGTCAGTTTATGCACCATCGCCCGGGCAAATTGATCCTGTCGGTCCGCCAGCAGATATCGCTTAAGCCCATCCACCCCGGCCAGCGTCTGCCGATTGAACAGTTCCGATGTCGCATCGACAGGCTTGTTCTTGATGCTGGTCCGGAAAACTCCCAGGGCATCGTAGTTCTCAAACGCGATTCCCCACGGGTCAATCTTGGCGTGACACGCAATGCAGGCCGCCTTGTTCCGGTGATCGGCGATCCGCTCCTTCAAGGTCATTTTTAGAATTTCCGGGTTCGTCAGGTCGACTTCTGGCACATTCGGCGGCGGTGGAGGGGGTGGATCGTGGAGAATGCGTTTCAGCATCCAGACCCCCCGTTTCAGGGGATGGGAATCCTTGCCATCAGAGTTCATCGCGAGGATCGCAGCCCCGGTTAAAATGCCACCACGATTCGTTTGCGGATTGATTGACACTTTGCGGAAATGCGGGCCGTAAACCTTCGGAATCACATAGTGTGCCGCCAGCTTTTCGTTGACCACGGCGTAATCCGAATGAATGAAGTCCATGATGCTGTGGTTTTGCCGGAGGACTTCATCAAAGAAGGCGATTGGCTCTTCCTCTAGCGCATCTTTCAAGGGGGCAGGGATATGAGTCACACTGTTCAGGCCATCCAGGCCCAGCCATTGCTCAACGAAATGCTGCGAAAACCGTCTCGAACGGGGGTCGGCCAGCATGCGTTGAACCTGAGCCGCCAGAACTTCAGGCTTTCTTAAATTTCCTTGCTCCGCAAGTTTCAGCAGTTCGTCATCAGGAATGCTGCACCATAGAAACACGGCGAGACGGCTGGCCAGTTCCAGCTCACTGATATTTTTCGCGGATTGAGTCTTGCCGGTCGTCACTCGTTGTGTCAGGTAGAGGAACTCGGGCGTGGCCAGCGCGGTTGCCAGTACCTCCAGCATGGTATCTTCAAAAGTCGCGAATCCAGGCCGGTATTTCGCAAACAGCCCCATGAACTGGCCGACCTCCTGCGAGGTGACAGGGCGCCGCCAGACCTGTCTGAGGAATCGATTCAGCACCTCGCGGCCATAGATGTCCTCGCTACCCTTGTTGCGACTCGCAAAAAAAATGCTGGTGTGGGTTTTCGGTGGCCATTGCTCGTAATACGGAGCGCTGATCTCGATGTAGTCAATCAGAACATTGAGACGGTCTTCCCCGTTGGATGCATTGGAAACATTTTGAATGTGCAGGAACTCATCTCTTCTCGGATATGTTGTGGCGAGTTTACGAAACGGGTTGCGCTGGAGATCATTCAGGGGAATATCGAAGTTGATAAATTGGGGGTTGTCCCCGGATGCCGTAACCGGGATGTCGCGCTGACTGATTACCTGCGAGAAATTGGCATCGTTGCTGGTGTGGGCACTCAGCATCAGACGCAGGCTGGCGTACTCATCCGGTTTTATCGTCGAGCGTCCCGCGCGAATACGAACGCGCATGATGCCTTCATCGGGAAGAAAGCGATCCAGATCCAGTTTCAACTCGCTGGATGATGGAAGAACCAGCATAACAGGCGAAAGAGCAGGCGTTTGCCCAGCAACAGCCCCTGCCGTTGGCATCGATTTCCCAGAATTGAAGCTGACACCCTTGCCGGTTTCCCGATTTATAAGGTGCGGGGCATTCCGGTGATTTTTATAGCGTTCATCGCCCTTGACGAATATTTTGGCATCTTTGCTGGAAGCCGCCTTGTCCATCTCCTGCTGCATCGGGATGAGATAGGTGACAGCTTCCGGACGACGGTTGCCACTCACAGTCGCCCGCCTAAGCGCTTTCAGGGCGATTTCACGATAGATCTCGAACTGCATGGAAGAAATCTGCAACAATTCCGAGCTGTTCTTGAAGCCATCTTCCGTGGTGGTTTCTGGTGGCAGCTTGTTCGCAAGGGCATAAGGCAGGCCAAGCAGATCCTGCAGGGCGTAGTCATACTCGTACTTCGTCAACCGGCGAAAAGAAGAATGGTCCTTGCTGTTGCGGCGCACCAGGGAAGCCTTGTTCAGCTCCTCGCTGAGCCAATCAACCATGTTGCCTCGATCAGTGATGGCAAGTGCATAACCCGACTGGTTCTCGGGCGGCATTTCCGAGTTGCTGACCGCATTGTAAACCTCGCGCCATCGCTCAACATCAGGGCCAGCGAGCAAGTCGGGATTGAGTTGATCAATGCGAAGTCTGCCCTCGGACTTTTTTGGCCCATGACAATTGATGCAACTTTTGTTCAGGATCGGCATCACCGACTTTTGAAAGTAAGCCACATTGGCCTTCGGAATCGCATCGGCAACAGTTGCGACCAGCTTGGTGTCTTTCAGGAATCTGGATTTTATGCGTCCCTGTTCTCTGGCCGCTTCCAGGGTGATCGGAGTACCTTGCCCATCATCCGCCAATAGTGTGCATGTACTTCCAAACACAAGTAAAAGGGTGATCTTCAGAGTGTTCATTGGCAGGCTTTTGCTCTTGGGCGGCGCGCAAAAATTAACGGTCGGTCGGTTGCCTTGTTTCATCTGTTAATAATACAATCGCAAACTTTGCCATGCAAGATGATAGCATTGGACAGGTCGGCGTCAAGTACCAAAAAATTTCGCCAGTAGTATCTGAAAAAATCCTGAGGGATTGGGCCGCGGTGA
The DNA here is from genome assembly GCA_003669555.1 of Planctomycetota bacterium. Taxonomy (GTDB): domain Bacteria; phylum Planctomycetota; class Planctomycetia; order Gemmatales; family Gemmataceae; genus UBA6894. The sequence goes on from QWOS01000025.1 coordinate 33,441, forward strand.
ATGTGAAATCGCTTTTTCTTGGTGGCATACCGGCAGTGAGTGTGGCTACAGAAATAGCGATCAGCACCATCAGGCACCAGTTCGCATTCCGATGGCCGCCAGCGCAAGCCTGGGGCAGGTCGGAAAGGAGTTTGCGAGACGGTCCCCGGGATCTGTGCGCTATTGGATCGGTTGGTGGAACCGGAGATGCGTGGGGATCCGGGTCAAAGGCGAATTCACGGAGGCAGTCATGGGAGACCAATAGGGTGGAGTTTGTGACCCGCAAGTTGCTATTGACGGTTCACCCTGGCCCCAAACTGGAAGCGGGGATTGGTGTGGGTTTTTCAGTGATTCCTGTTTACAATGAACCGCATCGGGTTAGTAGAAAAGTGCGTGATATTCAAGATTTTGTGGGTGGCAAAATAATGGAGTGATTTTCTCCGTGCTCAAATGCGTTCAGGCCCGGGATTTTCTCCTTCATCCAGATGGCGCGGATATCCCGCACCTGATGGATCATCTTGTTATTTGCCCTACCTGCCAGCGGTTTTTCTCGGCAAACGAACCCGCCTTTGAGAGACTGTTGGCACAAGATCCCCTGGGTGCTCTCAGTGACCTGGCGGTGGAAGCCTTTCGGCGGTTGGAGCGAGGGGGGGGAAGCGGGTCAGGAGGTCTGGATGCGCCTCCGTGGCCGGTGGTGAAGATTCCCGGATACGCTTTGGGCGAACAAATCGGCCAAACGCGCAGCAGCCGGGTCTTTGTCGCCACCCAGGTGAGCCTGGATCGCCCGGTGGCCCTGAAGGTGGTCCGGATTCAGGACGGCTGGCAAAACCATCAGTTCGTTGCCCGGGAAGCGGCGGTTCTTGCGGCCCTGAAGCATCCAAATATCCTCACGATCCACGAAACCGGGATCTGGCAGCAAGGGATTTGGTTGGCCCTGGAGTATTGCCCCGAAGGCAGTCTGGCAGGCATGCTCGATCTGGCCGGCCCCTGGGAACCGATGAAAGCCACGATGCTGATCCGCAAGATTGCCATGGCGGCACATTGCGCCCACGAGCTTGGCATTGTCCATCGCGATATCAAGCCCGCCAATATTCTCATCGGGTCTAACGACGAGCCCAAACTGGCCGATTTTGGCTATGCTGAAAATTCGTCTCCCGATCTGGGTTTTGAAACACCACTGGATGTGGTGGGTACTCCTGCCTATATGTCTCCCGAGCAGGCGCAGTCGCGGCCGCTGGATCGCCGTTCCGATGTCCATGCGCTGGGTGCGGTGCTCTATCACCTGCTGACAGGCAGAGCCCCGTTCCGCGCATGCAACAACTTTGAAGCGATGATGCTGGCGGCGCACACCATGCCTGCGCATCCCTGCCTGGTTTATCCAGCCCTGTCCAGAGACCTGGGCGAGATTTGCATGAAATGCCTGGCCAAAGACCCCTATGGCCGTTATGGCACCGCTAAGGAACTGGCGCTGGACCTTGAGCGTTTTATGAATGGGAAAGAGGTCCGTGCCTATCCCTTGAGCAGCCAGGAGCAAGCCTGGCGCTGGGTGCGCCGGAATAAAATGGTTGCCGGGGCGATTGTGGCGGCATTGACCTTGCTGGTGGTATCGGTGTTTGGTTTTGCCATACTCAGCCTGTGGGCCATGCATGAAAGACACTTGGCCCAGGAAAACGAAAATCGCGCGCTGGAGCAGCAGTCTGCCGCCGGGTCGATGGCCTATCTCAACAAGGTCCAGCGGGCTCATTTCGAATGGGAATACGGTTCGCCCCGTGTGGCCGTGGATCTGCTGGAGTCGTGCGCCTTCCAGTATCGGGGCTGGGAGCATGATTTTGTCACCACCCGAACCCGGCAAAACCAGGTGACCCTCCAAGGGCATGCCAAGGATGTGAATGGTGTCGCCATTGCCCCCGATGGCAAATCGTTCGTGTCGGCCAGTGATGACGGCACGGCCAGGCTCTGGGACCTTACCACTGGCGAGGAAAAGGGAACGCTGCTGGATACCGGGGGCATCCCCTTGAGGGGCGCGGTATATTCCGCTGATGGAAGCGTCCTGGCGGTGGCGGGGAAGAACCGCCTGGTGCATCTTCGGGCCATCAATAAACAGCAGGAAGTGGTCTCCACCGTGCAAACGGCTTTTGTGGCGTCGGTGAACTCCTCAGGGTTCGGTGAGACGATCGCCCTGACCCCGGATGGGGCAACCCTGTTGTGCGAAGTGGAACACCAGGGAATTGGGGCCTGGGATACCCACACCGGTTTGGCGCTGCGGCAGTTCCCGGACTGGCCACAGGGAGTGGTGCGATCCGTCGCTGTCAACCCGGCGGGGACCTGGGTCGCTGCAGGGGGTGGGGATGGCCATGTCGTGGTGTGGGAGGTGGCCACGGGGCGCAAGATCTGGACCATTCGGATCAATGAGGCGGCTGTGCGCTGCCTCTGTTTTTCAGCAGATGGCCTCACTCTTTTTGCCGGTTCTGATAGCAACTTCATCCAGGCACTCGGTGCCGGGGATGGCAAACTGCTCCGGGAGTTCAGGGGGCATCAGGATTCAGTAGCAAGTGTGGCGGTCAGCGCGGACGGGAAATTGCTCGCAAGCGGCAGTGATGACAACCTTATCAAGATCTGGGAATGTGCCAGTGGTGCCTTGCTTGAGACCCTCATCGGCCACAGCGATACCGTGCGGTGCGTCCGGTTCGCGTCCAGCGGTCACCGGCTGGTCAGTTGCGGTTGGGATGACACCATCAAGGTCTGGAATCCCCGGGCTAGCCAGCAAGCCCGTCTTCCGCACCCCGGTTCGGTGATCCGTTGCCTCAATTTTAGCCCCGACGGAAAGCTGCTGGCCACTGGGGCCCACGACCGGCTTGTCAGGGTTTGGGATAGCCACTCAGGCCGGCTCCTGCATGCGCTGGCGGGCCACAACGACCGGGTACAGGCCCTTGCCTTCCATCCGGGTGGGGAATTACTGGCGACATGCAGTTCCCGGCCAGACACCACCTTGCGCATCTGGGATCCCGTGGCTGGCACGCAAAAAAGCATTTTCGAGAGTGAAGGGCCGACCGTCTCGAAAATATGCTATTCCCCGGATGGCAAGTATATTTATGGAGCCTGTGATGGTGGCAGAATCCTGGTTATTGACGCCAGATCCGGGGCAATCGTGCGTAGTTTTCAGGCCCATGAAGAGGCATCTATCGGGCTTGCGATCAGTCCCGACGGCCGCTGGCTTGCCAGTGGCGGTGACGACCGCCTGATCCACCTGTGGGATACTACCGACTGGAGTCTGGCCCAGTCGCTGCGCGGCCACGAGAGCCCGGTTCTGTGCCTCGCGTTCAATTCCGATGGCAGTTGTCTGGCCAGTGGCGGGGAAGACGCGCGCCTGGTTGTCTGGGATTGGCGGCATGCCCGGAAGGTGACAACCATCCGCGGGCATACGGGCGGCATCACCAGCGTGCAGTTCAGCCCCGACAGTCGCTGCCTGCTGAGTAGCAGCTTTGACAAGACGGTCCGTATCTGGAATCCTTTGAATGGTGACGAATTCATCACACTTCCCAGTCACCTGACCGCTTCCCGCTGTGCCTCCTTCAGCCCGGATGGCAAGCGCGTTGCCAGTGGCAGCGATGAGGGGGCGATCCACATCCACGAGGCTTCCAGCCAGATGGAAAGCTTTCGCATCCGGGGGGGGCAGAGCCCCTTCACCCAGGCGGGATTTCTTAGCTCGGCGGATTTGATCGTGACAGCCAACGAGGTAGAGGAACTGTCTTTCTGGGATCCGGGCACTGGCAGGGAAGTGGCGGCCCCTGCCCTGATGGAGGATGCCATGCCAGATAGTGAGGATGGAAAATGGATTGTGGAGAGGCGTGGGCAGGATGTGGTGCTGGTGGACAAGAAGCTGCGTAATACCCGTAAGGCTGAAGACCGCAACAGACTCAGGGAATGGGCTGCCCGCAAGGATTGAGCGCGCCGCCTGGTCTGCGGGGACAAGCCGCCGGGATTGAAATGAGAAACTGAAACAATGTGACCAGGCACTGGTGCTCAGACACAACCCGGCTACCGAGTGATGCGCCTCAGAGCTTCAGCACCGCGGTGCCCCAGGTGAGGCCAGCACCAAAGCCGCTGATCACTACCGTTTGCCCACGCTTCACCCGCCCCTGGGCCAAGGCCTCGTCGAGGGCGATGGGGATGGAGCCGGCGGAGGTGTTGCCATACTTTTCGAGATTGCTGAAAACCTTGCTGCGTGGCACTTTCAGCACATCCACCGCCGCATTGATGATGCGGATATTGGCCTGATGCGGGATGTACAGGTCCACTTCGTCGGTGCTCAGGCCCGTGTGGCGCAGCACATCCTGGATACTGTCGCACAAAATGGTCACGGCCCAGCGGAAGACGGCGCGACCGTCCATGTGCAGGAAGTGCAGGCCTTGCTCGATGGTGGCCGCGGTGGGTGGCATGCGGCTGCCGCAGGCAGGGCGGTTGAGCAGGTCGCCGCCGCCACCGTCTGAACCGAGGCTCACCGATAGCAAACCCTGGTCTGGATTGCCCCTGGTGAGGATCACAGCGCCGGCACCGTCGCCAAAAAGAGGATATGTCTTGATATCTTTTGGGTTGATGACGCGGGAATTGGTGTCGCCACCCACGACCATGACCCGCTCGGCGGCACCTGCCAGCATATAGCTGGCCCCGGTGGTGAGGGCGTACATGAAGCCTGCACAGGCTGCTTGCACCTCAATGGCTGGGCAGCGCAGGCCCAGGCGATCCTGTAACAGGCAGGCACTGGAGGGAAAACTCATGTCCGGGGTGAAGGTACCCAGCACCAGCAGGTCGATGGATTCTTTGGCATAGTCGCTTTTGTCGAGACAGCGCTGGGCGGCGATCTGGCAGAGGTCGGTGGTGGCCTGGTGCGGGAGCGCATGCCGACGCTCCAGAATGCCAGTGCGCTTGACGATCCATTCGGAATCGCAGCCCAGCTCCTTGTGCAACTGCTCGTTGGTGATCACCAGGTCAGGCACATAACTGCCTGTGGCTTCAATCTGAATGCCTGCAAGGCGAAAACACTTGGGCCGTTGGTGGGAGGTGCGCTCGTCGCTCATGGTCGCTTGGCACTTGCCCCCGATGGATCCGCTTGGATGCGTTGATGAATCGCACTGGGGAAAAACCCGAATGGCGAGAGCCGTTTTGACTAAAGCTCTTCCAGAAGTTTAGCAAATAATCTGGTATTGGCCAGTTGACGGGGCTGAATCCGGCCAGCCCCGATCCGGTTCAGGGAGCAGAGGCCCGGAGGGCCTGCTGCAGACCCGCCAGGGCCAGGTGCTGGGTGAAAAGGCGCAGGTTTCCATCCTGCTCCGTTTCCCGGAAGCCACCCTCCAGCAAAGGGCGGTACCACTCGGCGAAATGCTGTGCCGTGGCCTCGGTGTACTGTTGCTGGGCCAGATACTGGGTTGACCTGTCAACCGCCTCCATCAGGGCCTGATTACGAGGGCTGTCGCCCTGCTCGCGGGCCAGAATGGCCCCTTCAGCCAAGGTGATCAGGATGGCGGCACAGGTGCTGGTGTTGGGTGGCTGGTTCGACTGGCCAGGAGTGGTCGGGCCTGTTGCGGGTGGTTGGAAACCGCCCAGAAAACGGGGATGCGCCGGGTCCAGCCGGACTTGTTGCCAACGCATCAGCTCCTCACACAGCGTGTACAGTCGGTTTGTCGCCTCGCGGTCACCGGTGGTCCGGCTCAGCTCCGCCAGTGCAAGGCCCTGCCAGGGTTGTTCGGCAACAGTCACTGTCCCCTGGGTCACACCAACGCATTGCCTGGCCAATTCGGGTTTCCATGCGGAGGGGCGGACCTTGTGGCTCCGCAGTAGCGTGTAGGCCATGAGGTAGCGGGGGCTGGAAGCACAGTCTGCCTGATTCAGGTTGGCGTGGTGGGATGATTGCAGCGTCTTCTCGTCAAAGGCATGCTTGCGAATATAATTGACCATCTGCTCCGCTTGATCAACCATGTCAGAAGGAGGGTTCGGCTGTTCAACGATAGCCAGAGCCATCATGGCTGTCCCTTGCAGACGCGGCACCAGGACCTGGGGCACCGAAGTGTAACGGCACTGCGGGTCGGCGGGGTCGACCATGGAATCCTCCAGAGCGCACAGGAGAGCCTGCAGGGCCCGTGCCTCGTATTTTGCGTCTCCCAGAGCTTGCGCGGCACGGCCAAGGGCCCAGGCTGCACTCAGCTGACGCAACAGCCCTTCATCGATGACTTCTTCGCGGACAGCTGGCGATACCCCGGGTGAGAATGTGCCTTTTACTCCGTTCATGCGCGCCAGCCAATCGGCGCCGCGCCGCAGGGTGAAAAGCATTTGCCGGGTGAGCGGCGGCAGGTTGGCGTGGTCTTTTTCCAGACGGGAGGCCCAACCCGATCCGGGCAGCTGGGTGGGGGCGACGCCTGGCGCCGAGGACTTCACAATGGGGGCTGGAATGGAGAGCCCAGCCTGCTCCAAACCACCCGGAGTCGTAAACTGCGCCTGCGCCGGGGCGATCACCCGTGACGGCAAGGGCGGTATCGACTGGGTCGGCAAAGGCGGAAGTGTGTTTGGAGGAGGGAGTGTTTGGGCCCGGGAGTCGAACCGCAACCGGGCTATCGGGGCCACAAGGGCCACAAAGCCAGCGAGAAACAGGCCGGATATCAAGGTGGACCGCATGAGCTTCCCTGCCCGAAGTGAGATGGGACCGGGCGGAAGACCCTCCATGGTCTACCGCACGCAATCCGCATATACGCAAGCTAACCGGCGGAACCCAGCCAAAACAAGCTGGATTCCGCCGGTTTAGTTCCAACGCATAAAAGCAGGCTGCGTGTCAGGCTACAGGGACAACGATCTCGTCGATGCGTACCTTGCTGAAATACTGCCGATGGCCCTTGCGGCGAATGTAGTTCTTGCGGCGGCGATATTTCATGATGCGGGTCTTCTCGCTGGTGATTTCCAGCAAGGTGGCCAGCACCTTGGCACCGGCAACAACCGGCTGGCCAATCGTAACCTTCCCGTCATTGCTCAGCAGCAGGACGCGGTCGAGTTCGAGCTTGCTTTCAGGCTCGAGATGGCGCAGGTCGAGCTCGACCACATCGCCAGCTTTGACCACAAATTGCTTGTTACCATCAACGACCACAGCGTACATGTCCGCCCCCGACTTGAAAAAAGCATGGCGTGAATCCTGGGACCACCCAGGGAATAGCTCAACGAAACCCCAAGACTACCATGAATCGGCCATCCTGACCAGTGCGGTTCAGTCGCAGCCGAAGGATTCTGGGATTGGCCGGGAATTTCGCTTGGATGGAACCGCCTGCCGGGTTAGCCTATCTTTAGTAACCTGCCTGACGAGATGGGTCTGTTCAATCTGACCTGATTGAACCCGGAGTACCCTGGCTTTGGTTTGCAGAGTTGCCACCTGCCCTCGCGCCCGCCTCAACCTGGATGTCTTCCCCGGTCCCTTTGGAACTTCTGACATGCAACCAACACCTGCTGACTCCCTGCCACTTTTCAAGTTGGGTGGCCGCCTGGTTTCCCGAGGGTTGGTGGGCCGTTTGTTGGCTTTTGCCACAGGCTGCAGCATTTTTCATGGCCAGGCCGGGGCGCAGAATCCCCTGCAACCTGCTGTCAATCCCCTGGCTCCCTTGTCCTATCCCCGTGGCCAGGGCTTTGACCTGAATCTGGCTGGCACGCAATTGGCACAGCCCAGCGGACTGATGCTGAGTTTCCCCGCCCAGGTGTCTTTCCCGCCCGAAAATAAAAATGGCACCGAACCAGCCAGGTTGCTGGCCCGGGTGCAGCCCCGCCCGGATACGCCCGCTGGCTTGCATGTGGCCCGGTTGGCCACCCGCCTGGGGGTTGGGCCGGACCGTCTCCTTTGGCTGGATGACCTGCCTGGCCTGCAGGCTTTGCCAGCCGCCCGCAACAAGGCCACCCCGCAAGTGATCACCCTGCCGTCACTGGTCCAGGGCCGGGTGGATGCCGAGCAGGCCGACTGGTTCCGGTTCAGGGCTGAAGCCAGGCAAACCCTGGTATTCGAAGTGATTGGCAGACGCCTGGGCAGTGCGGTTGATCCGCAAATCACCCTTTTTGACGCGGTTGGCCGCGAATTGAAGAAAGGGCATGCCAACGATGCCCCGGGTCTGCAGTCAGACCCTCGTTTGGTGTTCACTTTCCCTGTGGCTGGCGAGTTTGTGGTTCAGGTGCGCGATACGGCCTGGCAGGGCGGGGCCGACTTCCATTACCTGCTGCGGGTGGCTGATTGTCCAGCTGCAACATGCGCTGTGCCTTTGGCCATCAGGCGAGGCAGTAAAGCCCTCGTGGGATTCGCGGGGCCTCGTGTGGATGGACTGGCCCCACTGGAAGTGCAGGCCCCGTCCGATCCGTTTTTGTCAGCGATACGCGTAACTCCCCGGGGGCTGACCGGTCAGCCAGGGACGCCGGTGGAAGTGCAGCTTTCCGACCTGAATGAGCTGGTGGAACAGGAACCCAACGACACAGCCGACAAGGCCCAGAAGTTGCCTGGTGCCTGCGGCATGACCGGGCGGATCGAAAAGCGAGGCGATATCGATCGTTATTCTTTCAAGGCCAGCAAAGATCAGCGCTGGATCATTGAGGCAAAAACCATCGAGCTGGGCAGCCCGGCAGAGGTTTTGCTCACGGTTTTTGATGCCAAGGGCGCCAAACTGGCCGAAACCAACCCGACAGCGGCGGCCCGACTGGACTGGAAAGCCCCAGCCGATGGCGATTTTCAAGTGCAGGTCGAACATCTCCACCTCTGGGGAGGCCCAGACGAGGTGTACCGGGTGACTCTGGAGCCATTTGCCGCCGGATTCACGCTGGCATTGCAGGCGGATCGTTTTGAGGTCCGCCGTGATGGCTCGGTGGAGATACCCGTGCTGGTTACCCGCCAGGACTATGCCGGTCCAATCGAGATCAGCGCCCAGGGCCCTTTGGGTATCACAGGCACGCTCAGTATTGCCGCCGGGCAGCCCGCCAAGCCTGCCGAGCCGGCAGGTTCCCTCAGGCTGACCTGTCCGGGAAACCTGCCGCTGGGGATTCACCCGCTGGTTGTTCTGGGCACTGCCGATGTGGCTGGGGTCAGACTGGCACGGGCGGCCAGCGTCCTGGGGCCGATTCGGGCAGGAATGGCCAATCTGAGCCGCTTGCCAACGGCGTGGGAAAGCCAGGCGGCTTTGGCGGTGATTGAGAAGGCACCTTTCCAGATCACTGCCAGGCTGGAACCGGTCACCCCGGTTGCCCCCGGCAAGGAGACTGTTCTGGTGGTGACGGTGCAGCGTCAAAGCGATTTTCAGGGGGAGGTAGTTCTCAGCGTTGCAGGACTGCCAGCCAATGTCACCACCGCTGCTGTTCCCATTACCAAGGACAAAACGGAAGCGCGCTTCCCGGTAAAGGCAGCTGCGAATGCAGCGGAAGGAAAAGCCAGCCTGGTGGTCACTGGCAAAGGCAAGATTGCTGACAAAGAGCTGGGCTTCAATGCGGGTGCGGTGGAGTTGACCATCAAAAAATAGTCAGAGGCAGGCAGTTACTGGCTGGGTGTAGGAATCCATGCAATCATGAAACAGTGCCAAGGGTATGGTATTTATCACCCCGAATGATGTGGGAGTTGTGCCGCCATGAGAATTCCGGGACTGCTGGTTTGCGTGTATGTGGCGGGACTTCTGGCCGGCTGTGGTCCCGGCAAAGTGGAGATTCCCGACGCGAAGGTCGACTCCCCTGATTTTCCGTCAGGTGGCCCTGCCAAAGGTAATAAGGGCGCCAAGGGAAACAAGTGAGCCTGATTTCCCCGCTGTATGCTTGATGTCCCCCGGAAATATGCCAGAGCCCAGCCTGGTAACGGATCAAGTTTTCAACTGTTGGGTTGGTGTCGGTTGGCCAGGGCAACCCCCGGCAAAAGAGGCATACGGGCTCGTTTTTTCATGAGTCTGGCCAATTGCAGGGGAAGGTTCTAAAATGTCAAAGACCGGGGATGGTGTTGTGCCTTTCGCCCGGCAAAAACCAGGAGTTTGACTCATGCGTAATGTTGGTATTTTGGCTCTCGCCACCGTGTTCGCCTTCGCCATCACTTTCACCGGTTGCGGCGAAGAGAAGAAGGCCGCCCCCGCTGCCAAGCCCGCTGAAGGCAAGGGCGGCGCTGCCCCCGCCCCCACTGCTCCCGCCAAGTGAGTCGGCTGGAATTTGCTGGGCAACTGCCCAGCAGGAAAGCCCTGGGCTAATCCCCGGGGCTTTTTTTGTTGACCCGGCAGATGAAAAACCCGTGTATTGGGGATAAATCCATGGGTGGTAGCAAAGGCAACAAGACTCAACCCTCCTCAATCAGTGTGATGGATCGCATTGCCAGTCTGCCCGTGGAAAAGCAAGCGGATTGCCACACTCTGGTGGCGATGATGACCCGGGCCACAGGCATGGCGCCCGTGCTGTGGGGGGCTAGCCTTATCGGATTTGGAGAGGTCCAATACCGCTACCCCTCAGGCCACAGCGGGAATATTTTTCTGGTCGGATTTTCACCCAGAAAAAGTGCGATTTCGCTGTACCTGACTTGCGATCTCCGGGAGATGGCCGACCAACTGGCCAGGCTGGGAAAGCATGCCTGTGGAAAAGGGTGCCTATATGTGAAAAAGCTGGCCGATGTGGATCTGTCTGTGCTGGGTGAGATGATCGGCCAGGTTGTTGCCAGAAAAGGCAGTTGAGGGCAGGTTGCCGTTAGCATGCCAATCAGCTTCCGCACCTCCGGGTTGAATCCACCGCCGTGGATTGCCAGGCCCGACTGGATGGGCCCCGGCTCACCTGTCAGCCCAAAAATGCCGAAACAAGAAAGTGGCCAGGCCGTAATCGGTCTGATCCACCTTGCCTTGGGACCATCGGGTCCGCTATTTTGAGGGTTTCCCGCTCCGAGGAGGCTTGTCCTTCCGGCCATGATGCCAGCCTGTCGGCTTGTGCAGTGGCCCGTGAGCCAGGGGATGACGAAAGGGGCGCTAGCGCCATGGCACTTGGTATTCTTGCCCTCAAAGTGGGCATGACGCAGGTTTTCGACGAGAAGGGTGTTGCTCACCCCGTCACAATCCTCCAGGCGGGCCCTTGCCCGGTCCTGCAGATCCGCACGGTTGAAAAAGACGGCTACAACGCTGTGCAACTGGGCTTCCTCGACAAATCCCGCAAGCGGGCCACCCGGGCCGAACGCGGTCATGTTTCCGCCGAACTCAGTTCCAAGCGTCGCGAGCGCATCAGCCAGGGCGCCACGGGCGACACCATGTCCCCCAAGGCCGACTGCGAGCCCCAGAAGTTCGTCCGCGAATTCCGCCTCGAAGAGGCCGCCGCCGTGGCCGTGGGGGCCAAGCTCACCGTGGCTGATGTTTTCAAGGACATCAAACGGGTCGATGTGATCGGCACCACCAAGGGCCGCGGGTTTTCCGGTGGTATGAAGCGCTGGAACTTCCATGGCCTTCCCGCCAGTCACGGTGCCAAAAAGGTGCATCGCTCCATTGGTAGCACCAGTTCGCTGGCCAGCAACCGCGGTTTCGGGCGCCCCAAAAAGGGCAAGAAGATGCCCGGCCAGTACGGTGACGAGCGCGTCACGGTCCGCAATCTCGATGTTATTCGCATCGACGCGGATAATCATGTCATCCTCGTCAGGGGTGGCGTTCCGGGTTTCAATGGTGCTCTGGTGATGATTCGCCCCACCAACAAGATCAAGCGCAAGGCGCAAAATTGATGGTGAACCAGGTGCTGCGTTGACGATTGATGCAGCACTCGGTTAACATCATCCATGTCAGGTTCGCCTGACTGGGAACGGTAAGATAGCTCAGTCGGTAGAGCACAGCCCTGAAAAGGCTGGGGTCGTGGGTTCAAGTCCCACTCTTACCACTCCAAAAAGCCAAGCCAGACCCTTCAGGTCTGGCTTGGCTTTTTTTGGGCCTCCTTGTAAAGGCAAACAAAAACACCCGCCGTGTACCCCGGAAAAACGCGCTCTCCGGCTCAGACTGCACCTGCACAACCAGCACAGTCGCATTTAACCACCGCATGGGCATGAAATGTGCGACAAATTAGTTTTTTATAATCCCCTGATTCCTTATTTTTCGAGGCCGGGACCGTTATCCTGACCGGATCGAAGTTACCAGCGTTCAATCCATCTTGAGTCATCGTGCTGGGGGATTCACCTTGAACCAGGGCAACCGGCGTCTTTTCCTGGGGTCTTCCCTGGTTGCCCTGGGTTCAGGCAGTTTTCTGCTTGGTCAGGACAAAGAGGCAAAAAAAACAATTGCCAGGAACCGGGACCCTATCAACGAGTCCAGGAACCGCCGTCTGGGGGCCGATCTACCCACCTTTCAGCCAGGAACCCTTTTTCTCACCTGGCATACCGATCCCACCACCACCATGGTGGTCCAGTGGATTGGAACCCGTGGCGAGACCTCGGACACCACGGTTTTTTTTACCGATGACCGGCGGGTCACTGCCTTCCGTGACCCTTTCACCCCGGAAAAGAGCGATCCCAAGGCCGCCCCCATACCCTGGCGGAACACCGCACCCAGGGCCAGGCCCTATCCGATGACCGATTTCCAGGTCTTCCGCGCCGAACTCACGGGGCTGGCTCCCGGCACCGAGCACATTTTCAAAATTGGCAAGTCATCTCCCCTCTACCGGTTCCGCACCATGCCGGCCCAGGCGACGGACACCTTTTCCTTCATCTCGGGAGGCGACTGCGGCGTTAGCCAGGCTTGCATTGACAATAACCGTATCGCCGCCCGCCACGATCCGATGTTCGCCGTGGTTGGTGGCGATCTTGGCTATGACAACGGGCGATCTGTTGAAACGAGTATCGCTTTTATTCGCAATTACTCCGCCACCATGATCGACACCGAGGGCCGGTTGATACCGATCATCCCCTGCCTTGGCAATCATGAGGTCAACGGCGGCTATGGGACCCGCGACAAAGCCACCTTTTTCTATCCCCTTTTTGATGGCCTTTTTCCCGACACCGGTTACAACACCCTCGACTTTGGCGACTACCTGAGCCTGGTGTTGCTCGACACGGGCCATACCTCCAGGGTGGAGGGCGACCAGGCCGATTGGCTCGACAAGACCCTGGCCGCCCGCAAGGATCATCCCCACACCATTGTGGTCAACCATGTGCCCGCCTACCCCTCTTACCGGGACCCGATTCCCGTGCTGGGCAAGGATGGCAAGACAGTCAACGGCACCGGCGAAAACCAGCGCAAGCATTGGGTGCCTCTGTTCGAAAAGCACCGCGTGCCAGTGGTGCTCGAGCATCACGACCATACCTTCAAGCGCACCAAGGCGCTGATTGGTGGCCTGCAGAACGACAACGGCGTGCTTTACCTGGGTGATGGCTCGTGGGGTCGCCTGCGCATCCCGCGCAAGGATGACCAGCTCAGTGTGATGGTGAAAACCAGCGAGGACTACCATATCTCGCTGCATCAACTGCAAGGGCGGGAGCGTTTCCACCTGGCCCTGGGCACCACCGGCAAGGTGATGGACGCCGTCCGTTCGGGGCAACGCAAATGCGGCATGGTGACCGCAGGCGGCTGATTCCCCCCCCGGTCCCGGCCCTCTGACCCACCCCAAAAATCAGCCAGCACCCTGACCTTCCCACACCCCCAGCCCGGGAAGTACCAGACATCGCCGGTATCAAGACCCGCCATCCACGGGTTTGCATCGGGTTGTTCGTACTGAGGCCCCCCCCATGCCCCCTTTTCTCTCAGGCCAGCATAGGCTTGACCACTTTGCCGGCGACATCGGTCGATCACTACCGGCAAACCCGGTTCAACGGCTCCTGGAGCAGTCATCAGTGTTTTTGCCAGATGCTTCAAATCATTTGTTTTCCAGATATCAGAGGACTTGGCTAGCTTTTTTTAGTCTGACACACGCATTCCCGACGATTGGATGTTGATTGCGTTCTCGATTTCGCGCAGCACTTCCAGGAGGCGTTCGAACCTTGGTGGTTCGCCGAAGATCATTTCCTGCATTTTTCGGTAGTCCTGTTCCATTTCTGGCTGTCGGGCGTCTGGAGGGACGGTTCGCAATGTCCCAGGTCTGGCGTCTGCATAACGCGCCCAGGCCGCCGGGAAGAATACTTCCTTGTGGCGGGCCACTTTCAGCAATAGGTCGGTGTCCCTGATCGCAGCTTGCCCCAATTCGTGTTCGTACAGTCGCACCACATCGTAGTAGTGCCGCGATTGCCGATCCCGGAATTTCTTGTCCGCCGGAGCATGAAACCATGTAGGTAGCACCGTGGCCTTCTCCCAGAATATCTGCTCGGCGGCCAGGGCGTAGACCATGCATCCAGGTTCCTTGAAAACAGCAGGAAAATCCGCCGCTGCGTCGGATATAACCATCCCCGCGACTGCCGGCCAGTGATCCGACCGCGCTCCGATTTCCAGGCGCACGGCTGGCCGGATATAGGCTGGTTCATCGGCGGGGCGGGACTGGTTATCTGCTGGGTAGCGAAATAGCAGTGTCTGCCCGTTCGGGTCATCCTCGGCAAGTTCCACACCCCATGTCGTCGCGGGCGGTTCTCCCAATGCATCAGCGAAAACTTCCACAAGCTGGGGCTGGAGTTTTTCACGAATGACCCGCTGGCAAGTTTCAGTCCATGCTTCGAAGCCGTGTTTCCGTTTCTTTCCCGTGAGGGCGTTCAGCGGATCACTCTCACCGCTGAAGCCCAACTCGGCACGGTTGAACGAAAGGTCCACATCCTCCGACAACCGATCGATGACCCCGAATACTTTGGATAGCGAGGTGCCGCCCTTGAACAATAATCCCGCAGGCGGGTTGGGCAGGGTGAAGAGCCGCTTGAGCGTCCAGCAGACCCAGAAGTCCTTCTCGATGATTGCTGCGGTCAGGCCGCGCCGCCGGGCACTCGCGGAGAACAGGTCGGTTCGGTCGATGACCGATAGTCTGGCGACATCATCCATGACTCACCTCGTCCACTTCTTGTTGGGCAATTTGGCGGACGACAGCCGCCATCCAGTCCGTCGTGTACTGTGCGTCCCGGAGGAGTTTCTGCCGCTGCTCCAAAGACAGCGCCTGACGAAGGCGGGCGACCACCTGATCATCCACAGCCGCCTGCCCCAAATGCCGCAGGGCCTGGAACACCATCGCACCCGTCCGGCTCCCGACGGGCAACTCTTTCGGGGGCGCGTGGCGAATCTGGAACAGCGTACTGCCGACACGCACCTGCCGAGTCCGCCCGTCCGTCAGGTACACCGGCTTGGCAGGCACCTGAGTGGATAGCCCCAGCCGGTTGGCCGCTACCGCCCCGGATGGCACCACTCGACTGCCGGTCTGCCGTCCCAATGCCTCGGCGATTTCGTCCAGATCCGGGCCGAGTGGGATGCCTAGCCGCTCGTTCATTCGGGGATAATGGTACAGACCTCGCCCGAGTCGCTGAATCTCGCCACCCTTGACCAGACGGGAGAGCGACTGATCGGCGGCGTCGCGGCTGCCCAGGTCGAGAAAGTCCTTCGGCGTGAATACTTTGCCCCGGCCTTGCCCGCGAATCCGGGCAAGAATGTCGTCTTGTATGGTGCTCATCGGCCCAGCCTTTCTGTCAGAAAAATGTACTCGTATTTCTGACAGTTGGCAAGGCTCGAAGATGGGTTGATTTCTGAATAGACCTCCCGCATGCGGCGTTTTTTGTTGAGTGAATCTATTCGGAAAACTCCAGGGCTGCAAAAGGTTATGACTGGTGGCCGCTATCCGGGTTCATGGACGGGAAGCCTTCGCGGGCCAGCCCCTCACCCCGGCCCGAAAAGTTCAAAACGCAGCATCTACCTGGGCGCATGGCCTGAAATCACCTTCAACCTTCCAGGGAAGTCCGGGAAGCAATCCGCGCCGCTGTGGTTAGTGCTGCGTCACGCTATATTGTTGGTCTAACTTCCTGTCTCTCACTATGGATCTCATACTTTGCAACTATCGTGTTTCCTGATTTCTTTGGATAACAAATCACTGGCAACCCTTCCGAATCCCCAACGGTGCGTAAAGACATGGCCCCAGGGTGACTACCTGCGTCCAATAGACGCCCTTTTCTCTCAGGCCAGCATAGGCTTGACCACTTTGCCGGCCACATCGGTCAGGCGGTAGTCGCGGCCGGTTTGGCGGAAGGTGAGACGCTCGTGGTCAAGGCCCATCAGATGCAAAATGGTGGCATGGAAGTCATGCACATGCACCTCGTTTCGGCCCACACGGATGCCGTGCTCATCTGACTCGCCATAAGTCATGCCCGGCTTGACGCCGGCGCCAGCCAGCCAGGACGAGAAAACCCAGTGGTGATGCTCACGCCCCCTGGCACCGGCGGCGGCATTGAACGGGGTGCGGCCGAATTCGGTCGTCCAGACCACCAGGGTGTCGGCCAGCATGCCACGCCGCTTCAGGTCTTTCAGCAGCCCGGCGATCGGCTGGTCGACATTTTTGGCGAGGGGGACATGGGTCATCATGTCGCCATGGGCGTCCCAGTTGTTCGATGAACCCACATCAATCAACTCCACAAAGCGCACGCCACGCTCGGCGAGCCGGCGGGCCACGAGGCATTGCCAGGCAAAGCCCTGGGTGCTGCCACGCTCGAGCCCGTACAGTTTCAGGGTAGCATCGGTTTCCTGCGACAGGTCAAACACCTCCGGCATCTCTGCCTGCATGCCAAAGGCCGTCTCGAAGGATTTGATGCGGGCCGCAAGGAGTGGATCTGCGGAGCGTGGGGCCAGATGGCGCTGGTTCATGCCCGACAGCACACCCAGTTCCATCTCCTGCAAACGGCTGGTGGGCACCCGGCGCTGGATGTTGGCCACCGGGTTGGCGCCGGGCACCACCAGCGTTCCCTGATGGGAACCGGGCAGGAAATCACTGCCCCAAACCTGGCCACCCGCATAGGGCGATTGCGGAGCGATGACCACAAAGGAAGGAAGGTTCCGATTCAGTGTGCCCAGGCCATAGCTGAGCCAGGAGCCGATGCTGGGCCGGGCGAAGGTGAAGGAACCGGTGTGAATGCCCAGCGTCGCCTCGTAGTGGTTGGTGTGATCCGATCGCATGGAGCGGATCACGCACAGGTCGTCGACGCATTCGGCCATATGGGGGAAAAGCGCGCTGACCTCGGTGCCGCATTGGCCATGCGGCTTGAAATCCCACTGGGGCCGGTTGAGGAACATCTTGTAGTCCCCCTTGCGGCCCTGGAACTCGTCGATAGGGACGGTTTTGCCGCTGTCGGCAAACAGTTTGGGTTTGGGATCCCACGAATCGACATGCGAGACCCCGCCACTCATGTGCAGGAAGATGACCCGCTTGGCTTTGGCGGGAAAGTGTGAGGGTTTCGGGGCCAGAGGGTCACCCGAAGCGGTTGGGCCCGCCTCCTGGGCAAGCAACTGCGAGACAATGCCCGGCAGCAGCGCGGAGCCGCCCACCAGTGAGCGCATCACCCCACGACGGTCCGGATCAAACAGGGACTGGCGTTTCATCGCTGACTCTCAATCCACATGGAGGAACTCATTGCTGCCAAACAGCGAACGGAGATAAGCGGCCAGAGCCAGCTTCCCGGGATTGTCCCGCCGGCTGAAAACCAGCTCCGTGCGGTAGGCGGCAAGAAAACCCGCGGCCTCGGCCTGCTCGGCCACGGTAGGCAAGCGCCCCAGCGCGCCCAGCCAGGCCTGCTCGACCTGCCTGGCTTCCACCGGGCTGGAAGTCTGCAAGCGGCCAGCCCATTTTTCAGCCTTGGTATGGACGAACGGGTCATTGAGGAAAAACAACGCCTGGGTCGGCACCGTGGTTCCCAGGCGTTCAGGGGTGGAGGCGTTGGGGTCCGCACCATCGAACAGGGCCAGGAACGGGTGCCGTTTCAGGCGCTGCGTCATGAGGTAGACACTGCGTTTGTCGTGCTCGTACACGGCGGTGAATGGCCCGTGCTGCGAAAATCCCCAGCTCACCGGACTTGGGAACGGATGCTCCCGGCCCGGGATCGAGTCGAGTTCGCCGCTCACCGCCAGGATGGCATCGCGGATCTCCTCGGCCTCCAGGCGTCGCCTTGAAAAGCCCGCGTACCAGTCACCGGAATTGCCAACAGAGGCTTGCTGGTAGGTGGCGCTGAGCATGATCAGGCGGTGCATCGCTTTCACCGACCAGCCGCTCTGGATGAACTGGCTGGCGAGGTGATCGAGCAAGGCGGGGTCAGTTGGTGGCAGACCGCGGAGGCCGAAATCGTTGGGAGTTTTCACCAGCCCCCGGCCAAAGTGATACTGCCAGATCCGGTTGGCCATCACCCGCGCGGTCAGGGGGTTATCGGTCCGGGTGATCCAGCGGGCAAGTTCCAGGCGGCCACTGCCGGGTGCTCCGGTGGGTAGGGGGCCACCCCCCAGAACTTGCACGAAACCCCGGGGCACCTCGGCGCCAGGCTGGTCTGGTTCACCACGCAACTGGAGGCGGGCATTGTGGGGTGTCCCTTCCACCATGCCATAGGCCATGGCGAACGGGCCTTCCGCCAGCAGGGTGTTCATCTCCTGGGTTGCGCCCTCGGCATTGGACTGGAGGGCGGCGATTTTTCGGCGCAGGCCGGCCGCCTGGGTGCGTCTGGTCAATGACGGCACCCCGGCCACCGCCGGTCCATCCAGTGGTGGCAAAGGCTTGGCCCCCACAAAGAAATTGTCAGCATCGAGGGCAGGGCGCACCCCGCCGATGTGCCCGTAGCTGTCGATGAACAGGTAATCGATGGCACCATCCCAACCACTGGCCACCTGGCCCGAAAAAGGGGTTTTGCCACCACGGTTAACCAGCAACCCGGTGTAGGTCCGTGCCTTCAGGTCCAGAGCCAGTTGCACCTGATACCACTCACCCGGTACCAGGGTGCTGACCACTTCGCGGGCATCGCTGGCGCGCCGGAAGAAGGTGCTGCCATTGAAAAACAACTCGATGGCGGCGGAACCTCCAGCCCCATGCCCGATGTAATAACGCCAGGACCCGTTACCGCCCAGGGCCTGGTCCCCACAGCGGAAGTCGAAGCCGACATGCAGGCGGCCCGCCTTGTCGGGGCTCACCGGAGGTAGTGTCAGGCCGAAACCATCGTACTCGGCCCGGTTGGGAAGGTGGATTCCCAATTCACCCTCCGGGTAGATATTCCGGAAGGGGCTTTGCGATGCGACCTTCAGGGTCACTGCGCTATTGGGGCCGGGATTCCATGGGCTGGCGGGTGGAGTTTCCCGGGCTTGCAGTTCGAGGTCGCCATCGATTCCTGTCAGCGCCTGCAACTCGGCGGCAAGGGCGGCGGGATTGCTATCCTTGCCCTCCATGGGCTTGCTGGCCGGGATGGGTGGTTCCGTCGAGACTGGCGCGATGGGCGTGGCACGCACCGCCAGATTGTCGAATTCAATCGTTGGGGTGGTTGACCCGGGCTGGTCCAGTGAGCCCAGTTCCAGATGGTTGATGGTATCAGGGGCACCGGGTGAAAAAGGTTTTCCAGAAAAACCGCTGGTCTTTCCCGGCATACCAAACCGCCCCGAAACGGTGCGGCTCTTGCGGTCGAGGATCAGTTGGAGATTATGCCATTGATCTGGCTTCAGGCTGTCCAGTTTTTCAATCACCTGGCCGATGCGGATCGACAGGCTGTTGGCGGCGAACAGCAGCTCCACAGCGGGCCCGGCGTTGCCCATTGCGCCCAAGGCGAAGCGGTGCATCCCCTGCGCGCCCGGGGCGGCTGCGGCGACCCGAAAATCGAGATTCACATAAAGCGGGCCCGATTGGGCGCCGGCGGTGTTTCCTGGCAGGGCCTGCATCACCCGGTAATGCCCGGCCCCGGCCGACACACTCATGCCGAACCGCCCCTGGGGATGGATATTCCGGAAGGGGCTCTGCGCCGAGCCTGTCACCGCAATCTTCCCTTCATACACCCAGGGCGACACCAGAACTCCATTGCTGCCACCGGCGGCGGCGGCCTGCAACTCGAAGTCGCCATCGATATCGTTCAGGGAGCGTAGCACCGTGGTGGGCATCGGCTGCTTGTTCGCCGCAAGCTGGCCTGCCAAAGTGCTTATCTGAGTCTCGAAGGCCAGCCATTTGGGCCCGGATTCAGCGGGAGGCACCAACGGTACCATCGATCGCACCCGATTCTTCTGCTCAGAGCCCGGAAAGGCGTACCTGCTGCTGTCGAAGATGCCATACAGGGCATAATAATCGCGCATCGACACCGGATCGAACTTGTGGTCGTGACAACGCGCGCAGCCAAGGCTGAGGCCCAGGACCGTCTGGCCCAGGGTGTCGATGGAGTCCTGGATGGTGAGGTGGTGGTAGTTTTCGGAATCAAACCCGAAGCGGCGTGACAAAGCCAGGTAGCCGGTGGCTGTCACCCGCTCGGCAAACAGCTCCGGCGGGCCCTCGTGGGCCAGAATATCCCCCGCGATCTGCTCGCGCACAAACGCATCGTACGGCTTGTCGGTGTTGAAGGCATGGATGACATAATTGCGATACCGCCACGCGGTTGGCACGGGGTAATCGGCTGTCTCGCCTGCCGTGTCGGCATAACGGGCGACATCGAGCCAATGCCTGCCCCAGCGCTCACCATAAGCGGGCGAACGCAGCAGGCGATCGACCACGCTCGCAAACGCCCCCGGTGAGCTGTCACGCAGGAATGCTTCCGCCTCGGCGGGGGTGGGTGGCAAGCCTGTCAGGTCGAGGGTGGCCCGCCGCAGCAGTGTGCCCTTGTCGCCCAACGGGGCTGGATGAACTCCTGCCAGCTCCTGCTTCGCGCGGATGAACGCATCGACACTGGTCTTCACCCAGCTTTTGTCTTGAACCACAGGCGGGGTAACAGTCCGCACCGGCTCAAAGGCCCAGTGCCTGGAGGTGGCGAACTTCGCCGATCTGGCAGGCCATGCCGCTCCACCCTGGATCCAGGCAGAAAAATCCGCGATCTGGTCCGGGCGCAGTGCCTTGCCTTTTTCCGGAGGCATCGCCGCGACGCCCTCACGGTGTTCGATCACCTGGACCAGCAGGCTTTGCCTGGGGTTGCCGCTGACAATGGCCGGCCCCGATTCTCCCCCTTTGAGCAAGGCTTCGCGCGAATCCAGGCGCAATGCCCCGGAGGTTTTGGCACCGCCATGGCAGCGGAAGCAGGTACCCACAAGCACCGGGCGGATGCGCCCCTCAAAGAAATCGTCACGCTCATCGGCCCGGACGGTCCAGCCGCAAGCGATCAACAGGCATAAGGACCAGAACAGGGGCGGGGCACATGGGTGTCTCATCGACAAGGCTTCCATTTCTACCGCTGGCACTCGTTGGGCCAGCCTGTTGATGGACAGGCGAGCAACAGAAGCTACAAAACCGTGGATACCTGGCAGGCTAAGTCTTTATATCATTATGGCATGGGGCTGATGGACGGTCAATTGCCCTTGGGCCGGTGCCAAGCTGGTTTTCCACGGGAAAGTGACAAGCCAGGACGGGTAGCTGGCTGCCCTGACTTCCATCCTGCGGCTGACCATGTCATTTTGGTGGTTTACAAGCTGGTGCAAGCTGGTGACGGCCAGAATGTCTGAAAGCGCTATTTGATACGGAACCCTGCCCCCGCGAGGCCTCAAGGGGGCTCATTCCCTGCCTGCTTTGCCAACCGTCTGCGCGGGAAAACCGCTGCAAGAGATCCGGGAGAACCACCATGACAATGTTTGCGCTGATGATCGCCACCCTGCTACCGCCTCTGGTCGCTGCCGCTCCTTACCCCGGTTGGCGGCACACCGGGTCCCTGGTGATTCTCACCACACCCGACGGGGCCAACCTGCCCGCCTCGGCCCGGTTGGAGGCATTTCCCCTGCTGGTGCGCCTCGACCGGGACTGGTTTGATTTCAGTCAGGCAAGTGCCGGGGGCAGCGATATCCGCTTTTCGTCCGATTCTGGCAAGCCGCTGGACTACCAGTTGGAGCACTATGACGCAAAAAAGGGCACCGCCAGTTTCTGGGTGAGAGTGCCGGTCATCCGTGGCAACGCCAGGCAGGAGGTCCGCTTGCACTGGGGGAATCCCCAGGCGACCAGTGCGTCCGACGGCAAGAAAGTCTTTGCCGCCGACAATGGCTTTGCCAGTGTGCTGCATCTGGATGAGCCGATGCGTGACGAACTGGGTTCCCTGGTTCCCAAAAACCTCGGCACCACTCTGGCTCCCGGAATTGTCGGCGCTGGGCGCCACTTTGAGCGGGGACAGGGTATCGATTGCGGCGACCACATCACCAACTTCCCTTTCAGCGACGATCCCTTCACCTCGGAAGCCTGGTTCCGGGCCGGCATTGCCGGCACCACGGTTTTTTACTGGGGTCGGTACGCCACCCGGTTCAATGGCAAAACAGGGGACGGCAACGAAGTCTCCATCAACATCGGTGCCCCTGCCAGTCTCAACTGGGCTTCGGATGGCCCCGGCGGTGTCGTCTCGGCAACGTCTCCCCGCCTGGGAGAGTGGACCCATGTCGCCGCCACTTACGAAAAGGGTGCCAGCAAAATTTATGTGAACGGCAAACTCACCGGGACCCGGCAGCACCGCGGGGCCATGTCGATTGTCAGGGACATTGGCGCCTGTCTTGGGGGCATGCGCAACAGCGATTACCGTTATGTGGGGGAGATCGACGAAGTGCGCGTCTCCCGCGTGGCCAGGTCCGCCGACTGGATCAGCTTGCACCACGAGAACTGCAAGCCACTACAGACGGTGATCGGCCCGGTGATCCGCACGGGCGAGGATTTTGGTGTCAGTCCCTCTGCGATACAGATCCGGGAAGGGGCGGCTGCCACCCTGACCGCCCGGGCTGGCGGCGCCGTCAAGTTGTACTGGACGGTGGAGAAAGAGGGCGTGGAAACCGTGGCGGCGGTGGACCGTTTTTCCTTCACCCTGCCGGCCACCCGGGTCATAGGCGACACCCGCCTGAAAGTGCGTTTCAAAGCGGTCTTTCCAGAGGGTGTCCAGACCAGAGAGATACCCGTGACCATCCAGGAAGATATCCCGGAACCAGTGGTCACCTTGCAGGCCCCAGCCCAGTGGGATGGGCGCGAGACCATGGAGGTGCTTCCTGTGATCAGCAATATCGCTGCCTTGCGCGCCCGGGACGCGGCCGGAACGCGCATCACCTGGTCGGTGCTGGGGGGTGCGGTCATTCATGAAAGCAAGCCTGACCGGCTGGTTCTGAAACGCTCCCAATACACTGGGCCCATCACGGTCAGGGCCTCGGTGGGGAATGGTGGGGCCGAAACCGTTGCCACTACCCGGATCCAGGTCACCGAGCCTGCCAAAGATCCCTGGGTGCGGCGAATTCCTGGCCGTGAGGAACGCCCGGTGAGCAACCAGTTCTATGCCCGCGATGACAAGAACCAGGGGACCCTGCACTACAATGGCGTCATGACCGAAGCGGCCGACTCGGTAACGCTCAGGCTGCTGGCGGATGGCAAACTGGTTCAATCTGACACGCGAAAGCCAGAGGCTGACAAGTCGTATGCCTTCAGTTTTCCCCTCAAGCCAGGCCTCATCCGGTATTCCGTAGAGTTTGCGATCACCCGGAATGGCGCCACGGTTGTGGCTGACACCGTGGGCAACCTTGTCTGTGGCGATGCCTATATCATCCAGGGGCAATCCAATGCGGAGGCCACCGGTCCCAATAACGGACCGACAGTTGATGCGGAGACTCCTTTCAGTGACTGGATCCGCAGCTATGGTAACCAGTATTCCGGGGAAATCCGTCAGGGGTGGGGCAATGCGGTTCGCACCCGGATCTGGGGGAGACCCGATTATGGCCAATGCCAGATTGGGGCCTGGGGCATGGTTATGGCTACTAATCTAGTAGCGAAGTACCGTATTCCGGTTTGCATCCTGAATGGGGCGGTTGGTGGTACAAGGATCGATCAGCACCAGCGCAACGAAGCGAATCCCAACGACCCTGATTCCATTTATGGCCGGTTGCTCACCCGCATCCAGGCAGCCAGGTTGACCCATGGCATTCGCGGCGTGCTGTGGCACCAGGGCGAGAACAACCAGGGATCTTCCTCACCCACGGGTGACTACGACTGGAAATCGTATCAGCAAGACTTTATCGACCTCTCAGCCGCCTGGAAGCGCGACTACCCCAACATCCGCCACTATTACATGCATCAGATCTGGCCGAGCGGTTGCAACATGGGCGGCACCCCGGCGGGCGATATGTTGCTCGAGGTGCAGCGCACCCTGCCGCTTCTCTATTCCAACATGCGGATCATGTCCACGCTGGGCATCGTCAGTGAGTCAAGTGGTCGGGGTTTATGCCATTTTGACCTGGATGGCTATGCCCAGATCGCCCGATTGACCGGTCCGCTGGTGGAACAGGACAGTCATGGCTTCGCGCCAGATCGGGTGCTTGGCGCACCCAACCTCAAAAATGCGCGATACAACGGACCGGATAATAGCGAAATCGTTCTCGAATTCGATCAGCCCATGGCCTGGAAGGAAGCGGCCAGGACCTGGTTCCGCCTCGATGGCGTAGTGGCCCCCATCAGCGCCGGCAAGGTGTCTGGCAACAGCCTCATCCTGCAACTGGCGGCACCTGCCAGGGCAAAAACCATCTCCTACCTTTCCGGGAAGGACTGGGATGGCAAGCCGGACAGGCTGCTGTATGGAGCCAATGGCATCGCGGCGCTGGCACTGGCCGAAGTGCCTTTGGCGTCTGGCAAATGACCCGCATGGCAGCAGCCAGCCCAATGCTCATGTGAGGCACAATAGTCTGCCCACCGCTGTTTTCTTGCGGGAACCAGGCAACTTTCCACCCCATAAATGCCCATGTCATTCAGCATGTGTACCTGTATCATGATCATGGTTCAACATGTCATTTCGGGAGACTTTCAGATGAGCAACAGGTGGGTGGCTTTGTGTTCTGCGTTCGCGCTGGTGCTTGCGGCGGTTTGTCCCGCCTATGGCCTGCCCCCAGCGTCTCCCAAAAGGGACGGACCCGAGCAAGCCGCAGTGCGGAAGGTGCTCGACCGGTACATGATCGCCCTGAATACCGTGCTGGCGGGTGATGCCGATCCCATGAAGGATGTATGGTCACACGCTGACGATATCACCTATATGGGGCCAACCGGCACAGTACTGAACGGCTGGAAAGAAATCGAAAAAAGCTGGGAATTTCAGGCTGGCCGAAAGTTGGGTGGAAAGTGTCAGGGCAGCGATATCAGTATTTTTGCTGGCAAGGATCTGGCAGTTGTGGTCTACCTGGAAAAAGGCAATTTGAACCTGAAAGGCCAGCCGGTGGATTTTTCCATTCGCGGTACCACCACTTTCCGTCTGGAAGAGGGTAACTGGAAAGTGATCGGCCACCACACGGATATCATTCCAGCCCTGGCGAAATAACCAGTCTGGTGGGGTGTTTTTGGTTTGGCAGCCCATTGCGGCTCAACAACTACGAAAAAACCAGGGCCGGATGAGCCCTGGTTTTTTCGTTTTCAGGCGACTGGCCTCAACTCTTGTCCATCAGCGTGTTCGAGGGCAGGTTTTCATCGAGCAATTTGCGGGCAGTTGCCACGCCTGCCACCGGAAGGCCCGCCGGGTTCAGCAGGCCAATCTGCACCAGCACACTGGCCTGGTCCCAATAGATATGCTCGTGGCAAAGCTTGTCGCCACGGAACTTGACCACCGCCACCAGGGGGATCTCCACCCGTTTGCCGGTGGCAGGAATGCCCGGGAGCATCCAGGGCACCTCGCAGGTGTGCGTGAAGCAGAACAGCATTTCGTCGACCACCTGGGTGGCGCCCACCGTGCGGGAGATGGGAATGAGCCTGGTGTCGGGGGGATTGCTGTTGACGAAGAAGTTTTGATAGAAGTGGGCAAGGTGCTTTTGGCCCACGCCACCGGTCATGGTGGGGATGTGGTTGACATAGGGCTCCGCCACCATGGTCGCCATGGTGGCAGCGACATCGCGGGTGGCGAATTCAAGTTCGCAATGCTTGTCCCACAGGGTAGCAAGATCATAATGCGGCCCCATCACGCTTTTGAGCGCGGTCAGGGTGCGGTCCTGCGCCAGCAGCACGGAGGGTTTGTGGAAATTGTGTCCACCGATACGGGCGAACGCGTGGTCGGCTCCCGGGTAGACAAAGATACTGACCAGCGCATTCCCTGAAAAACCTGCCTGAATCTGCTGCCGGGCGGGCGGCGGAACCATGCCGTCCTCTTGGGCGATATGGAGGACCAGGGGGCACCGTATGGTCTCAGACAGGTAATTCTCGATGCCGACACCGTAATAGGCGATGGCGGCATCGGCATCGGTGCGGCAGGCGGAAAGAAAAGCCAGCTTGCCTCCCATGCAAAAGCCGACCACCCCCACCTTGCCCGTGACAGCCGGATGGTGACGCAGCGTGGTGATGGTTGCCTGGATGTCCGCGAGGGTTGTGGCCTCATCGAGTCTGGCCATCAGCCCCAGGCCCTTTTGGCGCTCTTCGGGCGAGTAACCTGTCTGCAAGCCGCGTTCTTGTCGCCAGAAAACATCAGGCGCAAGCACCACATACCCTTCCTCGGCATAGCGGTCGGCGATGGTGCGGATGTTCTGGTTGACCCCGAAGATTTCCTGGAGCAACACCAGGCCAGGCCCTTTCCCAGAGGCCGGTAGGGCGAGATAACCCTGGAATACGCCACTACCATCAGTGGCACGAATGTCAAAACTTGAACCTGGCATGTGCCTATTCCCCGGCAAGAACCTGATGGATCGAAGATAAGCCATACTTTATGGAAAGAGCCCGCTGGCGTTTCCATGCCATGGCCTGAACGGCAGGGGGGCCGGTTTTCGGATAAAACAGCAGGTTGCCCCATGCAAGGGCCGGAGAATCAGCTCATGACCGACCGCCTTGTAACGATTGTGCTTTCGGTGGTGACCACCTGGGCCCTGATGCATGTCACCTGGGAACCGCCGAAGGTGCTGGAGGTGGACCGCCTGATTGTCCGTAAAGAGTTGATAGTCTCCGACACGGGCGAACCCTGGGAGAAAGGGTTTGAACAGCACCAAATCCCCCGGGGTATCTATGCGCGGTCACTGGGGGACGGACCCGGTGGCCTGTGGGTGCGTAGCCGCCTGATCAAAGGGGAAATTGATGACCCCTTTGATGATCGTTTCCATGCTCTGGAACGGGATGGTAGCCGGCGGGGTTCCCCCGGCCATATCTCGTGGAATGTCTGGCTGGATGGCGCATGGCGGCAAATGGCGATTATCCAGGGGGAGGGGCTGGAGCTTTCAGAAGTCCCTCATGCCCAGTGGAATGGCCTGACCCACCCCGGGCGGATCCGTTTTCAAACCTTCCGGCCCGGGCATGGGGAACCGCTCACCGATGCTGTCATTGGCCAGGGGATGATGTCAATCGGCGGCGGTGGTTTTGGTGGTGGCGGATTGCCCTATCCGGGTGATGTCCTTCAGCTTTGGGGTGGCCAAATACGGCAAATGGGTATTGCGGTGCCAGGGGCGCCAGCAGTCAGGAAGGACGATGGGAGCGGGGTTCGCCGCTATGCGATTATCGCCGTGGGGGTCCAGGGTAAACGAACTGAGCCCTCTGGAACCACCCAGGCCAGGGGTTTGGCGCAACTCGCCTGGGGCAGCGTGCCTGGTGCGGATGCCTACATCATCGTCCGGGATGGCCGGGAAATCACCGGTCCGCTGCGGATTGAGGGGGCGGAGAAAATCTGGACCGACCCGGGAAGCCCCTGATATTTCCACTCGGATTCGCCTGGCGGGGCAGGTTGCTGCCGCCTGAAGCTGGAAAAAAGCAACCATGGGCTGTACACCGGCAGACTTTCGGAATTTGCCCTGGATACTCCCATGGCCCTATCATCAGATTTTAATGTCTGGTCCATGGAAGGATGTTAGACTCGTGGGGTGGATAAAAGGTTCTTCCTCTTCATACCCTTCCCGGGAACCAAGCCATGGCCCTCCGTAATCGCCGTGAACTGCTGAGCGATACCTCCAAAGGCATGCTTTTGGCTGGATTGGGCCTTTCCATATCGCAGGATCTGGGTTTGGCTCCCCTGTGGGCAGCCGAGGAACCTGCCCGGCTTACCTTCGGGGCAAGGGAACCCCTGGTTGAATTCCTGGCCCAGACTCCCCCCGAAAAAATCATCCAGGCCTGCATCGCCAAAATCCGCACCGGGACATCGGTTCGCGACCTGGTGGCAGCCGCGGCGCTCACCAACGCCCGTGCCTTCGGCGGTGAGGATTATGTCGGCTTTCACACCCTGATGGCTTTGGCCCCGGCATGGTCCATGACCAACGAGGAGGGGAATTCACCCCAGGCGGCCCTGCCGGTCCTCAAGGTGCTGTACCGCAACGCCAACCGGCTCAAAGAGAGGGGCACCGGTCCTGATACCCTGAGTCCGCTTCCCGCTGTGGCCATCTCTGCCAAGCGGGGTGAAAAATCGGCCCTCCGGGATGCGGTTCGGGCCAAAAACCTCAACCAGTCCGAGCAGGCTTTCGCCCCTTACGCCTCCCAGGCACCCGGTTACGGCATCGATGCCCTGATGGAGATGGTCGATGACGGGGCGGATGTCCACCGCATTGTCCTGGTGGCCAAATCCCTGGAACTCTCGGGATTTGTCGGCACCGCCAACGCCCACACCTTGCTGCGCCAGTCAGTGCATTATTGTGTGAAAAATGAACCCGCCACCAGCAATAACAAACAGTTTGACGAATTGCGCCGGGTGATTCCAGCCTTGCTGGAAAGGCATCAACTGCTATCCGCCCTGAGAGGCACCCGGCGAATGGACGATGCCTGGATCTCCTCCTTCTGCCGTTCCACCCTGGCTGCCACTCCCGCCGCCGCCGCCGAAGCTGTGGCTCTGGCCCTGGCCGAGGGAATCAATCCGGAAGATATCGGCGAAGCCCTGGCTCTGGGCTCGAACCACCTGGTCCTCAGGGATCAGGGGCGTCAGGGTGGCGAAATTCAGCCAAACAAGCCAGCGGGCAGCGTCCATGGCGATTCTACGGGCGTGCACTCGGGGGATACCACCCATGCCTGGCGGGCAATTGCCCGGGCTGGCAATGTGCGTACCCTGCACAGCAGCCTCATCCTGGCTGGCTACCAACTGGCCCGTGACCGCTCCTACCGTGGTGCCGAGATCCTCACCCGCGAACCCGTGTATGCGGGGGCAGCGGCTGAAGCCGCCAGGGGTGTGACGCGGGAACGGATCGCGGATGAATTGAAGGTGGCTATCAGCGCCAGTCTTCAGGCTCGCGCCGCAGCGCTGGTGGTCCGCATGGGGGAGTTGGGTATGGATCCGGCGATTGCCAAGGGTGTGTTGCGGAAATTCGCCACCACCGAGGATGGCGCCCTCCATGCCGAAAAATATTACCGCACCACTTGCGACGACTTTCAAAACACCCGTCAGTCCTTGCGCTGGACCCACCTGGCCGGCTTGGCCAGGGTCACCGCCAGCGCCTTTGGGTTCAAGGCGGCGGGGGTGGATGAGGCCGCCTCGATTTTGGGCGGCTGATTGCCAGGCGGGCAATCGCCCTGTTTTATGAGGGCCGCTGTCTCAGGCGGAGAGTTTCATGCTTCGGGCCTGCATTTTCTTTCATGCCGTCGCCATGCTGGCCTTGTGGGTGCCAGACCTGGCGGCGGCTGACCTTTTTGAGGAACGCATCCGCCCGGTGCTGGTGGGGCAATGTCTGCAGTGCCACGGTCCTGAAAAACAAAAGGGAGGGCTGCGGGTGGATTCCCGGAAAGCGCTTTTGCAAGGGGGCGATTCCGGTCCCGCTGTGGTGCCAGGGCAACCGGATCAGAGTCTGCTCCTCAAGGCGGTGCGCCATACGGAAAAAGATCTGCGAATGCCTCCGCCCAAGGCTGGGCCGAAGTTGGCAGATCCTGTCATCGCGGACCTTGCCACCTGGGTGAAAGCTGGTGCTGTATGGCCCCAGGGAGATACCCCGGCTGTTGCGGCGGGCAAAGAGAAATTTGACCTTGAGGCGCGGAAGAAGCGCCTGCCCTGGATCTGGCAAACGCCACAACAGCAGGTCGTCCCTGATGCAGCCGGGCCGGGAACTGCCAGTGCCGAAGATCGGTTCATTGCCGCCAAACTGCGAGAAAAAGGCCTGAAACCCGGACCTGCCACGGATGATCACACCTGGTTGCGCCGGGTGCATTTTGCGATCACAGGCCTCCCCCCGCGGCGTGAACAGCTTCAGGCTTTTCTGGCGGATTCCTCTCCAGACCGGCGGGCCATCGTGGTGGACAGGTTGCTGGCTTCACCCCATTATGGGGAACGCTGGGCCCGCCACTGGATGGATCTGGTGCGCTATGCGGAGTCGCGCGGGCATGAGAGCGATTACTCCATTGCCAATGCCTGGCGGTATCGTGATTACCTTGTCCGGGCCTTCAATAGCGACCTGCCCTATCATCGTTTCGTCGCGGAACACATCGCTGGCGACCTCCTTCAGCCCCGACTCGACAAGACCAGCGGCGCGAATGAATCGGTGCTGGCCACCGGCTGGGCGTTTCTTGGGGAAGAAGTGCACAGCCCGGTCGATATCCGTCAGGACGAATGCGACCGCATTGACAACAAGCTGGATGTTCTTTCCAAAACCTTTCTGGGGCTCACCGTCGCCTGTGCCCGCTGTCACGATCACAAGTTCGATGCCATCACGCAGCGCGACTACTACGCCCTGAGCGGGTTCGTGCTGGGTTCACCCTTCCGGCAAGTCCGCTTTGAAACCATGGAGGCCCATGCGCTGGCGGCTGTCCGGCTGGATGACCTTCGAGCCAGGCACATCCAGGCCATCCGCAAAGCAGAAGCGGGTGCCCTGCAACCGGGCGTGGCCACCATCGCCCGGTATTTATTGGCATCAAGGCGCATTCTGCTGGGTGACAAGCCAGAAGTTGTCGCCAGTGAAACCGGACTCGATGCTGGCAGGCTCACCCATTGGGCGGGGCAACTGAAGCAGGCCGATCCCGGTCATCCTTTGCATCTGTTCGCGAAGCTTGCGCTGGAACCCGATGCCCTGAATTCTGAACGCTTTCCGGCCATTTTTGCCCGCCATGCCCAGCCACGCAGCCCCATGCGGCCCGAGGGGCAGGTCATTGCCGATTTCACCCAGGTTGGAACTACCCCCTGGAAGAGCGATGGCCCTGCGTTCGGGACCCGGCCCCTGGCTATGGGCGAAGTTGTTTTCGGGACCCCGGAACACCCTGTCAAGCGTGTGATGCCTTACGGTGCCGCCAGCCGGGACGCATTCTGGAACAGGCTCTCGCTCACTCCCGGAACCGAGATGGACTCCGGCAGCCTGGGTGCCGCCGCCCGGTCTGGCAAAACACTGCTCACGCCAAAATCCACCCTGGCAAGTGGACGGATCCACTATCTGATCCGTGGCAAGGCGGAGGTCTATGCGAGTGTTGATTCCCACATCATGCTCACGGGGCCTCTGCACAACGCCCTGATCGCCAGTTTTGACACCGGCGCGCAGACTCGCTGGGTGACCCACGAACTGGGTGACTACAAGGGGCATCGCCTGCATCTGGAATTCACCCCGAAGGCCGAGGCTGATCTCGATGTCCTCATGGTGGTGGATGCGACCCATGTCCCAACCTGGCTGCCGGTGACGGCCTGGCGACCCCGGCAAATCGCAACATCGCTCCAGGAGGTTGCCCAGGCGCTGCAAGCTGATTTTGGCCTGGCGGTCCAGAGATTGGCCTCCGCGCAAGGTGCTGATTCCAGACTGGCGCCCATGGCGGATTGGCTGGTTGGCAATCCTGGAGCCATCGGTGGCAGCCCATTAAATGTCTCTAATGTAGCCCAGCCTTTTTTTCTGGAGCAGGCCAGGCTGGCCAAATCCATCCGCTGGGATTCCCCCACAGCAGTTTCCTGGGCTGACGGCACCGGCGTCGACGAAAATGTCCTCATCCGTGGCAAGCCTACGCTGCCGGGCGAGATTGCCCGCCGTGGCCTTCCTGAGGCTTTTGGCCGGCCCCGCATTACCACCCGCAACACAAGCGGTCGTGCCGAACTGGCCAGCCAGATCACCGACCCGGACAATCCCCTCGTGGCACGCGTTCTTGTCAATCGTGTCTGGCATCATCTTTTCGGTCGTGGCATTGTCGGCACCGTTGACAACTTCGGTTATCTGGGTGACCGGCCATCCCATCCGGAATTGCTTGACCATCTGGCCTGGAAATTCATCCACCAGGATGCCTGGTCCCTCAAGCGCCTGATCCGTGGCCTGGTTCTTTCAGACACCTTCGCCCGCACCAGTCAGGCGCCCGATGCCGATGCCAGCAGGCTCGATCCCGCCAACCACCTGCTGGCCCGCATGCCTGTCAGGCGACTGGAGGGCGAGGCGATTCGGGATGCCTTGCTGGTGGTTTCCGGGCGGCTGGATGCCAGTCTGTGCGGGCCGCCTGTCCCTGTGCACCTCACCGAGTTCATCATTGGGCGTGGCAGGCCAGAGGCGAGTGGCCCACTCGATGGCTCTGGGCGCCGCAGCCTGTATATTGCCACCCGGCGTAATTTTTTACCCACCATGATGGTCGCTTTCGATTTGCCCACCCCTTTCAGCACCATGGGCAGGCGTGATGTGACCAATGTGCCGGGGCAATCGCTGGTGATGATGAACGATCCGTTTGTCAGGGATCAGGCCGCTGTATCGGCGGCGCGTTTATTGCGGGAACTTCCCGATGCCGGCGCGTTTGCCCGCATCCAATGGCTTTTTGAAACCGCCTGTGGTCGTCCACCAACCCCGGCGGAAACCCGGCTTTCCCTGGAATCACTGGCCGAACTCCGGGCCTTGTATCCGGGAGAGAATGAAGCCGTTGTCTGGGCCGAACTTTGCCATGCCTTGCTGACCTCCAACTCGTTCATTTATCTGAAATAAAGAAGCCACAATGGGCCAGATAAACAAACTTCCGTTGCCTTTCCTTTCCAGACGCGCCCTCTTGCGCCGGGCCGGCAATGGCTTCGGTGCAGTCGCCTTGTCCACCATGCTGGGGGAAGTCGCCCCGGCCTGGGCTACCGCCGCGCCCAAGGTGCCCCATTTCAGCCCGAAGGCAAAAAGCGTCATCTTCCTTTTCATGGAGGGGGCCGTTTCGCAGGTGGACAGCTTTGACCACAAACCGATGCTCGACAGGTACCACGGCCAGAATCCGCGACAAACGATTGGTAAAATAGAGAAAACCCAGTTTGAAAGTATCGGGGCGGTGATGAAGTCGCCCTGGGCCTTCCGGCAACGAGGCGAAAGCGGGATATGGATCAGTGACCTCTTTCCACATATCGCCAAACGCGCCGATGATCTCTGCGTTCTCCGCTCGATGACCTCCGGTTTCCCCGAGCATACCAGCGCCAACTACTTTTTGCACAGTGGCCTCGGCCTGCAGGGCCGCCCCTCCATGGGGGCCTGGGTCGCCTACGGGCTGGGCAGCGTCAATGAGAATTTGCCCGCCTTTGTTGTTCTCAACGGGGGCCAAATCCCTTCCGGTGGGCTGGATTGTTTTGGCAGTGGATTCTTGCCGGCAAATCACCAGGGATCACTGCTCAATGCCAACGGCATTCCCCTGGCCAACATCGTGCCCGGCGAAAAAACCCCGGCGCGACAGCTAGCCAAGCGCCGGTTGGCTGAACGCTTCAACCAGCTTGGCCTGGCTGAGTCCGGTGGCAACGATGCCCTGGCCAGCGCCATAGCCAACGCCGAATTGGCGGGACGCATGCAGGCAGCCGTACCTGAGCTGCTCGATATCGCCGGCGAAACCGAGGCCACACGGACCCTTTACGGCCTCAATGCGGCTGACCCGCACACAAAAACCTACGCCCGGCAATGCCTCATCGCCCGGCGCATGGTCGAGCGCGGTGTGCGATTCATTGAACTGACCATTCCGATGGTCGATGGCTACGCGCGGTGGGACGCGCACGGTGCCCTGGTGAAAAACCACGGCGACAACGCCCGCGCGGTGGATCAACCCATTGCCGGGTTGCTGGCTGATCTCCGGCAGCGCGGCATGCTGGAATCGACGCTGGTTGTCTGGGCTGGTGAATTTGGCCGTACGCCCTTTTCCCAGGGGGCCGATGGGCGGGATCACAACGAATATGGTTTCAGCATCTGGCTGGCCGGGGGCGGGGTCCGGGGTGGGATGGCCTATGGCGCCACAGATGAATGGGGCTATCGGGCTGTCGACAAGCCCCTCGAAATGCATGACCTCCATGCCACCATGCTGCATCTGCTGGGCATGGACCACACCCGGCTCACCTACCGCTTCAGTGGGCGGGATATTCGCCTGACCGATGTGCGGGGTCAGGTCATTCGGGATATCATTTGCTGAACCAGGCCGGGGTTCTTCCGGCATCCGGCGTGGTTTTCTGGTTGCGGAAGGCTCAGGCAGCCTTGTCGTAAACCTGTTGCTGCGGGGGTATTGGCTGGTTCGCCTGGTCATGGATGAGCCGACGCTCCAGATCCCGGATGCGGTCCATCCTGCCCATAAAGCGATACAGGCGGACCCCGGCGTAGGCAAAAAAGGCAACAGCCAGCCATTCAGGAAGCGATCCGTCCATGTCTGATCCCGGGTTGTCGGTTTTTTTGGGGCGAAGTCAGCCACCGGGCCAGGCATGCCGCACACCGGGTTCCTGATTTCGACACCCCTTTTTCATCGACTGAACCACCTTCAAAACTCAAGCTGGACCCCGGAACAAAACTTTTTTCCTGGCAAGTACCCGTATTCCCTGGCTGGCGATGGAAAACCCTCCCGCCATCACCGCTCTCCGGGCCGGGGCAGCATCGGGGCCCTCAATCAGCAGGGTGGCCAAAAAAGTAGCTCCCCAGCGGCGCATGACGCTTTCAGTCGCTGAAAACAGGTGCTCTACCCTGAGCGCGTCCGGATGGGCTGTTTCCCGCTTTTGGCAGGTGGCAAGCGGCTTTTGCCGATAATAACACGGCAGCGCCCAGGGGCTCCGCAACCTTTCCAGGTGAAACGGGTGGTGAGTGTTCGCCTTTCTACGGTAAAATAAAGAGGCGACAGTTTACGGGTTTTTTTCAGGGGGTTGGCAGCGAATGGTTCCTGCGGGATTTTTCCTGATCCTGGCCCTGGGGGCCGAACCAGAGGGGCAGGCCTGGGGTTTGAAGCCCTGGCTGCCGTTGCGGGCCCCCACGCCTGTCAAGTCACCGCCAACATCCAACCCGATCGATGCTTTCATCCGCGCGGGGCTGGCGGCCCGGGGTCTGGAGATGGCCCCCCCGGCGTCCCGGGCGGTTTTGCTGCGCCGGGTCTATCACACCCTCACCGGGTTGCCCCCCACGGCCGGGAGCGTCGAGCTGTTTTTGGCCGATTCCAGGCCAGATGCCTACGAGCGGGTGGTCGATCAGCTTATGGCTAGCCATGCCCATGCCGAGCGGTGGGCTCGCCATTGGCTCGATGTTGCCCGTTACGCCGATAGCAAGGGCTACGCCTTTCTCGAAGATCGCCACTTCCACTTTGCCTGGACTTACCGCGACTGGGTGGTGCGGGCGCTGGAAAGCGATATGCCCTACGACCGCTTCATCCACGAGCAACTGGCAGCTGACCTGTTGCACCCCACCGGAGGGGAGGGAAGAGGTAATCTGGCGGCGCTCGGTTTCCTTACGGTGGGCCGGCGGTTTTTGAATAATCAGAACGATATCCTGGATGACCGCATTGATGTGGTCACCCGCGGTCTGCTGGGCCTGACCGTGGCGTGCGCCCGCTGCCACGACCATAAAACCGAACCAATTGCCCAGTCAGATTACTATGGCCTGTACGGCGTGCTTGCCGCCAGCCGCGAGCCCAGGGAGTTGCCGCTGATCGGGCCTGGCCCGGCAAATGAGGCCGAAAAACGATTTCTGGCCGAGCAGGAGAAGCGTGAAAAGGCTCTGACTGATTACACCGCAGCCAGGCGCCTGATGCGCCTCAAAGAACTGTATCAGCCCGACAGTCTGCGTGACCATTTGCTGGCGAGCATCGCCAACGCCACAGAGCGCACCGAACTGTCGCGCACGCGCCGCCTGAACCCCCACCTGGTGGAAAGGCTGGAGGCGTACTGGGAAACGGATGAGGCCAGGAACCCCTGGTGGCTGGTCTGGCAGTCCGCCCGGAATGAGAGCGTGGATAAAAAGGTGCAGGAGAGTGTCCGCGCCGCTTTGGCCCGGCCCGGGGTTCCCGCACCATTGGCCCCGCTGGGTGCCGCCAAAAATCACCAGACCCTGGCCACCGCGCAGGCCGCTTTGCTGGCCCGGGCTTTTCAGGGTGAGCCCGAACTTGCGACCCTGAGGAAAGTGCTGGATGCCCCAGGATCACCCTGGGCATTCACCCCAGAACAGACGGGTAAACTCCTGGGGCGGGAAGACCGCGACCAGCAGCGCGATTTGCAGCGTCAGGTGGATGAATGGCGGGCGATCACTCCCCCCAACCTGGCTCGGGCGCTGGTATTGCAGGAGCTGCCCAACCCCCCAGCGCCGCATATATTCAAACGGGGCAATCCCGCTCGCCCTGGCAAGGAAGTGGCCTGCGCCCTGCCAGCTTGCCTCGACGGCGGCACTCCCCTGGAGTTGGGGGCGCAGGGTGGCCGGCTGGCCCTTGCCCAGGCGCTCACCCGGCCTGACCATCCGCTTTTGGCGCGTATTCTTGTCAACCGGGTCTGGCAATGGCATTTTGGTCAGGGTCTCAGCCGCACCCCCAGCGACTGTGGCTCCACGGGTGATGTTCCCAGCCACCCGGAATTGCTCGACTTTTTAGCCAGGGAGTTCATTCATCAGGGATGGTCCCTGCGCAAGTTGCACCGTTTGATTGTCACCTCGGAAACTTTTCAGCAATCGGGCATGGCCTCCGAGGCCAAGCTGGCCGCCGATCCGGAAAACCGCCTGCTGGGCCGACAGACCCCGCGACGGCTCGATTGGGAAAGCCTGCGCGACCGGCTGATGCTGGTCGGCGGTGGTCTGGAAACCGGTTCGGGTGGCCCGCCGGTGCCGCTGCTCACCACGCCCTACCCGAGGGTGCGCACCCTGTATGGTTATGTCGATCGCCAGCAGGGCCCGATGCTGGCGCGCGTTTTCGATGCCGCCAATGCCGACACTCATGTGGCCCGGCGCGCCGAGACCATCACTGGCTTGCAGGGGCTGGCGATGTTGAACGCCCCCCTGGTGCTGGAGCAGGCGCGGGCCCTGGGGGCCTCACTCAGACAGCAACCGGATGCCCAGCGGCTGAACAGCCTGTTTCGCGCCGTTTTTGCCAGGTCGCCTTCACCGGCGGAGACCGCCTCGGCACGCGATTTTCTCTGGGATTTTGACCAACAAACACCCGTGAAGGTGTCTTCATGGCAGGCGGGGATGGGCACCTGGGACGAGGCCGGGAAGGTTTTGCGCGGGTATCAGCCTCTCGGTCATTTCACAGGCCAGGGGTGGCAGCCAGCGCCTCTTTTGCCCACGCCTGATTTTGGCCGGATGTGCCTGACAGCGATTGGGGGCATACCGGGCAATCAACCCTCGCAAGCTGTGGTGCGCCGCTTCACGGCCCAGCAGGCAGGCAGCGTCATCATGGAGGGGGTCTTGCGTCATCCCGATTATCGGGGCGACGGCGTGGAGGCGTTTCTGGTCTCCTCGCGTCAGGGGTTACTGGGTTCCTGGAAGGTGTTGCAGGCTGAGGTCATCACCACGGTGGAAGTGGCGCAGGTCCATCCAGGGGAAACCTTCGACTGGATCGTCATCTCTGGCGGCGATCCCGGCTACGATGGTTTTCTGTGGTCACCCCGGGTGCGTTACTGCCAAACCGGTCAGGTCCACGACTCGGGTCGCGATTTCGCCGGGCCGGAGCAGGCGCCTCTCGATGCCTGGCAGGCACTGGCTCAGGCGCTTTTGCTGACCAATGAATTTCACTTTGTGCCTTAGGAGGTTGGGGTGAGCGAGCCGCCGGTCAGTTTGCACGCGCCTGGGGGGCGCCGTCATTTTTTGGCGAGCGTGGGGACGGGCATGGGCCTGCTGGCGCTTCGGGCGATGGCGGCGGAGCAGTCATCCAATCCGCTGGCACCACGGCAGCCCGCCTTCCGCCCCAAAGCCAGGCGGCTGATCCATCTGTTCATGAACGGTGGTCCGTCGCACATTGACAGCTTCGACCCCAAGCCCGAACTCGCAAAATATGCGGGCAAACCGCTGCCGGGGCCCAGGCTGCTCACGGAACGGGCCACCGGGTCGGGTTTTCCGTCACCCTTCCGCTTTTTCCCTCGCGGCCAATCCGGGCTACCGGTCAGCGACCTGTTTCCCAGGGTGGCAGAGTGTGCGGATCTGTTATGTGTAGTGCGTTCGATGCAAAGCGACACACCCAATCACGAGCCGGCCCTGATGCTGATGAACTGTGGTGAACAGCGACAAATGCGCCCCAGCATGGGTGCATGGCTGGTGCATGGCCTGGGGACAGAGTGCGCCAATCTGCCGGGGTTTGTCTCGCTGTGCCCGGGTGGCCTGCCCATTCAGGAGGGGCAGAACTGGCAAAACGCCTTCCTTCCAGCCGCCTGCCAGGGCACCCACCTCGACACTCTGGCCGATTCTCCCAATCAGTGGATCGAAAATTTGGCCAATCAGGCGGTCACGCCCCGCACCCAGCGGGCGCAACTGGCCCTGGCGCGCAAGCTGGCGGCCTTGTCACCCAATTCTCTGCCAGCAGATCCCCGTCTGGAAGGTCGTCTGGGTAGTATGGAACTGGCATTCCGGATGCAGTGGGAAGCCAGCGACGCGCTCGACCTGGCCCGCGAAGACCAGTCCACCCGCGACCTTTACGGTGATACCGTTCAGGGCCGGCAGATGCTGCTGGCCCGCCGCCTGGTGGAGCGCGGCACGCGGGTGGTGCAGGTCTGGACCGGGGCCGGCCAGCCCTGGGATAGCCATGATGATCTTGAGGCCAATCATCGCCGCCTGGCCAACGATTGCGATCAGGCCATAGCCGCATTGCTGGTCGACCTGCGGCGGCGCGGGCTGCTGGAAGACACTCTGGTGCTGTGGGGTGGCGAATTTGGCCGCACCCCCACGGTGGAGCTGCCCACACCCGGCTCCAACCTGGGGCGACTGAATGGCCGCGACCATAACCCTTACGGCTTCAGCGTCTGGCTGGCCGGGGGTGGCGTGCGCGCCGGCACCGCTGTGGGCGCCACGGATGACTTCGGTTTCAAGGCGATTGACAACCCGGTCCATGTCCATGATCTCCACGCCACTATCCTCCATCTGATGGGCTTCGACCACGAAAAACTGACCTTCCGCCATGCCGGCCGCGATTTCCGCCTGACCGATGTCCATGGTCATGTGGTGCCCGGAATAATCGCCTGAGAGTATGGATTTCCCTTTATTTACTCTTTTTTGGTGTAAGAGGCGAAAAGGGGATAGTGGGCCATGCTCTGCGGCTTTTTCCCGTGTTTGAACCGGAAAAGTATGCCACAGGCCGTGCGGGGCAGGATGAGTTGAGGGGCTGGGGAACCACTTTGCCGGGGCGATAGGCGTTCCGGCGGTTTGAACCTGGGAGACGCGGAAGGGTTGCCAAACCTGGCACTTCGCTGGATAGAATGGCAGCCGGGCCGGAAAACCTGACACCAGACGGGCGAATCTTGTTGCCCGGGTCTGAGGGAAGACTGCAATGACCACAAACAGAACCGGGAAGCCTGTTGAGTCGCAGGAGTCCAGACAAGAATGGCAAGCCGGGCAGGCGGAGAAAACCCGCCAACTCCTCGAGCAGCTCAAAGAAGCCGCGATAGCAAAAAAAGCGGCGCTGGAAGCCAGGGCCCGGGAGAAAAAA
>QWOS01000094.1 GCA_003669555.1 Planctomycetota bacterium
ATTCATCCAGGGTGTTCAAGATGGGCCTTGGGGCCGACAAGCGCACAGAGCACCCACAGCATCAAGCCAAACAACCCGAGAAAAACACTCACATTGTTTTCCAGACCAATCGGGCGAGGGTCGCTTCGCAGTAGTTCATTCAGGAAGCGATGCGCCCCATACAGCAGGAAAAAGAGGGCGATGGATTGGCCCACCCTGGCCCGTACAGGCAGGTAGGCCACCAGCACCAGGCACAACAAGACCATACTCACCACTTCATAAAGCTGCGCCGGATGCAGCCCCGGGGTAACCGGGCGGATTGAGAGATCCAGGACCTCCTCACCTCGCCGAACCCGCACACTCAGGTCAGAGACACCGCGGAAAGCGTCCTGGCTCCATTCGTTCAGCAGCAACGCCGACAGCTCGGTCACTGTGGGGATTTCGCGCCCCTGCGCCTGAACTATTAGGTCACCGGGGTGCAGCGCATCAGCCCCGGCTCCGGGCTCCACTGCCAGCACCACCGCCTGAGGATATCTCTCGGGATCTATCAGAAATCCAGCGGGGCTTTGCATCCCTTGAGCGGTGAGATCAAACCTGGCGGCTGCAGAAAGCGGGTAATGGATCGCCATTGTCGGTGCCTGGTCAGGCACCACCTGGCCGTAACAGCACCCGTTCAGCAGGCAGCCCACCCGGCCCAGGGCCACACCCAAGGCCCCCGCCGGAGCATACAGGTCAAGGAGCCGTAGTGGATGGATCGGCTGCTTTTGATGGCGTAACCACCAGCCAGCCAGCATCCCGATAATGGCACCACCATAGCCACCGTAGAGGATGAGGCCACCCTGATTCAGCAGCAGGAATTTCCCAAAAAAATCATCCCAGCCAACCGTGTTTTCCCACATATAGAGGGTACGGCCCCCCAAGACCCCTCCCAGGAACATCCATAACGCCAAGTCTTGCACCATCGTCACGCTGACCGTCTCGCGTCGCGCCAGACGGGCAACCAACCAGTTACCGGCCAAAAAAGCGACCAAAAGCATCAGGCCAAACCCGTTGATGGGCATGCCATTCTCAAACCCGGGCAGCGGGATTCTGAAAAGTATCTGGTACATATCATCGTTCTACCATGCCGGGCCCAAGGAACTGAAGGCAGATCTAGCGACGGGGCGCAATCGGGGCCAGGGGTGCCACTTGCAAGTCCAATCCCTTACCGCTCAGCTGGTGATCGAGCATGCCAATACCACCAACCTCTCGTAAGCGGGCAAATAGCCTGCCGCGCTCCTCTTCCCAGATCTGACGCAGGAAGATGGGCGATTTGCCCCCATTGGCATAACCTTCAAGACGGAGCAGAAAACGGTTCGCCTCCTCTCGCGCCAGGCGTGACAGATTATCGGCCCGGGTCCGGGACTCTTGCTGGATTCGATAAGTTTCGGCCTGAGCCGCCCGTCCCCGTGTCTCTGATTCCTGGCGAACCCTGGTGACCAGGGTTTGCCGGCCCGCCTCGGCGCGGGCCACCAGGTCAAAGGCGCCGCGCACCTCTTCGGGTGGTGATAGTTGTGCCGCCCGAAGGTCGGTGAGAATGAGCCCCATACCCAGTCGATCCAGACGCTCCTGAGCTTTGGGGACCAGTTCACCCGGCAACCGCACCTTCCCCTCAAGCAGCAATGGATCAATAGCCCGCTCGCCGATCCACTCTCCCAGCAATCCTTCCACCACCTGAGCCAGAATGGTCTCCGCCCGATCAGAAATCAGGGCAAAATCGGTCACTCTGGCGGGGTCCACCCTCCATTGGGCCGCCAAGTCCACCTGGATGAGATTGTGATCGCCGGTGACCAGCTGGCCACGGGGAACCAGGCCATCATCCTCAGGCACCAAACCGATGCGGGTGGTGCGCACCCGGTCCACCGCCACGCGGTCAAGCCGATCAATGCCCCAGGGAGCCAGCCAGTGTGGGCCAGGGGATAAAGGTTTGAGCAGGCGGCCCCAGCGACGGACCACGCCACGCTCGAAGGGGGCAATCAGGGTGATCCCGGTAGCAGCCCAAACCAAGACGCATAAACCCGCGGCAATCCAGATGGTACGGCTCACTTTCCGCTTCCCCCAACGGGGGTGAGCGGCGTGGCAGCCTTGGTTGGAGCTGGATTGGGGGGATCGAGCAAAGCGTCGAACAACTCCCGGTGCGTAGACAGGAGCAATGTTGATTTCCCATCTCCCAGCACGCGCTGATATTCCTCCAGCTTGCGCAGAAACGCATAAAACGATGGATCCTTCATCTGGGCCTCATTACGGATGCGATCAGCCTCGGCTTCGGATTGCCCCTTGAGTCGCACCACCTCCGCTTCGGCTTTGCCGCGCATCTGACCAATTTCACGGTCGGCATCGGCGCGAATCTTGGCTGACTCCTGCTCCCCCATGCTCTGGTACTCGGCGGCCTTGCGCTCCCTCTCCGAAATGATACGGTCAAAAATCGCCTGGCGCACCTGAGCGGGATGGCTCACTCGCCGCAGCCTGATATCCACCACCTCCACGCCATATTGCTCCAGGGCAGGTTGCCCTAGGGATGCCAACAAACCGGAACGGAGTTTCTCGCGCTCGGTCCGCACCCGTTCAGGTTCCTTGCTATTGATCAGGTCATCCATTTGTAACCGTCCGCAGGCAGCACCCAACTCGCCTCCTAATCTTTGTGCCAGCAGTTGCCTGGCTTCGTCCAGGCCGCCGGCCGCCCGCAGCAGGCGATCCACCCCTTCACTATCAGCCACCCGCCACAACAGATAAGCATCGATAGTGAGGGTACGGTCGATGGCATCACGCTGGATATCCCGGGTGAGTTGCTCCAGGCCAGGCAGTTCCAGAACCTGCAGCCGCCGGTCCACCCTCCTGAGATCCTGAATAGGCCAGGGCCAACGCAGATGCAGCCCCGCCTGGGATTCGCTGGCACCATCGAAGGTGGAGGCGTGAGCACCAAGAGTGGTGAGGTACACAAATTCGGTGCGGTCCACCGTAAACAGGCAGGTCCAGGCCAGAAAGGCCGCCAGCCCGGTTAGAATCCAGGGGATTGTCTTCAACACGAAACGGCCCTCGCTCCCAATGCCT
The DNA here is from genome assembly GCA_003669555.1 of Planctomycetota bacterium. Classification (GTDB taxonomy): domain Bacteria; phylum Planctomycetota; class Planctomycetia; order Gemmatales; family Gemmataceae; genus UBA6894. The sequence goes on from QWOS01000094.1 coordinate 3,070, forward strand.
GCAGGAATGCTTTTCCGGGATGCCTCATGGATCGCGCCTGCCCAGGTTGGCATTTCGCTCCAATTCGTCGGTGCGCTGGCCCACAGCAGCTGGGCGAAACATGTCGGGTGGAATGAGCCACAAGTTGGAACGCATGGGAACTCCCGGGGAATCCACCAATACTTTTTCCCGACCCGTTAACGCCCCACCTACCGTATCCCAAAACAATCTGAAATCTACCAAGGTGGGGGCGGTACCCCGCGCAGCCAATCGCGCCAGGAAAGCAGCTCCCGTAGCCCGCGCCATTTCCATGCGATTGAAGCCGTCCACAAAGGCCTTGGCGAGTGCGTCCTCATCACGCGCCACCTGCTCGCCACGCTTGCGCAGGCCGGTAGCCTGGGCCTGGTTCTGTCGCTGCTGACGCCCCTCCATGGCGCGGGTCACCTCGTGGTAGCTGGCTACAACCTCCAGAGGAGGATGCAAGTCATGCAAAGAGACCCCATCGATGTCCAGCCCTGCCTCGCCATGTAAATCCTTGTCGAGGCGGGCAGCAAGTCGATCGCGCGCCTTATCTTCCAAGGCCCCTCTTTTGGCGGTTAAGAGGTCAGAAAAAGGACTCTCCGCTGCCAGTTCGCGCAAGACAGTTTCGGCGGCATAACGCACCAGCCGGTCCGGTTCAGCCAATTCAAAAATGGCACGAAACGGATCCGATGCGGAGACACGATAGCGCACGGTTGCCAGCATCTCCACCAGGTAGCCATCGCCCGTGATCATGAGCGATTCTTCCTGCTGGCGAAGGATACCCTCGGCCGCATGGGCCGAGGCCCAGGTCCGTCCGCCACTGGCTGGTAAGGCGACGGTTGGCTTGGAGCCTGGGCGAAATCCCACAGTCACAGTCCTTACCTGGCCATCAGCCACCCTTTCCACCCGCTCAAGCGGCCAGGGCCAGCGCCAATGAAAACCAGGCTGAAGGCCCCCTTCCAGCAAACGCCCGAACCGGAGCACGCGCCCCTGCTGCTGCTGCTGAATGGCATGCCAGCCACTAGTGCACCAGACCAGAAACGCCGCCACGGCTGACACCCAAAACAGCTTGCCCAAATGGTGGCTCGCCTCATGGAGGAGTTCGCCCGGACTAAATTTTTCGATCCACCCACCGGCACGGTCCCCCGCCTCAGTCAAAGACCGGATGAAGGATGGGGCCGGTCGCTCGAACCAGAGCAAACGCATGGAACTTGCAAGAACCAATACAGATGCTACTTGGTGATAAATGGCCGCCGCCAGAGGCGATTGTGTTTTCCAGCCAGCGGGAGCAAAAAGGGGCCACAGCCAAGCCGTAACCACTACCCCCAACAGGTTGGCACCCAGGGCAAACCAGAGGATGTTCTGGCCGATCACCTCGTTGGTTCGGCGCGACAACCGCACCAGCAGGCCCAGATGCTCAAGGGGTGCACCCAGCAGCACCGCATCGCCAGCCTCGGCGGCCAAATCCACCCCAAAGCCGCGCTGGCTCACAGCCAGACCTGCGGCGGCCCGCGCCAAGGCTGGGGCGTCGTTGATCCCGTCGCCCAGCATGGCGCAAGGCAGACTATTCGCCCCTGATTCCAGTTCCGCCACTTTGGCTGCTTTGTCCGCCGGCAGTAAACCCGCAAAAACCTCTTCTTCTGCTAACCCCACCTCCCCGGCAATCCGCAGGGCTACAGCAGGCCGATCGCCGGTGAGCATGAGGATTTTTTCCATCCCCAACTGCCGCAGTTCAGCAATAACCCGGGCCGCCTCGGGCCGGGCGCGATCCAGCAAGCCCATATATCCGGCCAGCACACCGTCTACCGCCAGCAGCACCGGCGTTTCGCCTGCCGCCTCGGCAGCCTCCAGCCCAGACCGCGCCACGGTGACATCAATCCCCAATTCCTTCATGTAACGGGCACTACCGGCCGCCACCTGCCGCCCCCCGGCCAAGCCGGTCACGCCCCCGCCTGGGCTCGCCTGTTGGTCCTTCACGGCCACAGGTGCCAGCCCACGGGCCTCGGCCGCCCTGACCAGTGCCCGGCCAAGCGGATGCTCGCTGCCCGATTCCACCCCGGCCGCAAGCCCCAGCAACTCTTCCGCCGTCATCGACAATGGTTCAAGCCTGACGAGTCCGGGCCTACCTTCTGTCAGGGTTCCCGTTTTGTCGAGACAAAATGCCCGGACGCTGGCAAGGCGCTCCAGCGTGGCGCCCTGCCTCAAAAGAATTCCCGTACCAGCCAACCGGCCCAGGGCGGCAATAATCGCAGCGGGGGTGGCGAGGATAAGCGCGCAAGGGCAAGCAACCACCAGCACCGCAAGCGCCGAAGGCGCAGCCCGGCGGGCAATCTGCCAAGCTCCTGGCGGCAGTTCGGCCCGTTTCGTGGCGGCCTGTGATTCCAGCCAATATGCACCCAAAAAGGTGACAACAGCCAGTACCAGGACCACCGGCAGGAACCATCGGGCCAGACGGTCGGCATGGCGTTCAATTGCTGACTTGCCGGAAAGGGCCCGCGCCGTCAGTTCAGCCACCTGCCCAGCCACCGTATGCTCGGCCACACTCCGGGCCTCAATGGTGAGTGAGCCCAGATGGTTCAATGATCCTGCCAGAACCAGGCTACCAGGGCCCACCTCGGCAGGGACGCTCTCACCAGTGAGAGCACTGGTATCAAGTGTACTGGAGCCGCTTATAACCCAGCCATCGACTGGCAATTTGGCCCCCGGTCTAACAACCACCCGGTCACCTACCCGCAATTCGGTGACTAACGCCCGTTCCTCGGTACCATCCTCTTTCAGCCGCCAACAACGTTTCGGGGTGAGCACGACCAGCCCACCCAAGGCCGACTGAGTGCGGCGAAAGGTCCAGTCTTCCAGCAATTCCCCTATCAGGCCAATGATCAGCACCTCGGCTGCCACCAAGGGTTCCTGAAGCAGAATGGCAGCCAGTACCGCAATAGCAACTGCCAGGTCGGCTCCCACCCGGCCCTGCAACAACGATTCCAAGGCGCCATAAAGGGTACGGGCACCGCCAAGTACCGCCGCCACAAGGGCGAAACGCTGGCCAAAAATCTCACGCGGCCAGGTTGGCAAACCCAGCCCCCAGGCCCCAAGCCAATCGACCCAGGCGGGCCACAAGTCGGCCACCACCAAACCTGCCAACAAAACCAGCAAGGCGCGCAGCTCCAGGCGCGGTTCCTGCGTGAAAGTGGTGTCGGCGTGGGAAATCTCGCGATGCATGGTGCAGGTTAGCCCCAATAACAACTTCAGGCGACAAGCATAAGCTTATCGCCTGAAGCCCAGCCCTGTTTGGGAAGATGGGGTAGAATAGATGAAATTACCGAAAAATAATCAGTCTTCCGAGATGTACACTGTTTTCACTTCGGTATACAGCTGCAGCGCATACTCACCCAACTCACGGCCAATACCGCTCATTTTGTAGCCACCAAAGGGAGCAGCGGCATCGAAAACATCGTAGCAATTGATCCAGACAGTCCCAGCCCGCAAGCTGCGAGCCATGCGATTGGCCTTGCGGATATCACGGGTCCACACGGCCGCCGCCAAACCAAATTGTGACCGGTTGCCCCGCTCGATAACCTCATCGATGGTTTTGAACGGCAAAATATTCATCACCGGCCCAAAGATCTCCTCGCGGGCGATCCTCATGTCGTCGCGAACGCCGGAAAACACGGTGGGCTCCACATAGTAGCCAGGCAGGTTAGGCCTACCGCCACCGCAATGGATAGTGGCACCCTCCTTGCGCCCGGCATCGATGTATCCAAGCACACGCTCTTGCTGCTCGCGGGTGATCTGCGGCCCCTGCGTGGTGGCCAGGTCAAACGGGTCGCCCAGTTTCTGCGACTTGGCCCGTTCCACCAACCGCTGCACAAACTCATCATGGATTTTCTCCTCCACAAAGAGGCGGCTACCGGCACAACAGCACTGCCCCTGGTTGAAGAACAGCCCGAAGTATGCCCCGTCGATGGCTGCATCGATGTCGGCATCGGCAAAAACGATGTTGGGACTCTTTCCCCCCAGCTCCAGGCTAACCCGCTTGAGATTGCTCCGCGCTGCAGCCTCCATGATGAGCTGACCCGTGGTGGTCTCGCCCGTGAAGGCGATCTTGTCAACATCCATATGGCGCGTAAGTGCGGCACCCGCTGTGGGCCCGAAACCCGGGACCACATTGACAACTCCGTCCGGAAAGCCAGCCTCCTGGGCTAATCGGGCCACCCGCAAGGCGCTCAGGGGAGTCTGCTCGGCAGGCTTCAGCACCACGGTGCAACCACTGGCAAGGGCTGGGCCCCATTTCCACGCCTGCATTAACAGTGGAAAATTCCAGGGAATGATCTGCCCGACCACCCCCACGGGCTCGTGGCGAGTGAAGCAGGAGTAGTTCCCCTCCACCGGGATGGTACGACCGACAATCTTGTCGGCATATCCAGCATAATACCGATAGCATTTAATTGTTAAAGGCAGGTCGGCGGCCAGGGAATCCTTCAACGGCTTGCCATTGTCGAGCGTTTCTAGTGCAGCCAGTTCCTCCTGGTGCTTCTCGATCAGGTCGGACAGCTTGTACAGCAGCCTGCCTCGCTCCGCTGCTGACATGCGAGACCAGGGCCCGGAGTCGAAAGCACGCCTTGCGGCCGCAACAGCCAGATCCACATCAGCTGCATCACCTTCAGTGATCTGGCAGATGGTCTGGTTGGTGGCTGGATCGTGTGTGGTGAAGGATTTTCCACTTACGCTTTCTCGCCACTTGCCATCGATCAACATCAACTGGTCAGCCATTTTGGCTGGCCGGGCGGATAGATTGGAGGGAGTGACATTCATTCAGAGCTCCTGCATTTGATTTTGGGAGGTTGAGCGGCAAACCGCTTTCAGCTCCAGATCATCCGGCAAGCCGGCTGGTCGGTCAAGGAACAGCTCAGGCGCGGGGAGCGACACCCGGTCCTCGTAAGCCCGCCACGCGGCGGTTGGAAGGGATGGGCTGGGCAGGTGCGGGGTACAGCCGCTCCTGGGTGCTCTGAACGATTCGCGCCGCAACCGCCACTTTCAGTAGACTAAGGCCTCCTCTAAAGATGAACAGGCCAAGAATTCCGACCAGACTGGCGGCAATCACCTGACGCTGCCCCACCAGCCCCAGAGCTTGCAAGCAGCCGAAAAGCCCCAGTAGCATCAGCACGCAAGCCAGCATTTCACGCCAAAGATATCGCCAGGTGTTCATGGTCGTCGCCCCCCACCGGATACACCGGTTGCCTTTTTCTCATCCGTGCCTGACTTGCCTTTCGGCTTTGTTTTGGGCATGGCCCGCAACAACTTTCGCCAACGCGACTCCGCCTTGCGTCGGCGGCGTAACCGCCACCACATCAGCCAGCGATCCATCCGGTTCAAGGGCTGAGCCAATTCGCGCCAGGTGGTTTCCGCCAGGACCCCATTGGCCGCCAGGGTGTCCATGGCCCGAGCCTCCACCACCCCCAGCCAGGCGCGGAACAGTAGCCCCACGACCAGAGCCCCACCCACAGTCAGGACCCAGCGGACCATCTGGATCCATGAGCCAGGCCATTCACTGGTGATCCACATTTCCGAAAATACCCAGAGCAGCAGTAATGCCGCCACCAGCGACAGCAGGGTAAGGGCGAAGCCCAGCCCCGGAGCAAGCGACACGCCGGGTTCATTCGGGAGCTGTCCCTTATACCCATGAGCGGAGGAGGGTACCAACTCACCGGTGAGAAATGGTGGCTTGAGTTCAGCCGATAGGCGACAGGCCGCTGCATGGGTGCCCAGATAGCCCAAACCGAGCAGGCCCCAGGACAGGAGTGACACCGCATCTTGCGGGTTGAGGTCCATCAGGCCAAAACCAGACATCCGACGAATGACAAAAACATTGCCACCTTCCAGCAAAAAATCCAGCCATGTCAACGGACCGATACCTGTACGATCCAGCAGGAGGCTTACCGGAACCAGGACGAGAAAAAGTGCCGGCCCATACCTCCACCCTAGTGGTACACTGGCCAGGATCCAAAGCAGCGGCAAAAGCATCCAGCCGGTGACGCATGCCTGGGACATCCCAATAAAAAGTGCCATTGCTGCCAGCATGACTGGCACATAACGAATCACTTGGAAACCAGCTTTTTGACTTGCGTATGTGTGCTGGCTTGTCATCTGCCCCCCACCCGGGCGCCGGTGCGCCTCAAACGGGCCATCAGCCGCTGGGCTTCCCGCGATGCTTCTGGGCCAATCACCACCGAAACACCCAATTTTGCCAGTCTGCTCTTCAGATCCGTAAGGCTAGCTTCCTGTCTGGCACTCCGCCCTTCCATCGCCTTTTGGGCTGCATCCGTCGCAAGAGCCTCCCTGTTTTTTTTCCAGCTCAGGCGGAAGGAACGCCTGGGCGGTTTGGCGGCTATGGGCTCCACTGGCGTCGGATTCGCCAAAACAACCAGAACTTCGTGGCGGCGTGAACGGCTGACCCGCACCGCCCTCTCAATGGCCTGCACCCGCACCCCCAGATCCTGCATATCGGTGAACAGGACATGCAGTTCAGGATCGCGGGCTCGCGAAACAGCCGAAAGGATGGCCAAGGACAGCCTTTCGGCCCGGGCAGTAGAATTCACACGCAAGGCGGCTGGAGGTGGCAAAGCCAGGTTGCGATCCGCCCGGTGCTCTGCCAAAAAGGCACGCAAACGCATCGATAGCAGGGTATCGTCCTCGAGCAAGGCATCCAGCAAGGCAGGATCCCCCCCTGCCCGGGCAGCCAGCAGGGTTGCCATCAGTTTACGCTCTCGGAGTCGCCTCTGCGGCTCAAAAGAGGCAATTCGCACCAGTAACCAAAGACTGGGACCCGCCAGGGGCACCGCCAGGCACATCCAGCCGCTGGCAAATATGTAACCAATCACCATCAGGCTGGGCGGCACAAGCCAAGTGTAACTCCGATGGCGGTAAAGCCATCCAAAAATACCGCCATAGCGGCTGAACCCAGGGCGGGGAGGCCCCCAAAACACCCACCTCCAGGGAATGGCTGCCCCGGGTCCGGCCACCACATCGGGGTATAATTCACGGGCCAGTCGCAGCGAAGGAGCTAGAAGAGCTGCGGGATCTTCCTCACGCGGAGGGATAACTCCGGGATCGGCGCACGACTCCGCCATGGTTTGCAGCAAGCGCAAACGGTGACGGCCCCCCATGCCCGGGACCCTTATGGCCATTCGGTCCTCGGCAACCACCACCAGACCTACCGGGTCACGCTGTTCCAGGGAGTGCTCCATGATTCCAGCGGCCACGGTGGAGATGAACCCCAGGCTGGCCCCCTCCGGGCGCCATTGGCGCAAGGGGCGGGTGCCATCCAGCACGAGTTGACAACGAATGGGTACCTCGGTCTCAAAATCGCGGACCACAATCTTGTCGCGCCTGGCTGAAAGTTTCCAGGCAATATGCCTAGGAGAGTCACCATCCACATAGTCGCGAATATCCAGTATCTCGGATGAACCCCCCGGCCGGCGCAGACGGTGCAGTCCCGGTGGAAGCAGATGATTGGCGCGCTTGGTCCCCCCCATGGCGTCCTCCACGGCCCCAGGATCTGGCAGCACCAGCAATTCCTGGGGCACACGCAGAAATACCGACACTCCCACCAGGGCCTGGGGATCCAGCACGGTCACCCGAACTCCCTCAAAGCGGGCAACCCCCGGGCTAATGAAGCTCCCTCGCCAGACAAGAGTCAGGCTACCGCCTTTTCCAAGCCGGCCATCCGTCGCCGGCCAGCCAACCACCGGACCACTCTTCGACCACCAGCGCGCAAACCAGTTTTTTTTCTCCCGGGGCGCATTATCCCACCGCATATCAGCAGGGGGCCTATCCTCCAGGCGCACCAAAGCCAGGAATCCACCCGAATTCAGGGTGATGGTGCAATGCACCTCGAGGGTCTGACCATTCCGTAGGGTGCGACAGGGGCCACCACGATCGCATACCTCGCGACGGAGTCGCAAGCGGGAAGCCAGGGCTACTGTAGCGCGGCGCATCTTAAACCAGTTGAGTGCCACCCATGCCAGCAGGGCAAAGCCAAGGAACGCCAAACCGTCAATCCAGTTGATCAGGCCAAGCCCGGCCAGGATCACCCCTAGCACTGCCATGCCCCAGCCGCGTCGGGTGAGCATGCCCTAGCGCCCTTTCCTGCCAGCGACAAGCTCGGCCTTTTCCAGCACCGGAACTTGCCGGATCAATTCATCGACGACATCCCGGGTCTGGCGGCCCTCAATCTCGGCCTCGGGCCTGAGGATAAGGCGATGCGCCAAGGCCCGTTGGGCAACAGCCTGCACATCCTGGTGGGTGTAGTAAGCGCGCCCGTCCAGTAAAGCGTGAGCCCGGGCGCAGCGCATCAGGCACAAGGCACCGCGCGGACTGGCCCCCAGCAACAGATCCGGGTGCTCCCGGCTAGCCAGGGTGAGATCGATGATGTACTCATGTAACACAGGTTCACCATGCACCCGTGGGCAAAGTTCCTGCAGTTGCTGAATCCGCGTTGCATCGAGAATCTGGTCCAGAATGGGAGGATTGCTCCGAAGGAGCGTCAGCATGCTCAGCTCTTGCTCGCGGCCAGGGTACCCCATCAGAACCCGCACCAGAAAGCGATCGAGCTGGGCCTCGGGCAAGCGATAGACCCCCTCCTGCTCAATGGGATTTTGGGTGGCCATCACCATGAAGGGCCTGGGCAAGGCCATGCTTTGGCCTTCCAGGGTAACCTGCCCCTCCTGCATCGCCTCCAGCAAGGCCGCCTGGGTTTTGGCTGGGGCGCGATTGATCTCATCCGCCAATAGCACCTGACAAAAGACCGGCCCCTTGCGCAGCACGAAGTCGCCACTCTTGCGATCCAGGACGCTGGTGCCGGTGATATCAGAAGGCATAAGGTCAGGCGTGAACTGGATGCGTTGAAAATCCAGCCCCAGCACTTGGGAGAATGCTTTCGAGAGCGTTGTTTTCGCTACGCCGGGCACGCCCTCCAGGAGTGCATGGCCCCCCGCCACCAGAGCAAGCAGGATGGTATCGACTGCGTCCTGATTGCCAACCACCACTCTGGCCACCTGTTCACGCACCGCATCGCGCACCCTTCGGACACCCTCAAGGGTTGCGGCATCAATAGCCAGGCCCGGTTCAGGGCCTCGGTTGATTTCAGGTGTCGCATCAAGATTCATCGCGTTGGTTCCCGGAGGGATTTGGACTCGGAAAGGGACTGGTTGAGGGTACGCCTGCTCAGCACCACCACCAGCCAGAATGACACCCCCACCGCCAGCGCGATGAGAATGACACGGGGCCAGAGCAGTCGCAGAATCGCCATGCCCGCCCGATCCGGGATTTGGGAGTCATCCACCTGGGCGATTAGTCCCTCGCCAGCCTGGACCGCACCTTCAGCAAGCCGGTAAAGAAAACTGAACAGATCGTCCTTGTCGAAATTCGGCATGGGAATTTCCGGCATAGCAAGAGGCGGGACAAAAGGCTTGTCCACTACCTCACCATTGACTGCCAGCAGCAATTGGCTCCTTGCTGGGGCGAAATTTCCCAATCCGTCGGTTGTGATCCATTCGGCCAGGTTGCAGGCGAAAGCCAGATTGCCCCCCAGCGTCAACATTTGGTTACTCAATACATTTGGGTCGGCCAGAAGAGCCACCCTGCCAAATCCTTCTGGCGGTTTGAGTTGGCAAACAGCCGCGAAGATAGCCTCTTCCATGCGGGGCCCCGAGGGCATCAGCTCCACCTCGCCCTTGTACCAGCCCACAGGGATGGCAGGTGCATCGCGGCCAAGATTCACCCGGCATGGGCCGTTGACAACCAGGGCACCGGTCACCCCGGGAAGTGGTGTGAACCACGGAAAACCCCGCTTCCCTTCCACCTGGATCAGCAAGGGATTATTTTGAAGAGTTGACTTGGGAATGATGGAGCGAATGCGTTCTCCCGTCAGCATGGCCCCCGTCAGGCGCGAAAGAGTGTTTGCCATTTTTATTTTTGGCTGGCTGTCCGTCGCCACCACCAGGGTTCCACCGGCGCGGACAAATGCCTCCAGGCCGTCAAAATCCAGATTATCGCTGTCTCCGAGCACCAGTACGGTCATGGAAGTGGCAGTCCGGTCCGCAATACTCTGCGGGAGCCGTTCGTCCCAACCGGGCCACCTCTCCATTAGGTGCTGACCGCCACCGCGCCAACCCGGCGCGGTCAGCATATAACTCAGCCACTCATACCCCTCGGCGGGCACAGTAACGGGCGGGGGAGGCTGAGCACCTTCCGACTCAACGGCTGCATTTTGCCCCACAGACTCTTCCACATCGGCGTGGCCTGCCCAGGCTCCCTCAATTAACACCATGAACAGAACTGCAAAAAGATGGCCGGCCTTCATCGACCGAACCTCCAAAAAGCCCAGCCAATCGGCCTTAGCTGGAGGCGCTGCCGATCGAGTTCTTGCGCCAAAACAGCCAAAGAAAGGATTCCCTCCTCTGCTTGTTCGCCGGTTGGTCGCATCGACTCGGGCAGATAGCGGGAACGCTCATACAAATCATCGAGAAAACTGACCTGAGCCACCCGCGAGGGAAAGACCCCCTCCAGCCCGTGCGCCAACTTGCGATGGTGATAAGACCAAGCCGGCTGCCCAAGCAGGTCAAGGGCCATGTCTTCGTAGATGAGCTTGAATCGTTCGAGAGAATCCACAGTAATCCAGGCATCCGGCTGCTTGAAGCCCCTGATGATATCCGGGGCCAGGCCGAGTTTTACCAGATAGATGTAGACAAAAACCAGCAAAACCAGGCCTGCAAAACCACCTGCGATCCATGCCAGAGTCTGGCGATCCGGTATAGAGATAGCAGGCATGGTGGGCATCGATGGCTTGGGCAGACTAATGCTGGGAGCATTGATCCGGAACGAGGGCCATTTTATTCCCTTGAGGAAGGAAAAATTCACTTTCATGCGCTCAATCCATGGCAAAGTCCATCTGGGAAATAATCCCTGCCATTTCCCGGGAGACAATTTATCCCAGTCAAAACCAGCTAACCATTTCCCAAGATTTTCCTTCATTCCCGGGGCAGGGACCCGCGAAAGCCACTCGGACATCTGACGGACCTGCTGGGCATTCATGCCGACCCGGCGTAGAAACTCTCCGAGCTTGCCTAACTGCTCGGGGTTGATCCCCATCCGTTGCAGGACAGTGCCAGCTGAAGGCATTTTCTGCATGGCTTGCCCCAGCTCACCCGCCCCAGCCGTACCCGTATTGATTCGATCCAGAAGCCCCATCATCTGGCCCATGTCGCCGAGACCAAAGGGGGTACCCGCCCCAGGCTTGGTGATTGTTTCCAGGAGTGACTTCAGGGCTATCAGGTCGCCAGAGCTGACCCCCACTCCGACTTGCCCCTGCAAACGGGAAAAAAGGGCAGACATGCTGGTCCAGTCGAGATCGGGATGAAGCGCCTGCAGCAGGTCTTTGTTTTTTATCAGTTGCTGAAAAAGTGGGACCCATTGGCCCATTTCCATTGGGCTCAGGCCAACCGGACTACCCCCACCTCCCAAGCCCCTCATCAGCCGTTGGATAGTAGCAGAATCGATGGCATTGCCAGACCCTTTGAGGGCTTCCAGCAACTGGGAGAAATCGCCGCCACCTCCCGCCCCGTTTTTGCCCCCCATGCCGGCAAGCAGCTGTAACCAGGCCGGGCTGAAACCAGTAGGACCAGCGGTTTTCCCGGACCAGAGCTTGCCTAACCAACCAGACATTCCGGAACTGGCTTGCACACGGCCCTTCAGAATTGCATCAATCTGGTGCTGGCTGAGAGTGGGGGTTCCCTGATCGAGTGGCTGGAAAGTCTCCTGCCCACGCAGCAATCTGGGGAGGCAAAAGGCAAAAAAAGCCAAAACCAGCAGATATCTGAGGCGGCCAAGGGATAAATACAGGTCATTACCATGGATGGTGACCATGGAAGTATACTACTACTGTCGGGTCCCGAGTTCACCCCGAAACCTGGCAGAAAATCAAACAGTCAGATGGTTGCGCGCATAGTAGCCGGCACCAATCAGGCCAGTCTGCTGGTTGAGTGCCAGACGCACCCGGGCAGTTCGCAACATTTTCGAGAACCGGCCCTTGGCCATGAAACCTTCCAGAAAAGTCCCCAACTTGAATGCCGCTAGCATCTTGGGGGCAATACCACCGGCAAGATACACCCCACCGCTGGCCATGCATTTCAGGGCCAGATTGCCCGCCTCTGCCCCATAAACGGACAAGAAGGTACCCAGCGTGGCCAGACAGAGCGGATCATTCTGCTCCAGGCCCATCCGGGTAATGATTCCGTTACGCTCACCCGTATCTTTTGCCGAAGCAAGACCTTCGGTCAGTGCCTGACTACCAAGGTAATGGTTTGACTGGCGGAGAAAATCAAAGAGATCAAAAAAGCCCTGACCAGAGAGAATGCGCTCGTAACTCACATGACCATTGAACTTGGCCCGCAGATGGCGCCACAGTTCCACCTCTAGTTCGCTCTGTGGGGCAAAACTGCAATGGCCACCTTCACTGGCAAGCGGGTGATGTTTTTCCCCATCCCAGTGCAGGATTGCCTCACCCAGACCAGTGCCAGCTGCCGCCACGGCAATATTGCCACCACCATGGTCCTCCCAGGCAGGGTTCAAATCCAACAGTTCTTCGGACTTGAGGAAAAGCATGCCATAGGCAGCCGCCTCAACATCATTGAGGAGTTTCACCCGGCGTGGGTCACAGTTAAGCGTGGCGGCCAGTTCGCTTTCGGTCATCTGCCAAGGCAGGTTGGTGGTCTTGCAGGTACCTTGGTGGATAGCCCCTGCAACACCGAAGCATGCGGCCTGAATTGTGGGGCCCGACCCCGGCGACCCTTGCAGAAAATCAGCCAGAATGGACTCCAGCGAGGCATGCTTCTGGCTTGGATAGTATTCTTGCCGAACAGTCCTCAATGCGCCTACGGACTCCCCCGCCTGGGCCGTGTCTGCCTCCAAAAGGGCAACCACCGTCTTTGTTCCACCGATATCGCCAGCCAGCAGCATGCCATACTCCATCGTGTGGAACTTTTTTCCATTGGTACTCAGGCGCGACCGTAGGCCCCCAGCCCGGCGACGCTTTCGCGCAGCCTGCGCAACCCGGCAGCCACCCCTTCCGGATGGCCAAAAACCGCTGTTCCAGCTACCAGCATATCAGCCCCGGCAGCAACCACCCGCGGGGCCGAAGTGGCATCTATTCCGCCATCCACCTCTACCTCCACCTTCGACTCACGCTGATCCAGAAGGCGCCGCAGCGCACGGATCTTCCCTTCGGTGGATTCGAGGTATTTCTGACCTCCGAAACCTGGATTGACCGTCATGACCAGCACAAAATCCACCAGTTGAAGCACTTCTTCAATCTGCCAGATGGGAGTAGCCGGGTTCAGGCAAACACCCGGACTGCACCCCAGTGCGCGGATTTCGCGCAGGGTGCGATCCAGGTGGTGGTCTCCCTCCACATGGACGATAAGGCGGGCAGAGCCGGCTTTGGCGAAGGCCTCGATGAATCGGTCGGCATGCTCCACCATAAGATGGGTTTCCACCGGCAAACCGCAACTGCGCCGCACTGCCTGGACAACCCCCGGCCCCATCGACAGGCTAGGCACAAAATGGCCATCCATCACATCCACATGGATGCAGTCGGCACCTGCGGCCTCGGCCGCTCGCACTTCCTCACCCAGCCTTGAAAAATCAGCGGCCAGGATGGACGGTGCGAACCTGATGGCCTGGCACACATGGGATTCAGGCGCCATTTCCGTTTCCTCCCCGCAAGGCCAAGGGCAGGCCACCCGCAGCCGCCTGGTCTACCATCCAGATCAGGTCTCCCTGTGGCCGGACTCCCTGGGCCGGGTATTCAGCATGATTCCTTTCCCCATCCATCACATGCCCCAGAGCCGTCACCTTGTCGGCCCCGGAGACCAGAAAAACTACCTCGCTGGCGGCGTTGATCACCGGGTAGGTGAGCGTGAGACGACTGGTTTTCAGTTGCGGCACCTCATTGGCTGCCACCCAGGCGCTGGTTTCCGCCAAGGCACCCGTGTGGGGAAACAGTGAAGCGGTGTGGGCATCCGTACCCAATCCCAGCAGGATCATGTCGAGTTCAGGGGGCTTGCCGGCAGCATGGGTCAAGGCCTTTGCCATCACCTTCTGGTAGCGTGCGGCCTCCGCCGGCAGGGCATCCTCACCGCGAAGGCGATGCACTCGCTCAGGGTTCAGGGGCACCTGATTCAGCAAGGCTTCGCTGGCCATACGGAAATTGCTGTCCGCATGGTCAGGCCCCACAGCGCGCTCGTCACCAAAAAATATCTCCACCTTGGCCCAGTCGATTTGGCCAGCGTAAGGCTCGCCGGCAAGGAGGTGGTAAAGCTTCTTGGGTGTGCTTCCCCCGGAAAGCGCGAGGCTAAATACGCCGCGAGCAGCAATCGCCCTGGAACAAGCCTCCACCAACCGCTTGGCGGCTGCCCGGGCCATGGCATCCCCATCCTTCACGATCACCACACGCTGAGCAGCCATCCAATACCTCCGCAAATACGATTAAAAGGCCCCCTGAGCCATCACACAAGGCTTCACAAGGAGTGTTCGGCGACCAGACGGAACTCGGCATCACCCTCGAAAACCCGTTCGGCCATTCCGAGAAACAGGCCATTCGAGACCACGCCAGGAATTGCCCGGATCAAACGGTCCAGCATTCGGGGATCTTCAATAGGGTCGGTACCGCAGTCCAGGATAAAGTTGCCGTCATCAGTCAGGCCTGGTTCGTCATCCAGCATCCATAAAACCGGCCTCAGACCAAGATTGCGCAAACCGAACATCGCCAGCGGCAAGGTGAAAGGCACCACATCCACCGGCAGGTTACCCCGCTCGCCCAGGCTGGAAACCCGTTTGCCGGCACCCACCAGATAGATCCGCTCACGCGCCAGGCTTGCCACCACCCGTTCGCGCAAATCACAACGGCCATTGCCCTTGATCAGCTCCAGCCGGGTGGTGAATTCATCGGCACCATCGATATGCAGGTCAAGACCATGCTCAACCGCCTCATCCAGACTCACCAAAGGAACCCCTTCAGCCAAAGCCAGAGCCTCGGTCTCTTCGGAGGTGGGGAGACCATGCACCAAAAGGCCGGCCCGCACCCGCTCGCCCAGCGCACGAACAAAAGCCGCGGAGGCGCGCCCTGACCCTAAGCCCAACCATTGGTTGGGCTTGACTAGTTGCAAGGCGCGTTCGAAAACGGTCAGGCCAGCGGACTGCGAAGGAATACTGCTCATTTGGCTAATTGGGCCTTCGCCGCCTCCACAACCTTTGCGGGTGTGAAGCCAAACTCAACTAGCAAATCCTTCAGCGGTGCGGATGCGCCAAAGCTACGCATGGCAATAACTGCCCCGGTGCTGCCCGCATATTGGGCCCACCCCATGGGCGAGCCCATCTCCACCGCCACGCGGGCTGTGACAGCCGATGGCAGAACCTTCTCCCGGTAGGCGGGATCCTTGGCGCAGGTTGCTTCAAATATTTCCCAACTGGGCATACTGACCACGCGTGAGGAAATCCCCTCCTTGGCAAGCTCATCGTGAGCTGCCAGACAGAGGTTTACCTCACTGCCCGTACCCAGCAGAAGTACCTTGGGCTTGCCATCTGGAGCATCAGCCAGCACATACGCGCCTTTGGCCAGACCACTGGCAGCCCCGTATTTTTCGCGATCCACAATGGTCAGTTCCTGACGGGTGAGGACCAGCACCACGGGATGGTGCCTGCGTGGCATAATCCAGCGCCATGCCTCAGCCACCTCATTGGCATCGGCGGGGCGCAGTACGGTCATGTGAGGGATGGCCCGCAAGCCAGCCAACTGCTCGATAGGCTGATGCGTTGGGCCATCCTCCCCCACTCCCAGGCTGTCGTGCGTGAAGATGTAAAGGACCGGCAACTCCATGATGGCGCCGAGACGAAGGGAACCCCTTCCATAATCGGAAAAGATGAGGAAACCCGACCCATAAGCCCGCAACTTGCTCAGCACCAACCCGTTGAGAATAGCCCCCATAGCATGCTCGCGCACCCCGAAATGCAGGTTGCGACCGCCAAAAGATTCGGGCTGGAAGGCGTTTGCACCGCTGAAGGTGAGCAGAGTTTTAGTGCTGGGCGCAAGGTCTGCCGAACCACCAATAAGCCATGGCACATTTTTTGCTATTGCATTGAGCACCTTGCCGGATGCATCGCGGGTGGCGGCACTGTTGATCTTTTTCTTGCCCGGAATCTTGGGGTCATCCACTTCACCGGACGGGAACTTGGGCAGATCCTTGTCCCAACCGGCAGGCAGGCTGCCGGAGTCGATTTCTTCGAGTTGACGCGCCAGCTCGGGATAAGTCTTGCAGTAGGAGTCGAAGGTGACATTCCACGTCGCATGCTGCGCGGCCCCGCGCTTGCCCAAGCCATCAGCCATGTGCTGATAGACAATTTCTGGCACATGGAACCGCGCCTTGGGATCCACGCCGTAGACCAGTTTGGCCTTTTCGATGTTGTCCCAACCCAGGGGTTCACCATGGGCCGAGTGGCTGTCCATCTTGCCGGGAACTCCCCAGGCAATGTGACTGTCAGCAACTATCAGGGTGGGGCGGCCCGTAGTAGCCCGAGCCTTGGCCAATACATCGCGAAGACGGGGTAAATCGTTCACATCAGCCAGCCGCAAAACATTCCAGCCGTATGCCAGGAACCGGGCTCCGGTATCTTCGTTGAAGGCGAGATCAGTACTGCCTTCAATGGTGATGCGATTGCTATCGTAAATCCACACCAAATTGTCGAGTTGAAGGTGCCCAGCCAGGCTGGCGGCCTCACTGGTTATGCCCTCCATCATGCAACCATCGCCCAGGATAGACCAAACTTGATAACCAAAAATCTCATGGTTTGGCCGGTTGTAGTTGGCTGCCAGCCATTTTTCTGCCATAGCCATGCCAACACTGGTGGAAGCGCCGTTGCCCAGCGGTCCAGTGGTGGTTTCAACGCCTGAGCAGAAGTGGTATTCAGGATGGCCAGCGCAAACGCTGTGGAGCTGCCGGAATTTTTTGATGTCGTCCAGCGATATCGCGGGGGTGGCGGTGGGTTTGCCATCCGTCCCCAGGCGTTTCACACCAGCGATATGCAACACGCCATAAAGAAGCAGGGAGGCATGGCCAGCGGAGAGAACAAACCGGTCACGATTCCGCCAGGTGGGATCGGCTGGGTCGTACTGGAGAAAATCCTGCCACAGTGTGTAGGCCACTGGTGCCAGCGAAACCGGGGTGCCTGGGTGCCCCGAGTTGGCGGTTTGCACCGCATCCATGGCGAGGGTACGGATGGCGGTAATAGCCTGAAAAGCTGGATCCAGGGCGACTTCGGGGGGAATGCAAACGGCGGACATGGCAACTCCGGGTGAGTGAACTCTCAGGCATTTTTATTTTCTTCAATTGTCCTTTTTATGAATGATGGCTCGGTCAGGCAATCGCAGGGGGATGGCGGGACTTGACCTTATGATCTACGTTATGATCCGTTGGCCCTGAGATTCTTACACCAAAACGGAGTTCTTCCCATGCGTTTACCTTCCCTTCCAGTTTCCCGTCGCGGCTTCCTCGCCAGTTCCTTTGCCGCTGCAGGGGCACTAGCCCTGCCAGCCATCGTTCGCGCTGACGATGCCTTCACGCTCGAAAAGCTGCCCTACGCCTTTGATGCGCTTGAGCCGCATATTGATGCCAAAACCATGGAGATCCACTGGGGTCGACATCATAAGGCCTATGTCGACAATCTTAACAAAGCACTCCTAGGCCAGGAGGCCCTTGCCGGCAAGTCCATTGAAGCCTTGCTCACCGGCATCAACCAGGTCCCCGCCAAAATCCGCCAGGCAGTTATCAACAACGGTGGCGGCCACCACAATCATACTTTCTTCTGGGCCAGCATGAAGAAGGAAGGTGGCGGTGAACCCACAGGCACTGTAGCGAAAGCCATTGATGGGGCCTTTGGCAGCTATGCCAAATTTCAGGAAAAGCTGTCAACCGCCGGCATGACACGGTTTGGCAGCGGCTGGGCATGGCTGGTGGTGGACCCCATGGGCAAGCTCGATGTGGTCAGCTTCCCCAACCAGGACAGTCCGCTATCCGCTGGCCTCAAGCCGGTCCTTGGGGTAGATGTGTGGGAGCACGCCTACTACCTGAAATATCAGAACAAGCGGGCCGATTACCTCAAAGCCTGGTTCAATACCATTAATTGGGAAGTGGTGGCCCAAAGACTTGCCCAGGCCACCAAGGGCTGACCCGGATCAGGTCCGAATACCCGGAAACCCCCGTCCCACTCACTTGGTTCGGGGGTTTGTCTATATTTGGCCCGGTTCTAACCCTTTACCCGCACCACCACCTTGCCGGTCAGAGTGCCTGCCATGCCGAGGGTATTGGCCTCCAGAAAAGCATGGGCCTGTGCGGCTTCAGCGAGTGGATAAGCGGCTCCCACACGCACCTGCAAACGACGCTGCGCCAACGACTGGCTCACGGCTGCGGCAGCCTGACGCTGGCGTTCAGCAGATGTGTTGAACATGGCAAAACCTGTCAGATTCAGTCCCTTCACATAAAATGGCCCCACCGGGAACACGGGGCGAGCGGTTCGACCTGCCATCAACACCATGCGGCCTCCGGGTGCCATGGAGGTAACCATCAGGTCGAAGTCAGGCTCACGCTGTGTCTCCACCCATAAATCCAGCGGTTTTTTTGCCACGTACTCCTTGAGCCGTGTCGCCACATCGTCATGACGATGGTCGATCACATGTGCGGCGCCCCAGGATCTGCACAGATCGGCTTTTTCGGGG
>QWOS01000038.1 GCA_003669555.1 Planctomycetota bacterium
CTCGCGCAGCAAGGCATCCACCCGCGCTGGGGCCTCACCCAGCGGTACCCCCATTTGCTTGCCTTCCTTGCCGGGAATATCGCGGCGGCCAATCACGCAAGCTCCTTGCGCCAGGTCCTTCGGACCAATCTCCACACGGACCGGCACGCCCCTCAGCTCGATTTCGTTGAAACGGAAGCCCGGACTCTTCTCGAAATCGGTGTCGATCTTCACCTCAATCGGCTCGAAGCTATAAAATTCGTCCCTCGGGATGGCGCGGATAGCTGCTTTCAGCTGGTTGGCCGCTTCCACCACAGCCCGGCGCTCCTCATCATTTTTGCCAATGGGCACGATGGTCACATGGGTGGGTGCCAGCCGTGGTGGAATCACCAACCCCTGGTCATCGGAGTGGGTCATAATAAGGCCACCGATGAGGCGGGTGGAAACACCCCAGGAGGTAGCCCAGGCGAACTCCTGCTTGCCTTCCGCGGACTGGAACTTGACATCAAAGGCCTTGGCAAAATTCTGGCCCAGGAAATGGCTGGTGCCAGCTTGCAGGGCCTTTTTGTCCTGCATCATGGCCTCTATACAGAGCGTGTAGACCGCACCAGGGAATTTTTGTCCGTCACTTTTTGGCCCCACCAGCACCGGCATGGCCATGAACTCCTCGGCAAAGGTGCGATAGACCTCCACCATGCGCCTGGTTTCTTCCTCGGCCTCCTGGCTATTGGCATGTGCGGTATGCCCCTCTTGCCAGAGAAACTCGGCGGTGCGTAGAAACAACCTGGTACGCATCTCCCAGCGCACCACATTGGCCCACTGATTGATCAGGAGCGGTAAATCGCGGTAACTCTGAATCCAGCTTTTGTAGGTGTTCCAGATGATCGTCTCGGAAGTGGGCCGAATGATCAGCTCTTCCTCAAGCTTGGCCTCGGGGTCCACCTCCACACCTTTGCCTGGCACTGATTTCAGCCGATAGTGGGTGACCACGGCACATTCCTTGGCGAACCCCTCCGCCATCTGTTCTTCCTTGGCCAGGTATGACTTGGGGATGAAGAGCGGGAAGTAGGCGTTCACATGACCGGTGTCCTTGAACATGCGGTCAAGGGCTTTCTGCATGCGTTCCCACAGGGCGTAGCCGGTGGGTTTGATGACCATGCAACCGCGTACCGCCGAGTTCTCGGCCAGGCCAGCACGGTTGACAATATCCAGGTACCACTGGGAGTAGTCTGCCGCGCGTGTCGTGATCTTTTCCCCTGCCATGATCATTCTCCCGGTAGGTTGCTCGCTGCTGGAACCGATCTGATCCCTATATCCTGTCAAGGCCCGAAAGGATGATTCTAGTGTTTGCCAGCATTTTGGCGGGAAAAGGTGGGTGCTGACCAGTAAAACCTCCTAAACTAAATTTAGATTTTGCGGTAGGAAAATATTTCCAGGCAGGATTGCTATCATAATGACAACGGCGGTCAACAACAGCACCCCTCATTTGGCTGCCAAAGTTGCAGATCCAACAAGCCCATCCGATTTGCTGGTTGAAATGCGCAACCTTGGCAAAAGCTATGGCTACTTTCGCCCTTTCCCGGCCCTGCAAAACCTCAACCTGACGGTTCGTCCTGGCGAGGTGGTGGGACTGCTGGGGCCCAACGGGTCTGGAAAAAGCACCGCCCTTCGCCTTTTGTTGGGTTTTTTGCGTCCCAGTCAGGGAATTGTGCGTCTGGCTGGCTATGACCCCTGGACCCAGGGTGCTTTAGCGCGCCAGGCGGTGGCTTACCTGCCAGGCGAGTTGCACCTGTACGACAACCTCACCCTGCGTCAGATGGCTTACTTTCTGGCCGACCTGCGGGGTGCCGAGGTGGAGCTTGAGGTCAGGCAACTGGCTGACATGTTCAGCCTGCCACTCGACACGCCGATGCGTCATGGCAGCTCGGGAATGCGCCGCAAGGCGGCGCTGGTGGCCCTGTTGGCACCCCGCACGCCCTTGCTGGTTCTTGATGAACCCACCAACACGCTCGACCCCGCCATGCGGAATGCCCTGCTAGACCTGATATCTCAAGGCGCCAAACAAGGCCAGGGAATACTCTTCAGCTCGCATGTACTAGAAGAGGTCGAAGCTGTCTGCCACCGAGTGATCATCTTGCGCAAAGGCAAGCTGGAGGCCCAGTGGGATGGGGTTGAACTCCGTCGAGGGCGCCGCATCCGGGCTGTACTGGGGGGGCCTCTGGTGGGTGCGCCACCCGATGGCTTTGGAGCCATGCTGGTTGTTGAGGCTGGCCGTCTGAACCTGGAGGTGGAACGGTTTGGCCCGGAGGTGCTTGGTTGGCTGGCCCTCCAGCCTATTTCCGACCTGCGAATCGAGCCTCTGGGACTAGGCAAGTTGTACCACGCTATCCATGGGGCACAGGAGCTGGGCGCATGATTCGGCTCGATTCACTGGGATTGCTACTTGGCAGGCTGGGGCGCGACTGGCGTGGCTGGCTATTTGGTTTTTCCCTGCTTTTTAGCGGCTTTGGGCTACTGTGGGCCTTGGTGATGCGGCGTACCCTTGAACAGGTGGCACCCTTTTTTCGCCTGATGGCCTCGCAAAGTGGCCTGGGCTCGAAAGATATCGAGTCGGTGGTTTTCGAGGGGCCTGGCAAGATGTTGCGAACCCTCATCGGTGGTGAGCGGGTGAACCTGGAAAATGCCATGGATGTACTTTCTGTGGCCCTGGTGCATCCCCTGATGGTGGGTCTGGCGGGACTTTGGGCACTGGGCCGGGGCACGGCTTTGCTGGGTGAGCTGGACCGTGGCCCGCTGGAGCTGCTGCTGAGCCAGCCAGTTAGTCGCCGCATGGTGGCCTTCGCTCACACCCTTTTTGACGCTATCTGCTGGCCTTTGCTGGGTTTGGCATTCACTTGCGGCATGGCGGCAGGGGTATGGTGGATCGATCCCATTGTGGAGAAGCCTTTATCGTCTGAGGTACAAAGCAAGATGCAGGGTGCCAGACCATGGTGGTTGCGGCTGGATAGCCTGCTGAAAACCCAGACTACCCAGGAAGGGGCCAACAAGCGTCTGGAATTGCGGCCCCTCGATTTTCTGAAGGCGGCACCGGTTGTGGCCGGATTGGGTTTTGCCCTGAGTGGTCTCAGCTTCGGAGTGGCGGCGTTTGGGCGATCCCGGTTCCAGATGCTGGGGCTGTTGGCGACCTGTTTTTTCATGATGTATCTGGCCAACCTGCTGGCCCAATTGTACGAGCCGATGGGCTGGGTGCGTCCATTAACTGTTTTTTACTATTACCACCCGCAGGAAATGGCTTTGGGGCTGGGTGGGCTGGTGAGTTTCAACGAATGGGGCCTCCAGGGGGTTCGTTTACCGGGATTAGCCGTGCTGGTGGGCCTGGGGGTGGTGGGTTACGGTTGCGGAACATGGCAGATGGTGCGGCGAGATCTGCCTGTCCCGCTGTGAGATTTGTGTAATCGGCCAGCCTTCGCTTGACGGAATGGCGGTGTGTCCACTATTTTGATTGAGTTGCCATTCGGCCCTGTCGTCTAGTGGTTAGGACACAGCCCTTTCAAGGCTGCGACACGGGTTCAAATCCCGTCAGGGTCATTTCTGGTTCTGTGGCAACAGCATGATGCCGGTGGCCGGCATCATGCACTCTTCCGCCCAGGTTGCGGCAAGAGCATCTCCTCTCTCGTTCTTACGCCAGCAGTTCGTTCAGGACATGCCCACGCACATCGGTGAGGCGGCGGTCTGCGCCATTGTGCCGCACTGTAAGCCGGGTGTGGTCGATACCCAGAAGGTGCAAAATGGTGGCGTGCACATCGTAGACCGGCGTACCTACTCTGTTGGAAGGCTTGAAGCCGAATGCATCGGAGGGGCCAATACTGACACCCCCCTTGATACCACCAGCCAGCCAGTTCGTGAAGCAGTGCGGGTTGTGATCGTGCCCCTTGTCCCCTTGCGAGCTGGGCATGCGGCCAAATTCGGTGGTCTAGAGCACCATGGTAACATCCTTGCCAAAGTGAAAGCGATCTGCTGAACGAAGGGATGAGGAGTAAAAATAGTTGCCCCGACACGAGCGTGAGAAAGGAGGACCAGAAGAGATGAATTCCAGCCGTATTGAACTACCAGCGGTGTATGTGATTGCCGGTCCTAATGGGGCTGGCAAGACAACATTTGCCACTAAGTTTTTGCCGGACTTTGTGAATTGCCGGGAGTTTCTGAATGCAGACCTGATTGCGGCGGGGCTGGCACCTTTTGCACCAGAGACGCAAAATCTCCGAGCGGGGCGATTGCTGCTAGAGCGGATCATTGAACTGGTATCGACAAGGGACGATTTCAGTTTTGAGACAACGCTATCAGGTCGGACCTATGTGCGACAACTGGAGCAGATGAAGCAGGATGGTTATAGGGTCTATCTGGTCTTCCTCTGGCTGCCGAGCGACGAATTGGCTATGGCACGGGTCGCCAACCGGGTTCGCCAAGGAGGACACAACATTCAGGAAGCGGACATTCGCCGCCGGTTCAAGTCAGGAATCACGAACTTCTTCGACCTGTATTGCACTTTGTGCGACAGCTGGTGGCTGTATGATGGTTCTCAGGTTCCACCGGCTATGATTGCCAAAGCAGAGGGTGAAGAATTAAAAGTGAGCCAACAGGACCTTTTCGACCAGATCACCCGAAGTGTGAGAGGCAGGCGATGAACCAGAAAGAGAACGGATTGTCCGAAAAAGTGGACGCAGCCTTCCGGGCGGCAGCTACGACCGTGTTCGACCGGGCGAAGCAGACAGGCACACCCGTGATTGTTTGGGAAGCGGGACACATCAAGGAAATTTCTAGCGAAAAACTGGCTCTGCCACCTGTAATTCCCGGCGACTAAACCAAAGGTCAACGGATAGCACCCAAATTAATATTATTTGGAGTGGTGTCAACACAATTAAAGGTTTCTGGCCAGGCAACCAAGTGTTGATCCACTTTCAAGGGAGACGATATTGCCCAACAGACGCTGATTTTTGGCCGATATCCGGACGGTGGTCATGCCGCTGGTCAAGCGACATGACAAAAGCGAACATTCGCATTTCGGATTAAGAGGAATTTTTTCTAACACATTTACGGTGCTTCTTGTTTTCTCCCGCTATGAATACAAGGGGATCCTGCATTAAATCAAATGCATAGGCCAAAAAATAACACCGAACTTTATTCCAGAGTGATCGTTTAGAGCAAGTTTCACATTTATGGATTTACTCTGGAATGAAAAAACACCAAAATAAATTGTTTTTTGGCAACGCTCTGTACTTCTTTTACAAGAAGTCTGCTCTATTATTACCGCGTGTTGCCCAGGCAGCTTGAAACCACGGGCAGCATAGTTGTTGCGTCTGGTCTACCAAAAAAGCCACCATCATCACCATCGCCAGCACCACCGACAGATTTTTCTTGCCGTGGCCGTAATTGTGTTCGAAGTGATATCCCTGGTTTTTCATGGTATTGAATGTCTTGTTTTCAATCCTCCAGCGGGCACGCCAGCCACGCATGATTTTTTCGACTATGTCGGTTGTCAGTGCAAATTCGGTGATCTAGCTAAAATTCTGGACAATTCCGATCCGTTCCACTTTTTTAACCGCCCGTCCCGCCAAGACCTCCTCGACCCTTCCCGGCGGCCTCGGGACGCCTGGAACCCTGCGGTCGCCCGGGGCACCCTTGCTGTATCTGGTGAATAACCGGCGCCATTCCATCAGTTGGGAGCTGTAGATCCACGATAATCCGCCAAGACGGCCTGACCAAAATCTCGGGAGCCCGCTTGATGCCGTTCTGATTGCTTTTGGACATGATCCATCCCCCTCAAACCATTCAACCATAGATCACTCTGGTGGTCTGACGGAATAGTGACCCAGGGGAACCTCAATTAGATTGAAAGCCACTTCGGTTTTTTACCCAACCAGAATCAAAGAATGGCATTCATTCATTTTTGGCGGTTCACACTTTGAAACCAGTTTACTAATTACCTTACCCGGAACCGGGTTTTCCCGCCTGCTGTTTTGGATCATGATTTTGCTCATGGGCGGTTCGATATAAATCATTTCCACACGAGCCTTGTATTCTGTGAACAGGTTCACCCAGCGCTGGCGTGTCCTTGCTGTTATGTTTGTGGCATTAAAAGCGAATGATTGTTTCAAACGCAAAAATTCCCTGCAACGAGCCCGACCCTTTTGGACCACCTCACCTTGGACTTCGGTTGGTTTTATTTTTAATTCGGATCGGATTTTATCCAGAGACACAACTGGCAGGTCGGGCCGGTTATCGGAGAGCCAGGTGTCCTTTCCGCTTCCCGGGAGACCTGACATCATGGTTACGGTGCATCGATGATCTTCATGGTGAATTTGATGTAGATTTTGCCCGGCATTGCGGAAGAAATGAAATCTGGTTTGTTCATTCGGAAACGAAAAAGGTTTGTCAAAGCAGTTATTTTCCTCGGCCATAAGTTTCCAGCATTGCAAGTCAATCTCGGAACGGTCGGCAGTTTTCGCCACGCGTCCCCGGTGGTCTGCAAGGGAAAAAAGATAGAGCAGCCTGTTGCTGACAAGCCACGAAAGTCTGGCTACTTCTGCGGCCGGATCGATCCTTTCCATCAGGTAGGCTGGGCGACCGTGATACCGCACGAGGTTTGTGATCTTCTCACGCGTCACTAAGTCGCAACCAAGTTCACGAAGAATTTCCCGGGCGAGTTTTTCCCCCCGGACGGCATGCTTGGGGGAGGATATTCGCCCGTTTTGAAGGTCGACAATAGAGGTCAATGGTTTGGCTGAATCATGAAAAAGCCCTGTAAATACCAGAATGGTCTTCTCTTCGGGAGACAAATCGCTCCAATCATCAAGGGAATGGAGTTGACGACAGACCATTTGTGTGTGGGTCCAGACATCCCCTTCCGAATGCCACTCGGTGTCCTGCCGGCATCGGGACATTTCCTTTACCCATGAAAGGGATTCAGCCCAGGCAAGAATATCATCCAGGCATGATGTGCTGAGCCTGCACCATTTCACAACCATATATCCGTACCTTCCGCCAAACGGTTGGGAATAATTGGCCTGCGCAGCCAATGGGTCCCGGAATCAGCCACACACGTCAGGAAACTCGCACGCACAAACTTGACTCGACAGATTACCCTATCCTCTTCCTCCACTTTGATGTAAAGACCCTCCATATCGTCGGAAGGATCAGTTTCGCGGATTGCGATCTCAGCATTCAGTCCGTTCGATTTTACTTGATTCACCATTTGTTCGCGCCAATCTTCACCTTTGTAATGGGAACGTCCAAGTAGGGATGTGATTTCTTGAATAGACCGGGCTTTTCCATGATGTAGCACCGGAACTGAAGCCAAGGGCAATCCGTTCAACAATCGACGCCTGGCGTGAGTGCCCAAAAATTGCTTTGTCTCAAGATCGAGAACATCAAATTCAAGAAAGAAATGCGGGAGTTTGTCGTAATAAACGGTGTGCTTTGCATAAAGCCACTCCCCGTAGACCACATATCGGTCCCTCAATACCGGCCAAAAAGCTGATGCCTTGGCTTTGGCCCATCGCTTGAATAGATTGAAGTGTTTTTCCCTTGCTCCGCCACGCAGGTAGTGACCCCTGCTCTGAAGAAAAACCTCACCAGCGGAATTGAATCGAAGGGCGGCGTTTGCCCCATCCACCTTTTCCTCAACAACAACAAACCTTCCTTCCAGGTCACGGAAAGGAATACGCTGGAGATCATGGTCTCCAACCTGGAGGCGGGACCCCTCAAGGTGTGGGGTCCTTGGGTATTTGACAAGGGCTCTCATGGCGACTTCTCGAAGCGGCACAGGGCGACCATGTGATTAAGTACATATTCAATGCTGATTTTGGGGGCTCCGGCCTGGATAAAAAGGTCTGAAAGCCTTCTCTCGCTAAACAAGTGAATATGTTCGGGATTGGTATCTGGCTTACTCGGTACTGAAATCGCGACAAATCTCCTCGCCACCCGCAACGCCTCAGCAACAGCACGGTCCGGCCTTGCCAAATGCTCAAGCACTTCCAGCATCGTGACACCGTCAAAGGAAGACTCGGCAAAAGGCAGCTTTACGGCCACATCGCCAACGCTAGCTGTGAGCCTCGACACGCCACCGTTGGCGACAGCCTGGATTTCACGAACACGGTCATCCCGGATATCAACACAGTGAACATTTAAATCCGGAAACTCTTCAAGTAAAGGCCACAAAAAAACCCCTCGCCCACTGCCAATATCGAGTAGGTTGGCAGGTGCAATTTGACGTAAAAAACCAATAATCCTTCGAACCCGTGGCAGATGGGGCATACGCTTGAAGCGGTGAAGCCGCAATCCGGTTTCGGTGCCTTTTCGGAACACACTTATATCATCGTATCCGACAGTCTCTGGGATAGACCCCCTGACAAACGCGGATGCAAATTCAAGATAATATCGTTTGGAAATAGAATCCATTCGGTAGTCCCCTGAAAAACCAGGCTCCTTTTCAAAATTTGCTTTATTTATCTTATTGACACCTTCCAAAATCTGCCATGTCATATTAAAATAAAGTCACAGCAGTTCCGGCCTCGTTTTTTTCATGGGGACGGCAAATAACATGATCCAACTGCGTGATAAAAGAACTAAAACGGTCTTCGACGCCATAAAGGGCAGTAATGCCTGTCATTCCATCTCATCTCCATTTTTTACAACTTCGATTGTGCGGCAAGCGCATCCCTCCCTCGTTCTCACGCCAACAGTTCGTTCAGGACATGCCCATGCACATCGGTGAGGCGGCGGTCTGCGCCATTGTGCCGCACCGTGAGCCGGGTGTGGTCGATACCCAGAAGGTGCAAAATGGTGGCGTGCACATCGTAGACCGGTGTACCCACCCTGTTGGCGGGCTTGAAGCCGAACGCATCGGAGGGGCCAATACTGACACCCCCCTTGATACCACCACCAGCCAGCCAGTTCGTAAAGCAGTGCGGGTTGTGATCGCGCCCCTTGCCTCCTTGCGAGCTGGGCATGCGGCCAAATTCGGTGGTCCAGAGCACAATGGTGTCATCCAGCAGGCCGGTGCGCTCGAGATCGGCAATCAGTGCGGCCGAGGCCCTGGCCATACCGGTGGCCAAGGGGCCGTGGTCGCGGCGGATATCCTCATGGCTATCCCAGTTGCGTCGCGGGAAACCGTTGTCACAACCGGACCAGATCTGCACAAATCGCACACCCCGCTCCAGCAGGCGCCGGGCCACCAGGCACTTGCGGCCCATGGCGTCGGTCTCTTCCAGGTCGTTGATCTCTCGATCGAAGGTGCCCTTACCGTGGTCGAGGCCATAGAGGCGCAACACCTCGGGGGTTTCACGGCGCCAGTCGAGCGCTTCGGGGGCGGTAGCCTGCAGGCTGGCAGCCAGCTCGTAGGAGCGCAGCCTGGCCTCGAGACGGTCATCGCCAGGGCGGTTATCGGCGTGGCGGCGGTTGAGTTCGGCCAAAAGAGTACGGGTGGGCTTCTCGGCCGAAGGCCTGTAACCCGCCGCGTTTCTGGCAGGGAAAAGGTCGTCGAGCGGTTGTTCCTGTTGTACCCGCAGCACGGTCCCCTGGTGGTTGGCGGGTAGAAAAGCGCTGTCCCAGTTCTTGGGACCGTTGCTGGGATAGCCCCGGTGATCTGGTAGCACCACGAAGGTGGGCAGGTTGTCGTTGAGGCTGCCCAGGCCATAGCTCACCCAGGCTCCCATACCCGGGAAGCCGGGGTTCTGGAACCCGGTGGCCTGCAGATAGGTGGACTGGCTATGCACCCCGGTCTTGCCCGCCATATTATGGATGAAGGCCATGCGGTCGGCCACCCGTCCCAGGGCCGAGACAGGCTCAGCCAGCATCTTGCCGGAGTCACCATAGGGCTTGAATGGCCAGATGGGGGCCAACCAGGGGCCCAGACCATCCTGAAAAGCCTCCACTTTCTCGCCGAAGTCGGAGGGCTGGCCGTGCCGCTTCACCAGTTCAGGTTTGAAATCGAACAGGTCGACATGACTGGCCGCCCCAGACATGAAGAGTTGCACCACTCGTTTGGCCTTGGCTGGAAACATGGGACCAGGCACGCGCCCTGAAGGGCTGGCGGGTCGCGCCTCGCGGTCGAGCATGGCGGCCAGGGCAATTCCACCCAAGCCCCCCCCTGCCTGCCAAAGCCAGTGCCTGCGATCGGGCATGAAAAATCCTCTTAATCCAGATAGGTGAACTCGTTCAAGTTGAACAGCAGGCGCGCCAGCGCCGGCGCGCCCTCGTTGCGGAGCAATGAACCCAGTAGCCGGGCTTCGTCGGGGGTCGCCGGGCGGCCAAGGGCTTCAAAAACCGCCTGACTCGCCGCTTTGGCTGGATCAAGAGCTCCCAGCCGCTCCCCAAAGTGGCGGGCCATCACCAGGGCAAAGCGGCTATTCAGTAGCGCCAGTGCCTGCTGCGGCGTGATGCTTTCGTTGCGGCGATCCACCAGCATGGAGGCGTCAGCGCAGTCGAGACAAGTAAGAAACGGCTGCTGCTGGCTGCGCACCACAAATCGATAGACCGTGCGCCTGTGGCTTTTGGGATCTTCCGGATCGTGCAGGTGGTACTGATAGTGGGGCGAATGCTCGGGCTTTTCCACCACGAAGTCCTTGAAGCCTGGGCCATACATGGTCCGGTCGAGTTTACCTGAAAGCAGCAGCATGGTGTCGCGGAGTTGCTCGCTATCGAGCTTCTGCCGGTTGGCGCGCCAGAAAAGGGTATTGCCGGCGTCCAGCGCGGCATGGTCAGGAATGTCAGCGGAGCTTTGGCGGTAGGTGGCACTGGTGAGGATATGCCGGTGCAACGCTTTCAGGGAGCCCTTTTGGTCGCGAAGGTACAGTGCCAGATGGTCTAGCAGTTCGGGATGTGGGCTGAGTTGCCCCTGCCGGCCATAGTCACTGGGGGTTTCCACCAGACCGCGGCCGGTGTGCCACCGCCAGACCCGGTTGGCAATGACGCGCCAGAAGAGCGGATTGTCAGGGTGAGTGACCCAGCGCGCCAGGGCAGCACGGCGTTCGCCCTCCGGCTGGCTGGCCTCGATAAGGAAATCCGCGGGAGCATGGGTGAGCAGGGACAGGCCACCGGGGGTGACCGGCTTGCCTGGCTGGGTGACATTGCCCCGCCTGAGAACGGTGATAGGCCGGGGCTTGCCGCTGGTGCCCTTGAACGCACCGGACCCCGAGTGCACGGTGCCGCAATAAACCACAGCGGGTTTTGGCAGGGCATCGCGTCGCGCCTGCATTTGGTCCAGCTCAGTGCGGAGTTCCACCATGCGTTTCTGATCAGCGGCTGACAGCACCTGGCTTTCCAGGGCGGCGATCTTTTTTTGCACCGCGGCAAGTTGTTCGGGCATGACCGGTTTGCCGGCATGGTGAATACCGTCCGTGAGATTGCTGGCGCGCCATCGGGGTGGGGCCTCGATGCTGCCACTGGCAGTGACCGGAGCGCCCAGGGCCAGGTTTTTTCCGGTGGCATCCTCCACCCTCATTTCAGCCACAGCGGCGATGAAATCACTTTCCCGAGCCCGCAGGCGTGTCACAGTCAGGCGAATGAAGCGGGCTTTGCCCATGGCAGGAGCAACCACAGGCGATATCCCCGGATTAACCAGGTCGGCCTGTTGCTCAAAGAGCAGAATGGCTTTCTTGAAGTCGGCGGTTTCGCTTGCTTCCAGTTTCCAGCGAACCGGGAAACCGAATCCTGCGCCGATATTGGCAAAATCATCCCAGCAGGGCTCCAGTATAATGCGGCTGAAGGGGCGGGCTGTGCCCAGATCGACCTGCACCCAGTGCACGGCGCCAGCCTTGTTTTCAATCGGGCTGTGCCAACCGTATTCAGCGGCGGGTGAGCGTGGTGATTTTCCCAGGCTTTCTGCTTCAGCACGGGCTGTGCGTATCTGCTGGTCGATGGCGGGAACCCGCCTGGAAACAATCTGGGCGACCCCAGACTGGACAGCGGCAATTTTCTCATTCAGCTCCTGATCCTGTCGCGCCACGGCAGGGTCGGCAAAGTAGCGGCGGTCGGCCCGGTCGATAGCGGCAAAGACCGCTTGCAGACGGTAGTATTCTTCCTGCGGAATGGGATCGAACTTGTGATTGTGGCACTGGGCGCACTGAGCCGTAAGGCCCAGAAAGCTAGTGATCACCGTGCCCACCATATCGTCACGGTCGAGGTGCCGGGCCACCCTGCCGTCAATCTTGGTCTCGGGCACTTCGGCATGGCCAATCAAGACCCACGGCCCGGCGGAAAGCATTCCCAGGGCTTCGATGGCACCTGGATCACCCGGATAAAGCACATCACCGGCAATCTGTTCCCGGGCAAAACGGTCATAGGGCATGTCGGCATTGAGGGCCCGGATCAGGTGGTCGCGGTAAGGCCAGGCGTTGGGCCGGGGCTGATCCTTGTCATAGCCATGGGTGTCGGCATAATGGACCAGATCGAGCCACAAGCGGGCCCAGCGTTCACCGTAGGCCGGACTTGCCAGCAGGCGTTCCACAACCCTTTCAAACGCCCCAGGCGATTGGTCAGCCAGAAAACCGGTGATCTCGGCTGGGCTGGGGGGCAAGCCGGTGAGGTCGAAGGTAACCCGGCGCAACAGGGCTGCTTTTTCCGCAGGCGGCGACAGATCCCAGCCCTTGACGGCAAGTGCCTTGCGAATGAACCCATCCACAGGGTGTTGACCTGGGGGAGCCGTAGGCCGGGCCAGGGGCAGGAAGGCCCACCAGGCAGGCTCGGTCTGGGCGGGAAGTTTGGCGCCGGCGGCAATCCAGCCGCGCACCAGGGCTATCTCGGCTGGCCGGAGGGGATCTCCCCTGGGTGGCATGCGGTCAGCCAAATCGGTGCTGCTGATTTTTTTCAGCAGCAGGCTGGAGTCAGGTTTGCCGGGCACAACTGACGGGCCCGATTCCCCTCCAGCCAACAACTGTTTGGCCAGGTCGAGCCTTAATCCACCCCGCGCCTTGTCGCCATGGCAAGACAGACAGTTTTTCGCCAGAATCGGCTGAATATCGCGCTGAAAATCAACCGGCTGAGCCGGAGAACCCTGGGACGCTCCGGCCTGGTGAAGCAGCAGGAACAGGCTGGCGACAAGCATGCGGAAACCTCGTGGACAGGGCCATTCCGGGCATAATCAGGGCAGGTAGAGCCAAGGCCGTGGGGTCAACCTGTTCCCCCTCAAGCCTAGCCGATGGACAACCAAAGCCAGCCGGAACCCCAAAGCGGGAATACATCCTATTATGGACCATACGCTTGAAGGGTGCAATCAGCAATCACATAGTCAGTCTTGGCGATCCCCTGGAAAAGTGATTCGACTCCAATGACAGAAGAGGCCGCATCTGTGCCACGGGCCGCGATAGGGCCGCCATCCCGTGGCCACAGGGTTCAGGTTGAATCCGGAGGGGCATCGAGACGCGGCAGGGGGGCATGGGGGTAGTCAACCGGCTGGTAGCGGATGGAGAGTTCGGGAGTCAGCAGCTTTTCGTGATTATGAATTCGGGAGGTCAGCGCCCGGTCGAGAATGCCGCTCGTCAGCAAGGTCCGCTCAACAGGATAGCTGGGCCGACCGGTGTGAAACATGCGCTCGATGCCTTTCAGCAACCAGGCAAAGTGCGGATGACTGGGCTTTGGTTGCTCATTAAAACGGGTGGCGAGGAGTTCCCCCTGCCCCTTGAGCCGAATGGCGACCGAAGTGCCTTGGGCAACTTCCGGGAGCATGAAAACAGCTCCAGTCAATCCATCATTGTATTCAAACAGGAACAGGGTAGCCCCGTCGCCATGCCGGGGGTCCTGTTGCGTGTGTGGCACCGCAGCGAACGCGGCGTCAAACAGTTTTTTGGAAACGAGGCCGCGATCGATTGTTTGCCACACCGCTTCGCCCTGGAGGCATCGCACCCATCTGACACCGGACTCCGCCCCGCGTCGGCGCTCCACATGGCACTGAAAAAACTCCAGGGTATGACTGCCGTAAATATCCAGTCCAGAGTAGCCAATTCCCACGGCCATTTGGATATCCGAACCGAGCGGAAGCGAAATCTCGGGCACGCGAGCCCCCACTGTCATCGAAGAACCAGCCATGAACGGGATTTTCAACGCCACAGCCCGATCGTACATCCATTTCGCATCCACCCATTCGGGGCCAAGGTGTTTATCGCTGAAGACCGGAACGACTCGACCGAACTTCTCAAAAGCAGCAGCGATTTCGGTGAAAAATCGTCGGCGCGGATACAGGTGCTGGCCCAGATCGTTCCAGGGATAATCGCCGTGCTCGCCAATGCTGATCACACCATCCACCGGAATATGATTCCCGCCCAGAGTCAATGCCTTTTCGATGGAGTCAAAAATCGGCACGCCATACTTCTTTGACATGGCCCTGGCCATGTCCTTGTCTGGGAACTGATCAACATACATCGAAGCCAGTTTCAATGCCGGACCAGGCCCGCCATCCTGTTTCCAGCCTTCGAGGATCTTGCCGAGCAGCACATCCGCGTGCAAGCCTTTCTGGTAGGCCGTCATGATTGCGGCCACCGACCGGAAGGCGAGTGGCTTTCCGGATGTTGCCGGTCGCGCAATTGTGGCAGGTGAAAGGATCCCCGCTGCCGCTATTGCGCCCGCGAGCCAGGTGCGCCGTGACGGATCGGAGATGACCACAGGATACTTGATCATCAGGGACTCCAAAAAAATTAATATCCAAAATGGTTTCAATCAGGGCATTTCGATTACGCCCGTGGATCGCAATTCTGCCCAATTCAGCCGCAGGCTGTCTCCGGATTTGCCCCGTATTCATCGCCCGGAACCAGATGCGGTGCCCTGCCCTATTGTTGCGGCTTCACCATCGCAAAATCCTGCCCCAGACGGTCAGCGATGATGATGGCCGCCAGCACGCGGTCGGGGGTAACGGCCACGCTTTCGTTGTGGATGCTCTCGCCCTGGGCGCAAGCCCCTTCGGCTGCGGCCTGAAGTTCGGCCTGGGTGGGATTGGTGCAGCCCAGGGCGGCCAGGTGGCTGGGCAGACCCACACTCTGGCAGAATTCCAGCACCTGACGGATTTGCAGGGCTGGAGCCCCCGTAAGGACCAACCCTACCAGCACGCCGAAAGCAACCTTTTCCCCGTGCAGGGCATGGTGACAGGCAGGGATGCGGGTGAGCCCGTTGTGAACCGCATGGGCTGTGGCCAGACCGCCTGATTCGAAGCCCAGCCCCGACAGCAGCGTGTTGGCTTCCACCACCCGTTCGAAGGCTGGGGTGACCATCCGCGCCAGGCAGGCAGCGATGGCGTGGGGGCCATCGGCCTGGATGGTGTCGTAACAGAGTCGGGCAATGGCACCTGCCGCCAGGGTGGCCAGCCCTCCGCAGACATTCGCTGATCCCGACCGGCGGCAGCTCTCAGCCTCGAACCAGGTGGACAAGGCGTCCCCCAGGCCGGCGACGAGGAAGCGGACCGGCGCGCGGGCGATGATGGCAGTATCGACCAGCACGGCGGTTGGGTTGCGGCTGCGCAAATAGTGGCTGAAACTGCCATCCACCTGATAGATGACCGTGGTGGCACTGGTGGGGGCATCGGTGGAGGCAACGGTGGGCGCCGAGATAAACGGCACACAGCCTGCCAGGTGGGCGGCGGCCCGGGCGGTATCAATCACCTTGCCCCCACCCAGACCCACCACAGCGCCATAGCCCCCCTGCTGGATGGCGTGTACCGCGTTGTCAATCTCGGGACTGGTACACTCGCCGGTGAACGGATGATGTACCAGGTTGGAATGCTGGCCAAAAATGCCCCCTGCCTGGGCCCAGGCGTTGGGCCCGGCCAGGATGAGCGCCTTGTCACAATTGAGGCCCTGCACCAGTTCTGGCAGGCCTGCCAGAACCCCAGGCCCTTGTTTGTAGAGGGACGGAAACTGGGCGATGGCGTGAAGGGCGGTCATGGTTGCTCCTGGTGAGGTCAATCAAACAAGCACCGCCTGGTTGACTTCACCCTCGTTGATGGTTGGGCGCTCGGGACGGCCTTTGTGGCGAAAAATCAGGCGGGTGTGATCAAGCCCCAGCAAATGGAGGATGGTGGCGTGCAAATCGTGAATGTGCATGCGGTTGTCGTTGATGGCACGCAGCCCCAGTTCGTCAGTCTCGCCCACTGTGCGACCACCGCGCAAGCCGGCGCCGGCCATCCACATGGAGAATCCCCAGGGGTTGTGATCCCGGCCGTCGCCCTTCTCGCTCATGGGAGTACGGCCAAATTCACCGCCCCAGATCACCAGGGTGTCGGCAAGGAGGCCGCGTTGTTTCAGGTCGGCCAGCAGCCCCGCCACCGGCTGATCCATTCCGCCACACATCAGTTCATGGTTTTTTTCGATATTGGTGTGCGCATCCCAGCGGCTGCCCGCGCCGGAGTAGAGCTGAATGAAGCGGACGCCGCGTTCGGCGAGTCGCCGCGCCAGCAGGCACATTTTCCCGAAGTTGGCGGTGTTCTTGTTGTCGATACCATAGAGCTTTTTAGTCGCTGCTGTCTCATGGGCCAAATCCACGGCTCCGGGGGCCTCGGCCTGCAGACGGTAGGCCAGTTCCTGGCTGGCGATGCGTGAGGACAGTTCTTCCTGGCCAGGGCGTTCGGCCTGATGGGTGGTGTTGAGGGAATTGACCAGATCGCGACGCAAGCGGGCCCGTCCGGGTAACAGCTTGGCGTCAGCCTCAAGCCCAGGCAGGGGTTTGGCGCCATTCTCCAGTTTGGTTCCCTGGTAAAGACCCGGCATGAAGCCAGCGCCCCAGTTGCGGGGACCGTTGGTGATACCGGCTGAACCATCGGTGAGAACCACATACCCGGGCAGGTTTTCCGCCTCGTTGCCCAAACCGTAGAGGGTCCATGCTCCCAGGGAGGGACGCCCAGCCAGCGGCGAACCGGTGTTCATCTGGCAAACGCCCGCGGAATGGTTGATGGCATCGCACCACAGGCCGCGCAGCACCAGCATGTCATCGGCCTGGCGGGCCAGGTGAGGGATCCAGTCGGAAAACCACAGGCCACCCTTGCCATGGCGGGTCCACTGGCGCTGGCACTCCAGCAGCGGCGCTTCAGCAGTGCCCATGGAAGTGACTGGAGTGCCAAAGCTGGCTGGCATTTTCTGGCCGGCCAGCTTGTTGAGAAGAGGCTTGGGATCGAGAAGGTCGATATGGCTGGGGCCGCCCTCCATGAAGAGAAAAATCACCCGTTTGGCGCGGGGCTTGAAATGCGGAAGAATGGCTCCGTTTGCGCTGGAAGCCCCACGGGATGACTCCAGGGCGAGTACGGCCGAGGCCATGGCACCAAAACCCAGCCCCGCATTCCATAGCCAGGCGCGACGGTCAAGGAATCCTGGCAGGTCAGGTTTATCGGAAAGCATTGGCATCAATCCAGATAAAGATAAGCGTTGGACTGCAGCACGGCAGCAGCCAGGTCTGTCAGTTCGGCATCACCCGGAGCCCCCCCCTGGCGAAGCAGATCCCGGGCAATGGACAATTCACCCGGCGAGGCGGGTCGTCCCAGGGCCCGCAGGTACAATTCCGTCGCTCGCTGCTCCCCACTGTCGCCCTGCGCACAGAGGCTGGCCAGCCCCGTGGCGGATTGGCTGGTGAGGGTACCGTTACGCAGCAGCAGGGTTTGCACCACGGTGATGGTGTTCTGACGGAGCGGGGTGCTGAGCACGCCATCGGCGGCGTCGAAGGCAGCAAGAAACTGGTCCCGGTTGTTACGCTTGAAAGGCAGGTACAGGGATCGCCGGTTTTTGTCGCCAGCAACAGTGGGGCCGCCCGCCGCGTGGTCCAGTTTGCCGGAGGCGGCGAGCATGCCATCACGGATCTCCTCGGCAGTGAGACGCCGGAAGGGACCGCGCCATAGCAGCCGATTATCGGGATCCTGCAAACGGCAATCGGCCTCGTTGGCATGGTTGCTGGAGCGGCTGTAGGTGTCCCCCAGCACCACCCGGCGGATGAGAGGCTTGAGCTTCCAGCCCCCGGCGATGAAGTCGGCTGCCAGCAGGTCCAGCAAGGCGGGGTGACTGGGACGGTCGCCCAGGGTACCGAAATCGGAGGTGGTGCTGACGATCCCGTTCCCCAGCAAGGCGGCCCAGACCCGGTTGACCATCACCCGGGCTGTGAGGGGGTGGTCGGGCCTGGTGATCCAGGTGGCCAGGGCAGAGCGTCGACCCGTGCTTTCGGACCGGGGTGTGATGACCGGCTCAGGGAGGCGGTCGAGCAACAAGGGGGTGGCTGGCAGAACCGCTTCGGTTTTTCCCCGGCGTGTGAAACTGCTGGAGGGGGCAGTGGCGGCGATATCGGCGGCCACCAGCACTGTTTCGGGTGCCTTGGGCCTGGCGGCAGATAGTTCCAGGTACAGGTCGCGCCAGGTCTCGCGGGAATCGCCAGCCGGGAAATGGTTCTCCAGATGGTCATATTCGTAATCGACCTGCCGCCAGGCGAGGTCGCGCACCTGGCGGTCGCGGGGTCCGAGTGTGGCCGGATCGGCCTTCAAAAGCTTCTGGATTTCCGGGGGAAATTTCTCAATGGCTCCCGCACGGGCTTTGGCGCGGGCTGGGGCCTCCAGCTCCTGCAACCTGGCCAGTCGGGCCTGGTTGATGATGCGCCAGCGGGCCAGAGCAGCAGTCTGTTCTACTTGCCTGGTGGCATCAGTGGCCACACCTGCCGGCCATGCCAAGGCCGTGAAATAAGCACGCAGGGCATGGTAGTCGCGCTGGCGCAGGGGATCGTATTTGTGATCATGGCAGCGGGCGCAGGCCAGGCCCAGGCCAAGCATCACATCGGATGTCACATCGGTGATTTCGTCGAGGATGGTGTCCCACTGTCCAGCGGAATCGCGCTGATTGTATTCGTAGGTTCCCAGGCGCAAGTAACCCAGAGCAGGCTGAACCAGAGCATTATTCGGCTCCAGTTCATCGGCCGCCAACTGCAAGCGCAAGAAACGATCGTAGGGCATGTCAGCATTGAGGGCCCCCACCACCCAGTCGCGGTAACGCCAAGCCTGGGGCCGGAACTCGTCCTGGCGGTAACCATCAGAATCGGCATAGCGCACCAGATCCAGCCAAAGCCTGCCCCATTTTTCGCCATAGGCGGGGTTGGCAAGCAGGGTATCGACCACGCGTTCTCGCGCTTCGCGCGATGGAACCGCCAGGAATTCCCGGGCAGTTTTTGGCGTGGGGGGCAAGCCGGTGAGGTCAAGGTGGACCCGCCTGAGCCAGGCTGAGGGCTCCGCAGCAGGGGCAGGTTGTAGCTTCCTGGCTGCCAGAGTGGTCAGCACGAGGCGGTCGTAGGCATCCGGGCCGACTTTTCCGGTGGTCAGGGAGGGGGAACTGATGGGCTGCACAGACCACCACTCCCGGTCGGCGGCTGTTACCGAACCGGGGCGCCGCAAAGGGGGACCCAGATCGGCAGGGGCTGCTGGCCACGGGGCACCGGATTCTATCCAGCGCGATAACACAGCCACCTGGCCAGGTTCCAGCCGTTTGCCAGGCGGCATGGCGGGCACCCCCTCGGCATGCCGTATCACCTGCAAGAGCAGGCTGGTGGAGGGATTTTTCAGATTCAGGGGTGGGACGGAATCACCGGAATCAGTCAGGCCTGCCCGACTGTCAAGGACTACGCCACCCTTGCTCTTGCCTGCCGCATGGCTGTGGCAGCGGAAACAATGCTCCTTCAACAGCGGCAAAACTTCCCGGGGGAAGTCTGGCTGGCTACCCGCAAGGAGGAGCAAAAAGGAAAACCATTCCAGAGGCACGCTTGAGATCCCCCGTCAGGGAACCGCCAAAAAATCCCAGCCTAACAAAAAAACGGGCTGAAAACCATCGGGCTCCCGAATTTTCAGATGATTCCCCTGCCTGACCCCGCCCGCCAGCCAGGGGAATCATCTGGCACCGGGTTGTCGCCAGGAGCGTGGGCCCTGTTTTTTGCTTTCGCCAGGCAATTTGGCCATACTCTTTGGGCAGCCCACAGTTTCGAGTGAATGAGATGGCAGGTGGCGGTTCTAAAAACCGGGCTGGCAAAAAGGTGGAACCAATCCGATGTGGATTTTCAGTCAGCATGGCTTCTTCAGTGCGGTTTGCGCCAGGCAAGGGGACGGGAGCCATGATCAGCCTGTTGACCCCGACCGCATCATGGTCCGGGCCAGGCTGCGTGGGCACCTGGAAGCCTTGAAGGAACGGTACCCGGACCTTCTGGGCGACTGCGCCATCCGTGACTCCATGGGTACCGATTACGCTTACCGGCTGTTCGTCGCCAAATCTGTCTGGGCGCAAGTGCTTGCCGGGCTGGCCAACGAGACGGATTATGACAACTTCAAATCCCGGGTACAGGAATATCAGGGGAAAGGCGGGGCAGCCTACAAGCACTCCCTGCATTCTGTCTGGTCGACGATGCACAGGCTGCAGGAGTGAAGGCCCGGTTTCCTGCAAGTCTGGGCTGGCGCGGTGCGGTCTTCCGCTTAATCAAGGCTTTCTTTTTTTCATCAGGAATGACAAGATTTCCTGATAATATAACAGTAATGGTGTAAGCCCCCTGCCACCGTTTGCCTGGAGCCCTACTTGTGAGAGGTTCTTAATTATGTCAATCGAAGTGGTTTGCGACTGTGGCCGGAAAATCACGGCTGGCGACGATTTGGCTGGCAAGCGGGTGCGCTGCCCCCAGTGCAAGCAACCGGTGGCAATCCCGGCGTCTGGCCCAGGGGGCGCACCGACAAAGGCAGGGGGCAGCACCGTTCAGCCCAAGCCGCCGGTGGGAAGTTCCCCAGCGCGCAAAGGCCCCCCTGCCCCTCCTGAAAAAGCATCCTCGATTGTGCGCAAAGGCCAGCCAGCCAAGCCTGCCAGTGGCACTGAAGAAGAGATTCCAGTCATTCGGGCAAAAAAGAAAAAGAAGAATAAAGCCAATGCCGGTGCCAACAGAAAGCCTCTGATTCTGGCCGCCGCGCTGGCTGGTTTGGTAGTTGCCGCTGGGGTTGTCTGGGTGGCTGGAACCCAACTGGGCTGGTTTGGCACTGGCCCCAATGTGATAGCGGTAATTGGTGATAACAGGACCAGCCAGCCAGGGGCTGGGCCATCGGGGCCCAAGCCTGGCACTCTGGCAGCTTTGGTCAATTCCTCCATCACCACCGACGAGACCCTGTTCATTCCCCCCGATTCCGTGGCGGTGCTGAGCATGCAGGTATCATCCATGCTGCGGTCTCCATTAGGCTCGGCCCTTATAAAGGCCGGGGGCATGGACCTCGAAAGCATCAAAGGGTTGCTCGGTATTGATCCAGACAAGATTACCCGTATGCATCTGGTTTTCAACACCCAGGAGTTGAGTAAGGCCAGCCAGATGCTGCAACCGCCAGCGCCAGGCGGGCCGGGTGGCATGCCGGGCCGGGGCCAGAAAGTCGACCCACAAGATCAGCGCCATTTCGTCAACCATTCCATGGACGAAGATGAAAGCAAGACAACTGGCAATGGCGTACTGATCGCCCAGGCCGGGGCAATGTTTTTGCCTGGCGGAGCCCAGCCCGGCGTACCAGCGGGCGGATTTCCTAACCCGGGTGGTCAGCCCGGCGGTGGCGGTCCAGGCCGTCCCGGAATGGGAGGCCCTGGAATGGGAGGACCCGGAATGGGAGGCCCTGGAATGGGAGGACCCGGAATGGGAGGATCCGGAATGGGAGGACCCGGAATGGGAGGACCCGGAATGGGAGGACCCGGAATGGGAGGATCAGCTTCTCCACCCGATTTTGGGGCTATGATTTTATTGTTTAGCGCCAGCCAAAACTGGGCCACGCCGCCTGCCATGGTTACCAGAGAGAGTACCACAGTTGCATCGGCCCCCGGCGAATCATTCAAGATGCCTGATGGTTCCATCTGCCATTTATGCCCGGGCGGCCGGGTGATGCTGCTGGGCAGCAAAACCGGCCTGGAGATGTTCCTCAATCAAACCAGTGGCACAGCCAATGCCCAGGTGGCAAAGGTCAAGGCATTGCTGGCCCAGCCTGACAACCATCTGGTGCTGGTGTCGGGGACAACTGTGCCCGGTATGCCAACTTCTGATCCATCCGCCCTGCTACCTCCCGCCTACGCCTATCTGAAACCCATGCTGGCCCCCATGCAGGGTTTGACGCTCACCGGCAAGGTAACCGAGGATATCAGCATGGTGCTGACGGCAAGCTATGCCGATGAGGCCAGTGCCAAACTGGCTTTGCCAGCCGCAAAAAAGGGGGCGGGCGAAGTCAATAACTTTCAAAACAAGACTTTACTAACTGCTTTATCGTTAGCTGCACCGGGTCCCCAGGGCAAGGCAATCGGCTTGCTTTCAGACGCTCTCGGACAGCTCAAGCCTGTGCAGGAAGGGAGCACATTAAAACAGACTTTAATACTAAAGGGGGCGAAAATCAAAGCGCTGATCCCAGCGGGCCCAGCCAGTGGGGTTCGGCCAGGTACCGCGCCGGCTGGAAGTCAACCAGGAGCTAGCGGCCCCCGGGCAGGTGGTTCGTCGGGGGGGGGAAGTTCAGGCGGTTCGGGAGGTGCGGTGCAGCAGGTTCGTAATGCGGCCATACGGGTGTTGGGACAAAACGAGATGAAACAGGTGGCAATAGCTATAAACAACATGTCCATCTTCGAAAACTCACTTCCATCGGGCGCCATCTGTGACCCCTCTGGCAAGCCGCTCCTGAGTTGGCGGGTGGCCATCCTGCCTTTTATTGATCAGGATAATTTGTACAAGCAATTTCACCTCAATGAACCCTGGGACAGCCAGCATAACAAGCAATTGCTCAATTCCATGCCCAAGGTGTATGGCAGCGAGGCCGGTGGTCACACCGCCATGCGCGCTTTTGTGGGGCCTGGCTGCGCCATGGAGCTGAACCGAAAAGTGAAACTGAGTGAACTAACCGATGGTACTTCCACCACCGCAATGGTGGCAGAGGCGGGCGAGACAGTGGAATGGACCCGGCCAGAAGAACTGTTCATCGGCCAGGGGTTGCCATTTCCATCTCTTGGGGTTGGCACACAGACCACGGTCAATGTCCTGTTCGTTGATGGCTCCATCAAACGAGTGCCCCGCAATTACACGCCGCAGCAGTGGATCCCCCTGATCACCCGGGCTGGCGGCGAGATGGTGACGCTGCCCTGAAATGTTTTTTCCTGGGGTGGCAGGCGGGAGGCGGGTAATTGGGATTTGCCACCTCCCGCCCTGTAGAATGCCCTCCTGGTGCGGGCCAATCTGGTGTTTTATCCCGGGAACATTCGGCGTTTGCAGCCGGAGGTCACGCCGGGTCAAAAAAAACTTATCCCATGGCAGTTGATCGTATTAGAGAAATCCGTTTCGCTTTCGCCGTAAAAACGCCCCGAAAAACACCCCAACAGACTACACGGGGACAAAATCACCCGAAGGGGCAAAGCTGGGCACCAGATTGCCACTGACTGTTTTCAAGCTTCCACCGGGCAGAGGGACTGTGAACCAACCCACCACTGAAGGCAACGATCGCCTCGCCGGCAGGCGCGGAGTGGCGGAAGGGAAGCACATTGGAGGCTCCGGCGGTGTCCCCAAAAGGGCCGTAGGTTATGCCTGAGCGGGTGGTGAAGGAAATTTCCACAACGCACTCGGCACCTACCCGGGCCCCGGTATACCCTCGCACCTCCACCAGCGGATCAAGAGCCGGAATGTCGATCCAATCTACTGTCCCTGTGTTACCGGCATGCTGAAGCAGCGTGTACCTCACTGGTTCTCCATTGAAAATGGCGATGTTTGCGGCCTGAAAGACATCAAGAAGATCTCCGGAACGGACCTCAAGCCGGGTAATAGGCGGGTTACCCGCTGCAGCAATGGCATCGTTTTCGCCGAAGGCATAACAATTTTGGCCCCAGACTAGTTGGTGCAGAATATTCTGTTGCGCCTGCTCAAAGTAGACCGGGTCGCGCCCAGCCCCGCTTCAATTGTTTTTGGTCTGACAGACCTGGTCCAACCAGGAACGGGCATGGATGCCGATATTCACTCAGGCAGGATTCAATCCACGGGAATGACACATTCAATACCGGTGAGACGCTGTCAGCGGGCAAGCCCCCAAACAGCGTTTACCAATCGATCCGCCAATGGAATCCGGCAGCGGAACTCCAACACAAAAAAGCCGGATAGCAACCAGCAGAACGAGGTGAACCTAACCATTGATGCCCGCACTGGTCAGGGGGATTTTCCCCCACTGGCCACCTGTCGGGCCCAGGCGAGCCCGGGCTGGTCAGTGCGATAACTGACCAGGCGAGTGTGCTCCACTTCGGTGACATAGACCGTACGGCCATCGGGGCCGCCAAAGCACAGATTGCTGGGCATGCTACCCAGCACAGCGATTTCACGCACAATAGCACCGGCAGGTGACAGGACCACCACAGTGCCCTTGCCATGGCGTGTGATATGCAGGTTGCCACCCACATCGACCCGCATGCCGTCGAAACCGAAATCAGCGAACTGCCGGAGCAGTTTTTTCTCTCCCAATGATTTGTCAGCCCGAATGGGAAAGGCCCATATATTGCGCTGGAGTGACTCATTCACATAAAGGATTTTTCCATCGGGGCTGACCTCAATGCCATTGGTGGTGCCCATGCCGGTTGCCAGGCGATGGACGGTACGATCGGTGTCAATTCGCCAGAGCTGGCCGGTGCCTTTGGCCCAATCCGGGTCGCTTGCAAAGAGGGTGCCATCGGCCATGATGGCGAGATCGTTGGGCTGGTTCATGACAGGCTGATGGGCAAAGACTTCCACTTTTTTTGTGCCAGGGTCGATACGCAAAATATTGTGTCCGGTGTAATCGGCCACAAACATCATCCCTGCCTGATTGAAGACGATCCCGTTGCCCACAGATTTCCCGGGCAGGCGCACCCAGACCTCCCCCTTGCCATCGGGAGTGATGCGACCGATAGTGCCCTCTCCTCCAAAATTGACAGCATAGATGTTGCCAAGGCGGTCGCAGGCGGGCCCCTCGATACCTGGGGTGAAGGCTTTGGGCTGAGTGAGAGGCTGCGCCGTGGCAGGAAGGCCGGTTTTCTGGGCCTGGGCATCGTGGTTGCCAAGG
Source organism: Planctomycetota bacterium (assembly GCA_003669555.1). GTDB lineage: Bacteria > Planctomycetota > Planctomycetia > Gemmatales > Gemmataceae > UBA6894. The sequence goes on from QWOS01000038.1 coordinate 25,040, forward strand.
CCAACCGCTATGACAGCCAGAACAAACAGAGAGGAAATCGGTATGGCACGCATGCAAGGACTCCAGGGCGGGTAATTCGCCTGCTCCTAGTCTCCGGGCAATAGCGCGCCCATGCAAGGCTCCCTAGCCAGCCGGGTTCACGGCCTGACAGATCTGGTCTGGGCCTTGCAAAAAAAAATCCCCCTGCGGGCTGGGCCGGCAGGGGGAGGAGGATGGATTATCAGGCAAGGGTCATTTCTTCTTGCCTTCCAGAATGCTGACAATCTCGGCATTCAGGTCTTTCAGATGCGCGCTGGTGGTGGGATCCTTGGTTTTGGAGGCTGCCGTGGCAATCTCCTTGGTCAGGGATTCCAGAGACACCCGGGCAACGCCCCGCAATTCACTGGTGCGTGGGCCTGGTCCGCTATCACCACGACGGGAGGATGGCCCTGTCGGGATGGTGAAGGTGGGCGCGGCGGGGGGATCAAATTCGTTGCGCAGGATATCGACATAAGCCCGCTGCAACTGGCGGCGCAATGGCTCCACCTTGGGCAATTCGGCCTTCAGCTCGGAGAAGATGCCACCTTGCAGGTCGGCTACCAACTCGGACGCAGAATAAGCCTTCTCACCCTGTTGCAACTCCGAGTCGAACAGCCGGCCCATCAGCGAGGCGGAAAGCAGGGTGTTGAGCAACCCGCGTTGCTGCGAGGCAATATCGTTGGCAGCTCCCGAGAACTTGAACTGGTTCACCACAGCCGGATTCACCAGCTTGGCAGGAACGGTGAAACCGTTCTCCAGCAGGAACTTCACAGCTGCCCGTTGCTTGTCCTCAGGCACGCGGGTGAAGGTTTCCCCGCCCCGACCGGCAAGGGTACGGCTTTCCACCATGCCTCCCACCTGCTTGGCCACAGCGTTGAGCCACTTGGCGCGGGCTCCCAGGATTTCCTTGTAGGTTTCCTCCAGCAGCGAGTAATCCTCGCCCTTGGTGGTGGTGGCCGCCAGCAGGTGGTCCATCACCCGGTCAATGTTCTTCAGGCCCATGGCTGTGGCCTCGATCGGATCGTTGCCGATGTTCTCCGTCAGCACCGTGGGATCAACCGTGCTGGGACCATCCTCGCCGCCGAAGCGCAGGAAGGGCTCGGCAATCTGCCTGGCTGCCCAGGTATCAAGGGTTTCCCGCTCGGCATCGGGTGTTTTTGCGGCGGGTATACCTTTGTAACCCCATTCGATGGCAAAGAAATCGTACGGAGCCAGCTTGGGTATCAGGTCCTTGGTGGCGACCTTGTCTTCGGGCTGGGCCACATAGTCGTAGCGACCATAAGACATGATCGAACCCACACTGCCAAACTTTTCGACAAATTTCGGATCGCGCAACTGGGCGATCGAATAGGCCTGGCTGGCGCGATGGTTGTGGCGCAGGCCCAGGGTATGGCCCACCTCGTGACAGCAGATATAGCGCAGCAGTTCACCGGTGACATCGTCAGGCAGGGGCAGCTTGCGGGCCCGGGCATCCTGCGCCGAGCACTGAACGAAATACCACATTTGCGACAGCTTGACCACATCATGCCAAAAGATGATATGGGCCGAGATAATCTCGCCGCTGCGCGGGTCATGGACATGAGGCCCCATGGCATTGGCCACAGGCTCGGCAACCCAGCGGATCACTGAGTAACGAGCATCTTCGGGGTCGAAGTTCGGGTCTTCAGCGCGGGTGGGGGCATCGCGGCAAACAATGGCGTTCTTGTAGCCGGCCTTCTCAAAGGCGGGGGCCCAGTCCTCCACACCCTTCTTCAAAAAGGGCCGCCATTTCTCGGGGATTTCTTTGGACAGGTAGTAGGTGATGGGCTTCACCACCTCGCTCACCTCGGCGGTCGGGTCCTTTTTCTCCAGGCGGTAGCGGGCAATGTATTCCTTGGCCTTGGACCAGCCCAGCGAATGGGCGTAATCGACAAAGTTTTCCGTGAAGTAGCCAACCCGTGGATCGTAGAACCTGCCCATCATCGGGCTATCCGGCAATTGCACCAGCGTGTGATGCACCACCGCCGTGACACTCTTCATGCCAGCGCCACCCGCCACACGAAAAGTGATGGTGGCGTTGACATTGATATTGGTTGGGAACGCGCGGACTTCAGACAGGTACGATCTGGCAGTATCGGCGGAGGCCCCGGGGGCCCCGGCAGCGGCGCTGATCGACAGGTCAGGCAAACCGTTGACAAACACCTCACCCAACGCGATCACCGCTGAACGGTCCTTGCCCTCGGCCTCAACCGGAAAGACGGCGAGGATGGAGTCGTGCGAACTGGCTTCGATGGAGGCCTGAATCGCCTTGCCGTCAGATCGCTTGTCGAACTGGCTGCTCCAGAGGTAGATTTTGTTGCCGCGGCGCTCAAAACGGACCACCTGCTCCCCGAGGGCGGCCCCGCCCCAGCTGCTGCCACCTGGGCCCTTGGCAACTTCGGCCCGCCACATGAACAGCTTGCCCAGCTTGTCCGTGGGGATTTCAAAGAGCACTTTTTCTTCAAACTTGTGCACGGCAAAAACACCGGCCATCGTGGTGAAATCCTTGGTCACCACATCGTCATATTTCTTCGGTTCGCCTGCGACGGGCGGTTTGGCCCCAGGCGTGGCTGGCGCGGAGGCACCAGGCCCCATCGGGCGGGCGGGACGGCCAGGACCAGGCTTGGGAGCCTCCTGGGCAAAGGCCTGCAGGGCGGTCATGGCCCCCCAGGCGCACAAAACAAGGCGATAGCTCTTCATGCGAATGATCACCAGTTGAATGAAGAAGAAAATGAGTAGCCATCCTATTCCACCAAAAAAAAAGGCAGGCGCAAGCAAAGGATTTGGGGCAAACAGGCAAACCCAGGCAATATCTTAGGTTTCTAATGATTATCCGGGTGATTGCAGCCCGGTTTTCTTGATCCGGTCAACTGGCTGCCTACGGATTGCATGATTTTTTCCTTCGGCTGAAACCCGCTCTGGTTTGGCTTGTCTGGATTGTTATGGCGCCCTTTTCCAGGGTGCTGGAAAAACAGGGGTTCCCTGACCATGAAAAAGAACTACACGCACATCGCTGTTCTTCTTGACCGTTCCGGCTCGATGGATTCCATCCGTGACGACATTGTGGGCGGATTCAACAGCTTTCTGGGTGAACAGACCCGGGGCGAAGGTGAGGCCACCCTGACGCTGGTCCAGTTCGACTCACAGGATCCCTACGAGGTGGTGCACAACTGCCAACCGATCGGTTTGGTGCCACGGTTGACGCGGGAAACCTTTGTACCCCGTGGCGGCACCCCGCTGCTGGATGCCGTGGGCAGGCTCATCAATGACCAGGAAGCGGTGCTTGCCCGCCTGAAGAAAGCTTCGCGTCCCGAACATGTGGTGGTAACCATCATCACCGACGGGCAAGAAAATGCCAGTCGGGAGTTTAACCGCCAGCAGGTTGCCGCCATGATCAAGGCCAGGGAAGAAAAGTCAGGCTGGAAGTTTGTCTTCCTGAGCGCTGACCTTGCCGCGGTCAGCGATGCCCTGGCGGATGGTGTGCAGATGCAACGGGCTATGGCTTTTGACAAAACTTCTCAGGGCACGGCGGATGCCATGGGGGCCCTGAGCGAGAAGCTGGCCTCTCTTCGGGCTAGAAAGTCGGTCGATCTGGCATTCGATGCCCATGATCGGGAGAAGCAGGAGAACGAAAAACGACGGGGTAACTGACCCCGGCCGGCTGAAGGGTTTTCAGGGAATGGCCAGGTCTCCAGTCAGGGGGCTTGGCCTTTTTTTGCCGCCATGCCAAGAGCCCTGCCCCATCGCCAGGATGCAATTCAACCAGCCAAATGAAGATTGAATGTCAAAGCAAAAAATGACTTGCTAAAATTTCTGATTTTGGGAGTTTATGGTAATAGCGGGGAAAAAATCACTTTGGAAATCCGGTGACTTCCCTTGGCTTCATGCTGCTTGTTCCTTGTTTTTGTGGCTTGGTGGGAGATTGAGAATGCCTTGTTTCCTTCGTTATGCTACGACTTGCCTAATGGTTTTTGCCCTGGTGGGTCGGGAAACCCGCGCTGGCCAGCCGGGTGAAACGATGGGTTGGCTGCCACCCGATGCGGCCGCCACTTTTCGTATTGATTTCAAAGGCTTGTGGCGCGGCCCCCTGATGGCAGGATTCCGGCAAACGATGCAACGCGGTGGTGGCGCCTACGCCCTGCTGCAACTGCAAATGAGTCCCAGGCTGGATGAGATCGACGAAATCACGGGCGGAATCTGGCTGGGCCAGGATGGTATGCCCCAATATCTGATAGCGATATCCACAACCGGTGCCCTGAATGGAAAAAAAACAGCCCAGTTGCTGTTGGGCCAGGAAGTCCAGCCTCAGCCAGTCGCCAATGCTACCCTGTGGGCTGGAGAAACCCTGGCCATGGCAGAGATTGCTGGCGGCGGCCTGGGTGGAGAAATGCTGTTGGGGGAACTGCCAGCAGTCCGGGAAGCGCTGGGGCGCAAGAAACGCCCCGTCAAACCGGGTAAACTTCTGGAAGGGCAACTGGCTATCCGGGTGGAAGCCGTTGGCCCCCTCGCAGCATTGGCTCAAGCGGTGCCAGATCCCTATAGCCCCGCGGCCAAAGCCCAGGCAATTCATCTGAATATGGCCACCGGGGAGACACGCCTAACGACATCGTTGCGGGTGACTTACGCCAGCGAAGACGAGGCCAGGGATGCCCTGAAAGCCATTGACCTGGCAAAAACGCTGGGCAAGGCGAGCCTGGAGCAGGGCCGGACCGAGTTGCTGCGGACCATCAATCGGCGCCCACCTCCGCCTTTACTCGAGCATTTCGGCAGCCTGGCAGCCCTGGGTTATCTGAACCTGACTGCAAAGGAAGCCGATCCGGTGATCCTGCGCGACGGGGCTGAGCTGTCCTACACCCTGGCCGTTGACAATTCTCAAATTTCTTCCCAGGTTGTTCCCGTGGTGGCTCTGGGAGTCGGGGCGATGGTTCCCGCAGTGTTCACTGCAAGAGAGGCGGCCAGACAGACCTCAGCAAGCAACAACCTGAAGCAGATCGCCCTGGCCTTGCACAGCTACCACGATGCCAATGGTTTTTTGCCTCCAGCCTATGTGGTCGACAAGGCTGGCAAACCTTTGTACTCATGGCGTGTGCTGATTCTGCCCTACATGGAAGAGAATGACATTTACAAGCAATGGAAGATGGACGAGGCCTGGGATGGCCCCAACAACCGGAAATTGTCTGAATTGGTGGTAAAAGTTTACCAGTCTGATCCCGCCGCCCCACCCAGCAACAAGACCAATTACCGTGGTTTTGTCGGCGAAAAAGCTGGCTGGGCACCTGGGCCGAAAGGCTGGCTGAACCAGGGGCCCATCCAGGGCGCCAGGCGGATTCCAGACTCCTTCCCTGACGGGACCTCCAACACCTTCATTGTGGTGGAGGCCCGGGAGTCTGTGCCCTGGGCGGCACCCGACGCTTTCCCCTATGATCCGGCCAAGCCTCTCCCCGATCTGGGTTTGGCAGGAAAACCGCTCTTTCTGGCAGCGATGATGGATGGCTCGGTGCGGTCGTTCAAACAAACCCTGCCTGAAAATATCCGGCGCCTTTACATTGAGCGAAATGACGGTTTGCCTATTCCGGAAAGCCGGGACTGATTGTTTTCCGTTCCAAAACTATTCCCCTGCAAATATCCCATGCGTTCTCCCAGGAGTTCATCCATGTCCGCTTCCCATCGCCTGGCTTTGTTTTTCTTGCCTTTGCTGTGTGCTTTTTCCCCGGGCCAACAGGCTGACTGTCCGCTTCCCCGAGGCACTATTGCCCTGGTCCAGATAAACCTGCCAGCCTGGACTGCCTCACCGTTGCTGGAACCGCTGTATCAGGCGTGGGGGGCCGCAGGCAAGGACCTGACGGATACTTTTTTGCAACGCTTGCCCCTGGCCCCGGCGGATGTGCAGGCTTTGACAGGGGTTTTGTACCAGACCAGGCCCAAGGCCCCCCCCAGTGCCGTCTTTTTGGTGCAGTTCAAAAAGGCCTTCGATCTGGCCAAGCTGGCAGCCGTCCTGGATTTTCCTGAGCCCACCCGGGAAGGCGGGCGCGAGATGTCGGCCACGGCTGATATGGGATTGATGCGTCTAGATGAGGCTACCCTGGCCGTGGGGATTCCCGCCGCCCTCCAGGAGTATGCCAAATTGCCACCCGAGGACCGCCCTGTCTGGAAAGAGGTCTTGGCTCTGGCTGGCAAGGAAGCGCTTTCGGTCTGGTCCACAGTGGATCCAGAGGTCCTGCTGGAGGATGCCAGGACCGCCATGCAAAAAGCCGTCGGCCCCCTGCTGGATTCCCTGCAAGGTGCCACTGTGGCTGGTTTGAATCTCAATCTGGTGGGGGATGGTGCTATGGCCCGTGCCGTGGTGCTGTACGGCAGTGACAAGTCAGCCGAAGCAAGCCTGGAGAACTGGAAGTTGCAAACCCGCGTTGTGCGGGGCTTCTTGAAGACGGGTGAAGGGATTGCCAATATCGCCCCAGCCCTGATGGTATTGGGGAATGGCCCAGGCATGGCTGAGATGTTGGCCACTCTTGGGTTACCCCGTGCAGCGGGTCTGGATGGTCCCTTTGGCAGTGCATTGTGTGCCTACCTGGCTGGGACATTGGCGGAGCTGGACGATTCTTTTGCAAAAATGGAGTTTGCGAGATCCGGGAATGCTGTTTCCCTAACTGGCAAGCTGGCCGGCAACCAGTTGCAAGTCGGCGTCCCAGCGATCGCAGTAGCCATTGGACTGCTGGTGCCGGCCGTGCAAAAAGTGCGCGAAGCGGCAAACCGTATGCAAGCGTCCAACAACCTGAAGCAGATCGGCTTGGCCCTCCATAATTATGCTAGTGCCAATGGGCGATTTCCGCCCGCCATGGTGCTGGACAAAGACGGCAAAGCCTTGTATTCGTGGCGGGTGCTGATTCTGCCCTACATCGAACAGGATGCTGTTTACAAGCAGTGGAAAATGGATGAATCCTGGGACAGCCCCAACAACAAGAAGTTGTCTGACATGATGGTGAAGGTGTACCAGGATGACCCCGCGGCACCACCCAGCAACCAGACCCGCTATCGGGTCTTCTTTGGCGGGGGAGCGCTTTTTGATGCCGGCAAGCCGGGCCAGAAATCCTCCCAGTCTGGCACCGGTTTTGCCGACATCACTGACGGCACCTCGAACACCCTCATGGTGGTGGAGGCCGGCGAGGCGGTGCCATGGGCCGCACCCGACGAGTTGGCTTTCAAACCCAAGGGTCCCCTGCCCAGGCTAGGTCTGCCTGGCCGGCCCCTTTTCCAGGCTCTACTTGCTGATGGCAGCGTGCGATTCATCGCCAGACAGGTGGATGAGGTAACCATCAAGGCAATGATCACCCGCGCCGGAGGCGAAGCATACACTCTGCCGTAAGGCAAGTCCGCGCAAAAATACTGCTGCCCGGGTTGGCCCTGCTTTGATGCGGCCTGTTTGTTCCGGGGCTGTGGCTTCGTAGCCAGTCCCCATGAAGCCATTGGGCTTGGTGTTACGTCACACGCTCAACCGAAGTGGGGGCTTGTCCACCCTGGGGTACGATTGCCACCCGCTTCGGGCTGGCTGGTTGTCGTTGCGGTGCTGGGCCCCGGCAACTAAACTCCAGCGCTTGTGCTTTTGCGTGCGCCCAACGGGTAGGCATCTCCATGGAACCTGGACCGCCTGGCCATATTCAAACCGGAAAAATCCAATGAACCCCCTGAGTACTCGTTGGCCCAGGTTTGCCTCTGGTCTTTTTGCCATATTGTTCCTGACCGTTTATGCCTTGGCCACTAACATCGCCGTGGCTGAGGCCCAGCCCCTGACTGTGAAGCCGCCCGGGATCTTTGCAGTTGACCACAATCCTGCCCGGCCACAGCCCGCCACCCCCGTGCTGGTTACTGCCAGGCTTCAGACAGGTATGGTGGACATCAAATTGCGGCTGCAAGCTGTCGCGCCAGGGAAATATGTTCGCAAGACAGATCCCGAGTACGAGAAAGACTGGACCGAATTGCCCATGCGCGATGATGGCCAGGAGGGTGACGCCCAAGGCGCAGATGGCATCTTCACGGTCCGGGTTCCTGCCTCGTACCAGCGGCACAGATGGCTGGTACGCTATCGGGTCGTTGCCACGGATCAGGTCGGCAAAACGGTACAGTCACCCCCTGCCGATAACACTTGCCCGAATTTCGCCTGGTGGTGCGATACCGGCCCGGCCGCATGGACGGGTTCGCGCGAACCCGGCAAGGTTCCTCCACTGACTTTCTCCACGGCCTTCCTCAATACCCTGCAGCCGCTCCACCTCCTGGCGCGTGGCGAAGATGTTGCCCGCAGCCAATGGGATGGCAACGCCCACAAGCAAAAACAGCAAGGCGCCCTGATCTATCGCGGCATCGTTTACGACCACATCGAATACAGCAACCGTGGCCAGGGTAGCGCCCACATATCCGGCAAGAACAAATGGGGCCTGAAGTTCAACACCGGTCATGATGTCCCCTTCGTCGACCATGACGGCGTGCCCTTCCCCGCCCGCTGCGGCAGTCTCAACCTCAATCCGGGCGGGTCGACGCCGTACCTGCCGGTATTGCGGGGCGTCACGGGGCTGGATGAGGTGCTTTCCATGCGGGCCTATCGCCTGGCAGGTGTCCCCAGCCCATCGGCTACCTGGGTGCAGTGGCGAGTGGTCACCACCACTGACGAGGTCAACGGCAAGGATCAATTCCAGGGCGATCTCTGGGGTGTTTATGTGGCTGTTGGCGACATGAAGCCGAAAATGCTGGCTGACAGCAAGCTGCCGGATGGCTTGACCGTGAGCATCCAGAGCGGGATCAAGCATACGCCGCACGGCATGACCGATGCCGACAAGGTCTGGGAAAAGTTCATCACGGCGTTGCGGTCCAGCCCCAAAGAGGACTGGTTGCGGAAAAACCTCGATTTACCCGCCTATTACAGCTTTCATGCGATGAACCGTTTGCTGGCCAATGTCGACCTGCGCCCTGATGGCAACCATGGTTACTACCGCCACCCCGATGGCCACTGGTCACCCATTCCCTGGGACAATGACATGATGTTCGTGCCACGCCACCACCAGCCGGGCCACATCGACGCCATAACCTGCCTGAATCATCCTCGTTTTGCAATTGATTATCGCAACCGGGGTCGTGAAATCCTTAACCTGTTTGCCGCCACCGCCACGGCTCAGGGAGGCCAGGTCGGCCAATTGACGGGAGATCTGGCACAAGCACTCACACCCAGGGGACAGGCCGTTGATTGGCCCCGGCTGGATGAAGCCGTGTGGAATCAGCACCCACGGATGAACCAGAAGGGATCATACTTCGTCAATCCTGTCGGTGCGGATCATTTTGGCGGGCCTTGGAAACGAACCCTGGCCACCAACGACTTTGCCGGATTCCGCAAATACCTGGTCGATTTCTGCACCGATTCCCGCCCCATCAAAAACTACGCCCCGAACGATGGCGACCCCCGCGGCTATGGTTGGGGATACCTCACTCATGAAACCAAAGACGACGCTATCCCTGCCACGGCAACCGTGGCCCTTTTGCCGGGCGCCCAACACCGTTTCAAGGCTTCTGGTTTTATTTCACCGGCAAAGCAACCGCCAGCGGCTCTGGAATGGCGGGTCGGGCGCATTGGCCAGCCGGGTTGGTTCGAGCTCGCAGACTACTGGCGTCAGGAAGTAGCCACAGGCGAAGAAATCCTCATTCCGCAAAACTTTTTTTCCAGGTCCGGACAGTATCGCGTCCGGGCCCGCTGGCGCGACCAAACGGGGCGCTGTGGTCATTGGAGTGCGCCAGTCTCCATCACCGTTCCGTAATGGCCCGAGCGATTGCCTGTCAGCCGCGACCGCCTGGACCCCGACGAAGACACGGCATCCTGTTGTCGTGTTTATCACAACATTCGGCCCCTCCTGGGCAGGCCTGAAACCCCATCGGCAGAACTCCAGGCCCGATCGCTGCACGACTTGCAAGAACTGGCCAGCCAACTAGAAAGCAAACTGCGAAACCGCTAAGGCAGTGGGAGGGCATCTCAACCCAGGCCGGCACAACCCGGCGCGCTCCTCCCACACAGGTGTCTACCCAGGTAGCCTGGTATTGCGCCCACCACCCCGTCTCACGAAAAAATCCAAAAACCATACAAATATAGCAATACAACTATATCAAAGAAGGTTGTAGGGGCAGAAGCAGCCGAAAACCGCAGTTGGCGTGGCGGACAGGCGCGTCCCAGTAGCGAGTGCCAGCCCGGCAGTTTCTGGCGAAGTCGCTCCAGGAACCCCCACGCAGGACGCGGTCCTTGCCTTGAAGACTGCCTTGGGGATCTTTAATTGCGCCATGAGGGTAGTCACCATACCAATCCTGGGACCATTCCCAGACATTGCCGTGCATGTCATGCAGACCTCAGGCGTTGGCTGGGTAACTACCTACCGGGCTGGTTTTTTTCAGATAGGGGCCTTTCTCGGTAGTGCCATAGGGGAAGTTGCCATCGCAATTGGCCTGCGTGCCCTTCATTTCATGCCCGAAATGAAAAGGCGTGCTGGTTCCGGCCCGACTGCAATATTCCCACTCGGCCTCCGTCGGCAGCCGATACTTGCGACCCACCGCTTTCTCTGCTGGCAGATCGGACAACTTCTGACAGAACTCCAAAGCATCTTCGTAGCTCACTGTCTCCACTGGCAGCATGGCACCCTTGAAATAGCTCGGGTTCTTCCCCATCACCTGCTCGTACTGCCCCTGGGTCACTTCATGGACACCCAGCCGGAAGCCTTGCGTCAGCGTCACCTCGTGCCGGGTTTCATTCGGATCTCGTTCCTTCTCGGTCTCAGGGGTACCCATCAAAAACTTCCCTGCAGGGATACTGGCGAACTCCATGCCGATGCTGTTTTTTAGCTTGCCGGGCTTTTCAGACGGGGCCTGACTCCACGCAGGATGCGATAACCCCACCAGCACCAGACTAAACAGAACAAAAAATCCGACGGCTTTGCGACCCATCGTCAAGGCTCCTGCCGTTTTAAAACAAATAAGCTTCTTGTTGCGATTGGCTATGCTACTACATGTGAAACCGCTGCATGAAGCAAAACAATACAAAATACCGGGCCTTTGGAGAGCCAGAAACAGGCGACCTTGGCCCACCCACGAAACCTTTCACCGGATCACCAATTCTGCAAACCAAACCCTTTTCCATATCCGGAAAAGTATGGTATCCTGTCGGCTTGAGGTGACCATCACCTTCCACAGGCCCCTTGGCTTAGCCTCTCGACATTTTTCCCGGGAGTATCCTGTCAATGTGCCGAATTGCAACCCTGGCAGGCTTTTTTCTGGTCATGCTCCTGTTGGTTGCGGGTTGCGGTGATGGTAGAAAGACTGTCAACATCATGGTGCTGAAAGACAGCGTTCCGCTGCCGGGTGTGGAGCTGGTTTTCTTCGCTGATGAAGCCCAGTTTGCCAGTGGCTTCACAGATGCTGATGGCATGACCACCATCCTCGCTCTGCCGGGAGAATACAAGGTCACCGCCTCACGGCGAGGAAAACTCAGTGAGACTATTATTGATCCCAAAGACGCACCCAAAATGATGATGGCGGCTTCCAAAGAGCCTAAAGACAAAGCAGCGGCTCCCAAGAAGGCGAAAATTGAGGGACTGGCCGAGGAGTATGGCAAGCTGGATATGACCCCATTGTCTTTGATGGTCCCCGCCACCAGTAATCCTGTGGAATTGTCTGTGAAAGGCCCGTGATCGTTTGAGAATCTGCTTGCGCCTGTTGCTTTTTCTACTCTGCCAGGCGCCGCCCGCTCCAAGGCCTGTGGCTCCCTAATCCTGAGACTTCTGGCCAGGCAAAACCTCATAGCTCAGGGCGATACTCTGGACCCGGCCGTTGGGGTTGGTATCCTGACTGCATGGCAAGCATAAATGAGGTGTCGATGGGCGTTTTGGGGTTGCCGGTTGTTCCGGGCGAGGAACACCTCAATGGGGCCATCGCCGGGGCGGTGGCCGGGTTGAGGGACACCGGTCGGTTATTCCATGGCTTCAAGTGGAGCCTGGGCACCAGTAGCAACTACAGCGTCGTGCTGCAACGCGATCCTATGCGAATCCTGCTCACTGCCAGCGGCAACGACAAGCGTCTGCTGAACGACCGGGACTTTGTGGTGGTTGACGCCCAAGGCAAATCCCTGGTTGCTGACGGCCACGGCAAACCCTCCGCCGAGACTGGCCTGCACCTGCTGCTGGCCGAACTGCCCGAGACCGGCTCGGTACTGCACACTCACTCGGTCTGGGGCACCTTGCTGACCGATCGGTTTGGCGAAGTGGGCTTCACTCTGGAGCAATTCGAGATGCTCAAGGGGCTGGAGGGGATCACCACCCACGACATCCACAAGCAGGTGGAGGTGTTTGCCAACGATCAGGATATCGCCCGTCTGGCGACCCGGGTGCGCCAGCGCCTGGGGGCACCCACCAAGCCGCTGACCCATGGCTTCCTGATTGAACGGCATGGACTATACACCTGGGGTAAAGATCTCCATGCGGCGCGGCGTCATATCGAAATTTTCGAGTTCCTGTTCGAGGTTCTGGGGCGAAAACTGCAAAGTGGCTGACCCAGTCGGCAAGCACACGGAGAACAAAACATGGCCTGCATCCTGATTCCCGACGAAAACCGCACCATCACCGACAACGCCGCCATCAGTGCCTTTCTCAAGCCACATGGCATCTGGCACGAACGCTGGGAGCTGGCGGAGCGCGTCTGCCCCACCGCACCGGCGGACGAGATCCTGCTCGCCTACAAGCCTGAAATCGACCGGCTTAGCGCGGAAGGGGGGTATGTCACCGCTGATGTCATGCAGGTGAGCCCGGCCACGCCGAACCTCGATGCGATGATGGAGAAGTTCAAGAGCGAACACACGCACACCGAGGACGAGGTGCGCTTTATCCTGCAGGGAACTGGCCTTTTTCACATCCATCCAGATCAGGGTCCGGTGTTTGCCATCCAGGTTGAGGCAGGCGATCTCATCAATGTGCCCAAGGGGATCCCCCACTGGTTCAACCTGTGCGCCGACAAAACCATCCGTGCCATCCGGCTCTTCCAGAACCCCGCCGGCTGGACCCCGCAGTATGTGGATCAGCCGGTCAATGGCCGCTACCTGCCCCTCTGCTTTGGCCCAGCCTTTGTCGAAGGACAGGGCATTGAAAACAAGCTGGTGGTCTGAATGCACCTTGAAGTCCGCCTGGCCCTGCTGGATATCGAAGGGACTGTCTCGCCGCTGGCCTTTGTCCGCGACAGCATGTTCCCTTATGCGGCCGCTCGGTATAGCCATTATCTGAGCACACACTGGCAAGACCCGGCATGCGTGGGCGCGGTGGCTCTGCTGCGGACCGATGCAGCGGCGGAGAACCCGCCCTTGCATGCAGACGACATTGTCACAGCCATAGCCTGTTGCCAAAAGCTCGCCGCCAACGACCGCAAGGCAACTGGCCTGAAAGCGATCCAGGGCCTGATCTGGGATGAGGGGTTCGCCTCGGGTGACCTCAAGCCCCCACTCTTTGACGATGTGGAGCCAGCCTTGGCCACCTGGAAGAAAGCTGGCGCCCGCCTGGCGATCTACTCCAGTGGCAGTGCCCACGCCCAGCAACAGTTTTTCCGGCATACCACCGCTGGTGACCTGTCTGGCTGCATCGAGGCGTATTTTGACACCACTATCGGCCCCAAGCGTGAATCGACCAGCTATGCGGCCATTGCCAACCGCCTGCAACTGTCCGCAGAAAAAATCGCCTTCTTCTCGGATCTGGTGGTTGAACTTGACGCGGCCAGGCAGGCGGGCATGGTGGCGGTGTTGGTCCAACGGCCTGGTAACACCCCACAACCCCCCTGGGACGGACCGGTCCTGACAAGCCTGGCCAGCCTGACTTTGACCCCCTGACTGAAAATCCAGGCCCCTAAAGCCACGCCAGCCGCTACGATTGACTGATAAGAATTGACTGGCCCCCAGTGTTATCGGGAAAATTTTGCATATGCCCCAGAACCTGACCGTGCAGGAATTCGAGAAAAAACGACAGGCGGGCGAACCCATGTTCCTCCTCGATGTCCGCACCCCTGAAGAGCACGCTATCGCTGCGCTGCCCCATAGCCTACTGGTACCGCTCAGCGACCTGACTAGCCATATCGACAGCATTCAGCCGCCCGCCGATGCCGACCTGGTGATCTACTGCCACCATGGCGTGCGAAGCTGGCATGCCGCTCTATATCTCGAGCAGGCTGGATTTGAGCGTGTACACTCCCTGGGGGGTGGCATCGATGCCTATAGCCAAGCCATCAATCCCGCTATTCCCCGTTATTGACCCGGCGACTGAAACTGATGCCTGATACACCCCCGATTCCTGTTCCAGACACCGCAAATGGTTTGTCGCATTTCGACGCTAGCGGGGCCACCCGTATGGTCGATGTGGGTGCCAAAGAGGTAACAGATCGCACCGCCCGCGCTTCGGGCCTGGTGCGGTTGGCACCTGCCACCCTGGAAAAAATCCTCAACCGCGACTTCATCAAGGGAGATGTGCTGGAAGTAGCCCGTTTGGCGGGTATCCAGGCGGCCAAAAAAACCTGGGAGCTGATTCCTCTTTGCCATTTACTCCCACTCGACGGAGTAAGGCTTGAATTCACCCCCCAGGCCCCTGACACCCTGGAAATTGTTGCCGAGGTGCGGTGCCACGGGAAGACCGGGGTGGAAATGGAAGCCATGGTGGCGGTTAGTGTGGCTGCCCTGACTATATATGACATGGTCAAGGGAATTGATCGGGTTATGGTCATCGAACGAATACGGTTGGATGAAAAGAGCGGAGGCCGAACCGGTGCTTTCCAGCGAACCTGACCGCAAACCTGCGCGCCCGGTTGGCGGTACCGTCCAGGCGTCGCCTCATGGAGAAACATGGTTAGCCACATGCTTCTACCGGCTTTGCACACTCCCCGCCCCCAAACGGGGGCGCGCGCAGCCATGGCATTAGCCGCCCAGGATCTGAAATCCCTGGTAGCCGTTGACCTTGATCAGGTCGAGCAGGCCATTGCCACTGTCCTGGGCCGCCGCCCTCCGCAGCTGTCCGGCATCATTGACCATGTCAGCGAATACCGGGGCAAGCGATTTCGCCCCCTGCTGGCCCTGCTCACCGCCCGCCTGCTGGGTTGCGAATCCCCTGGCAGGCTGGATTTGGCCGTAGCCATGGAACTGATGCATACCGCCTCTCTGGTGCATGACGATATCCTCGACAACGCTGACACACGACGACACATTCCCACCATCCATAGCCGTTGGGGCAGCCAGTCGGCAGTGTTACTGGGCGACTACCTCTTCAGCCATGCTTTTGTCCTGGCGGCCCAGGTGGGCGATACCCGGGTCACGCTGGAAGTGGCTGAAACCGCCCGCAAAGTGTGCGAAGGCGAACTGAAGCAAAATCTTGAGGTGGGCAACTGGCTCCTCTCCGAAACAGCCTACCTGGAGATTATCGAAGGCAAAACGGCTGAACTCATGGCAGCCTCGTGCCGCCTCATGGCCGTGCATGCACGCGCCGGCGAAACGGTCTGTCACGCCCTCGACACCTATGGCAGATCCCTGGGAATGGCCTTCCAGATGGCGGATGACTTGCTGGATCTCGAAGGCGACGAAGAGACCACCGGCAAGTCTCTGGGTACCGACCTTCAGCAAGGCAAGGTCACCCTACCCATCATCCACGCCCTGGCCACTACGGATACGCCCACCCGTGGTCATCTCCTCGCATTGCTGGCCGGGTCGGCAAAACGCGCAGTCCTTCGGCCTATCCTCGACGCCAGTGGTTCGCTTGACCATACGCGCCATCGTGCCGAAGATTTTGTGGGTCAGGCCCGGCGGGCCCTACAAATCCTGCCCTCCACACCCTTCCGCCAAGCGCTACAAGACGCAGCCGATCGGGCCTTGCACCGGGCCTGCTAAAACGCCCCAGACAACCCATGCACCCAAAAGCCCTGTTTCGTTGCCATTGACACCTCTGCCTGGCCAAGGCATGCTTCTCCGCGAACTCGTCCCTTGGGTTGGGGGCTACGCTGCGCGATGGCAGCCGTATTATGGTTATGGCTGAAACCGGCTGGCTTCATGGCTTGTCCATAAGGTCGTTGGGGCTTTTTCTTTTTTCAGGGATGGTAGCGGTATGAGTCGGGAAGGTGATTTGGAGTTTTTCAACACTCGGCTGGAGCAATCGCGTGGCGTTATCGCTGCGCTGGATGCCCATTTGGGAACCTTGCTGAAAGTGGCAGACCTGTTCACCACCACACTGGAGGCGGGTGGCACGCTTTTTCTGTGCGGCAATGGTGGCAGTGCCGCCGATGCCCAGCATGTGGCGGCAGAGTTTGTTGGTCGCTTTCTTCGGGAAAGGCGACCTCTGCCGGCCATAGCCCTCACCTGCAATACCTCAGTGCTCACTTGTATCGGCAACGATTACGACTATTCTCAGGTTTTTTCGCGTCAGGTACTGGCGCATGTCAGGCGGCAAGATTGTCTGGTGGGTATTTCCACCAGCGGCCGCTCACCCAATGTGCTCGAGGCCCTGCGCGCGGCCCGTAGTCTGGGTGCGGCGACTGTGGGCTTTACCGGCGAGCCGGGCGAACCGCTTGGCGGGCTTTGCGATGCCTGCTTTAAGGCGCCGAGCGATCATACTCCCCGCATCCAGGAGGCCCACCTCCTGGCCTGGCATCTGGTCTGTGACCTGGTAGAACATCGTTTGGCCCCTATGGAGCCATCCCATGTTTGATCCCATTCAGCCCCACCGGCCAGCCATCTTCCTCGACCGCGACGGCGTGCTGATCGAAGAGGTTCATTATCTCTCGAGCGTGGAACAGGTCCGCTTGCTGCCTGGTGTGGTCGAGGGCCTGCGCCTTCTTGAAAGATCCGGATTCGAGCTGGTTGTAGTCACCAACCAGGCCGGTGTCGCCCGTCATTTTTTCCCCGAGTCCCAGGTCAGGGTCATCCATGACCACCTCGAGGATCTTCTCGCCAGTCAAGGCATCGGTATCAGGGACTGGAAGTATTGTCCGCATCATCCCACGGAAGGGATCGGCGAGTACAAAGTGGACTGTCTTTGTCGCAAGCCAAAGCCAGGCATGCTGCTGGAAGCGGCAGCCGAGCACGGTTTCAACCTGAAGGCCAGCTTCCTGATCGGCGACAAGCGCAGCGACCTCGAGGCCGGGGCCGCCGCCGGCTGTCGCACCACGCTGGTCCGGACAGGGCACGGGTCCTCCGAGGAACGAAACCTCCTCCCTGGCTTGCCTGGATTCCTGGGAATTTGCGATACTCTGGCGGACGCGGCCCGCCTGGTCTTGCGTTTGCCCCAGCGGGAATCCTTCAGCAACATCCCGGTGCGGGCATGGGCCTGAGGCGCTTATCGTGAACTACAACTCCTGCCCTGCATAGCCAAGGCGAACTGATGACAGAACTGGTTGAAGTAGCGATTGTGGGGGGGGGTATCGTTGGCTTGGCTACGGCCCTGGCGCTGGTGGAGGGCGGCTGCCAGGGTGTGGTGGTACTGGAAACCGAGAACGCCGTCGCCAAACACCAGACCGGCAATAATAGCGGCGTCATACACTCGGGACTTTATTACAAGCCCGGCAGCGAGAAAGCCCGCACCTGCGCCGAGGGGCGCGAGCTGCTCTACCGCTTCTGCGCCGATCACGGCGTGGCGCACGAGCGCTGTGGCAAGGTGGTGGTGGCACTTGATGAATCGCAACTCCCAGCCCTGGATGAACTGGAGCGACGCGGTATTGCCAATGGGCTGGACAACATTCGCCGCCTCACAGGCGCTGGCTTGCGCGAGTATGAACCGCATGTGGCGGGCATTGCCGGATTGCATGTGCCGCAGACAGGCATAGTCGATTACAAGGGCGTTTGCCGGGTGATGGCCAGGCGCATCCAGGAGCTGGGGGGAACCATTCGCCTCGGGTCGCGGCTCAGTGCCGTGCGGGCCAGCGGTTCGATGCTGCGGCTCCGGACAGCCTCAGGCGAACTGGAAGCGGGCCATCTGATCAATTGTGGCGGGTTGCAATCTGACCGCATCGCGTGGATGTGTGGCGTCGATCCGGGCGTGCGCATCATCCCTTTCCGGGGCGAGTACTACGATCTGGTTCCCGAGGCCGCCCACCTGGTAAAAAACCTCATCTACCCGGTACCTGATCCGCGTTTCCCCTTTCTAGGGGTCCATTTTACCCGTATGGCACTGGGGGGTGTGGAGGCCGGACCCAACGCGGTTCTCGCCTTCAAGCGTGAGGGGTACCGGTTTTTCGATATCGGCATCCGCGACATGCTGGCTACTCTCACCTGGCCCGGTTTTTGGCGAATGGCCTGGCGTCACTGGGGCATGGCCCTGGGCGAGTACCACCGCAGCTTGTCCAAAAAGGCTTTCCATCGCGCCCTGGCCCGCCTTGTGCCCGACCTGACTGCGGCCCAGATCCACCGCTCGGGGGCTGGGGTCCGCGCCCAGGCGATGGACCGCTCGGGCAAGCTGGTTGACGATTTCCATATCGTCAGTGCACCGCGCATGATCCATGTGCTCAACGCCCCCTCCCCGGCCGCCACCGCATGTCTATCCATTGGTCAAACCATCGCCGCCAGGGCTACCCGCGAATTCAGGCTTGCTGGCCGGAACCAGACGGGCTTTCCCGTTCCCTCGCCGGGCTTCCTGAGAGAGGATAGCAATCCCGCCATCAGGGGTGGGCAATCCGGAAATTTGGGTAACTGCCAGTGAACGGGGTCGACGAGGAGCTGATCTGTCTGGCGGCCCACAAACCGTCTGATCCCCTGCCCCGGCTCGTGCTGGCGGACTGGCTTGAAGACCACGACCCCGACCGCTCCGAGTTTCTGCGCCTGGCTTGTGTCGCGAATCCGGACGGTGCTGTATCCGTTCGCATGGAAGAGCTTTTGCGCCTGCGCGAAAAAGACTGGGCTGGCAATCTGGCCGATCACGCCCACGCCTGGGAATTCCGTCAAGGCCTGGTCGAGCAAGCTGAGGGCGAGGAGGGCCTGATCACCCCGGCCGCTGAAGCTATCTGGCGCAAGCACCCGGTGCGCGGGCTCAGGCTGCATGTGGCGCCAGGTTCACCGTTTCCGGAAGATACCGCCTGGCCGGTGGCCTTGCACCATCTGGAGATTGCGGGTGCCGACTCGGTGGCCCGCGCCTGGTTGCCTCGCCTCGCCGGTCGCTGGCCGGCCACGCTACGGTCCCTCATCCTGGAACGCTGTGGCATCGATACCCCAGCCATGCGAACCCTGCTGCGGGGCGGCCTGACTGGCCAGCTCCATCACCTGGGCTTTGTCAATAATCGCCTGCTGGGAGATCAGGCTTTGCGGGCGCTGACCCAGGAGGGTGCGGCCGACCTGAGATCCCTGTCCATCCACTGCGCCAATATCACCCCGGTGGGGTTGGGCGAACTTTTCCAGGCTGCCCCTTTTCCCCTTCTGGAATCTTTATGCGTGGAACTGGCGGCCACCTTCCCGATGGGCCCGGCCCTGAAATCCCTTGTTCCCCGCCTGCTTGACAGCCCACTGGCAAACAGCCTGACACGGCTGGAAATGCATGGGTTACCGCTGGGGCCGGAAGGATTTCTCGCTCTGGTCCTCTCCCATCACCTCAACCTGCGCCAAGTGGGCCTGGCGCACAACCGCATCGGCAGCGAGGGGGCACAATTCCTGACCGGCGGACCGGGTATGGACAGGGTCCATACCCTGAACCTGGCTGAAAACGATCTGGAAACGCCTCATTTACAAACTCTGGCGCGCTCCGGGGCCTGGGCTAGCCTCACCCACCTGGATCTGCGAAAAAACCGCATCACCGACGAGGCGATCCGCTCCCTGCTGACCGAGGGGCCGATCGGCGAAAATCTGGTGCATCTCAATCTCCGCCAGAACCGGATTGGCGGGCCAGGTATCCAGGCACTGTCCAGCTTCACCCGGTTGCGAAGCCTCGCGATAGGGGGAAACTACCTCAACTGCGAAACCATTG
Organism: Planctomycetota bacterium; assembly: GCA_003669555.1. Taxonomy (GTDB): domain Bacteria; phylum Planctomycetota; class Planctomycetia; order Gemmatales; family Gemmataceae; genus UBA6894. The sequence continues at coordinate 45,055 of QWOS01000038.1, forward strand.
GGACACTTTGGAAAACCACCAGTCTATGCGATCTGGAGGAGCTCGACCTCATCGGCACAACACTCGAGGAAAAGGCGTTGCGCGTCTTGCGGGACGCTGGCCATCCCACTCTACGCACACTGGCAATCAATGACCACACGGCGGGCATGCTGGTCAGCAAGGACTGCCCGGGTCTGGAAAACCTGCGACTGCTGCGCATGGCCGGCAAGCCAGACCTGCATCTGGCCCGCAAAATCATCGCCCGCACAGGCGTGCGACAAGTGGTTTTCCAGGACGAAGGCCGCATCTGGCGACGCAGCCGCCATGCCATTTAAGCCGGGCTCAAGGCTTTGGAATGAAATTCAGCGTGTAATAGGCTTGTGGATGAAGCAGTTTGCGCCCCTCCTTCGAGCGAAGATTGGGACACGACAGATCGTGCACATGGCCCACCTGCAATCCCTCCACAACCAGCCGGGCACTTTTTCCATCCGCCCCCACCGTCACGCCAGTCACCCTGGCGGTGGTCTGGTCCACCTCGGGACTGCCATAGTCGCCCCGATAGATGTAGGTAAAAGTGACCAGCTTGTAGTTCTCGGCCTTGCTGGCTATTTCAGCATCGACAGGTTCGGTGAAAGTCAACTCGAAGCCATCCGGCCTGGCTTGCATGGTGTGGATCTCAAAAGGTGTCTTGCCGGTCCACACCAGGCGCTCGACCGAGAATGGTTTCGGCCCCTTCGAGCCCCAGCCACGGTTGGTGCCGCCCACGAACATCGAACCATCTGTTCCCTGACGAACCGGTACCACCCCTGAGCCAAATCCCTCCCGGAAAGGGAAACATGCGCCCTGGTAGTAGCCGTTCACCTTCTCCAGAAAACAGCGCATCACCGTGCTGTGGGTCTGGTCGCCGACAAAAAGCTGATTCCTGAAAGGGCCGAAGACGCCATTGCTGCCATCAAACTCCACGCCGCTGGCACTCTGGCCCATTTTGCCGTAGGGAAAAAGGATCGCGGTGGGCACAAGTTCAGGGATTCTGGCGAACTCGGTCATCATGCGGCTGTTGGTCTTGGGTTCGACAGGCTTTTTGCCGAGATATTTCGCCTCGGGCTCATCGTACCAGCGAAATCCACCCGGATGCCCGACAAAACCACCCTGTTTCATGTGCTTTAGCCCGCAAGTCCCGTTCCATGGACCCTGGTTATCGGTATAAAAGACATCTCCCTCTGCATTGAAACCCACCCCACCCGGTGAGCGCACACCGGAAGTGGTGGGCACAAACTTGCCTTCCGGGGTAACCTTGCCGCCCCAACCCCGGAATTTACTATCCGAGTTGAAAGATCCTGTCAGACATAGAGCTGTCCAGATGTTACCTTTTTTGTCAAAGCGCGAACCCAGGGCATATTCATGGTAATCGCCGTTCACATCCCAGCCTTCTGCCACTACCTCGAACAGATCGGCTTTGCCATCGCCGTTTGAATCTTTCAGCCGGGTGACATCGGGCCGTTGCGTGGCATACAGCCAGCCATCCTTCCAGGCCAGGCCCAGCACTTCATGCATGCCATGGGCGAACCGGGTGAACTTCACCTTGGCAGGATCGGCATCGTAGGGGTTGTCGATCATCCAGATTTCGCCACGGCGTGTGCCCATTGCCACACGCCCGTCAGGCAACAACTCAAAAGCCCCGGCCTCCAGCACCTGCCCGGGAGGCGTGGTGAAGGTGAGGATCTTGTAGAAGTCGGTTTCCTTCTCCGGTTTGGCCTCAACCCTGGCATCACCCGGCTGCGCCCAGGCCACCACGGAAACCAGCGCCACACCCAACAGGGAGGCCCATGTTCCCTTGATCCATCCACCACGATTCCCGATGGTTCCCACGGCTCTACTCCCCGCTATGTCTGCTGTGCTTGCCTGTTCCCCAAATAAATCTGCCTTACCAAAGGTATTCCACCTTGCTGGTGCCCTCACCCAGCGGGAGCAGCAACTCCTTCTTGTCGCCTTCGCCTCGCTCCAGGAGGGTATCCCCCTGAATCTTCAAACCACCTTCCACTTCGTAGCTCCCGTCAGCTTTCTTCTCGATCCTGCCAGTAGCCAGGCGCAGGTAACAACCAGCCGCCGCTCCAGCTTTCACTTCACGGGTGAACCCCTTGACCTTGCCTTCCCTGGGAACGAAACCATCCTCCACCGTGGCGGTGCCATCCTGGTAGAGAAACACCGGCCTCCCCTTGGAACCCAGCTTATATCCTGAAAAACGCCAACCGGCTTCCCGGCTGGATTTTGCCGGCCAGACTTCCCTGAGATTTTTCAGGCGAGCCACACCAGATCCCCTCGGCAGAGCCACCACCGAATCACCGAGAGGCCCCTCGAAACCCACACCGCGGTCTGTCCAGTGCTTGGCGGCATCGATGAACGCTTCCTGCCACAGTAATGCCAGGCGCAATTCGTTGGCATCAAACGCCAGGTTCACCTTTTCGGGATAACCCACGCCAATGCCCCGGGCCCCCGCCCCTTCGATGAAATTGCGATAAATGATCGGCTCGGTTGTCGCCACCAGCGGAATCGATTGCTTCTGCACTCCCAAAGGCAGGCGGGCATTGCGGCCATCAGCCAGATACAGCCACATGGCCTCGATCTGGGTGCGGGCGGTGCCGTCAAGTACATCGTCGAGAATACTCTTGCCATCACGGAAAGCGGTGGGCATGCGTGTTCCCGGGCGAATCTCCTGGGGACGATCGGTGTAGGCGTGGAACCAGTCCCGCTCGAGCCTGGTGGACATCAAAGCCATATCGATGCCCTGCACACCCTCGGCCTTGTTGCCATTGAATGTGTGGCACTTGATGCAGCCAAAGGCGGTGGCACCAGTCAGCATCCGTCCTACCGATTTCACTTTGGCAGGCGTCTCTTTCATTGTCACCACACCCACAGATGGCAGCTTGTCTGCTTCCTTCAGATCGGCCGCCAGATGCTTGGCGGCATTGCCGAATCCCGGCATGCGGGTCAGCATGTAGGGCCGGTCCTTGGCACCCTGGACCAACAGGTTTTCCAGATAGGGCAGACGCAGTTTGGCACCCGTCAGGAACAGCAGTGGTGGCACACGGGCCTCCTCGCCCATCTCGGGCTGGGTGGTCTTGAACAGGGTATTAAAGGCCTCAATTGGCCCCCCCTCCTTACCACGCTCATGGCAGGCCAGGCAGTTCAGGGTCACCATGGTTTCGCGAATCCGTCCCTCAGCGTTGACCGGTCCTTTCGGATTGGCCAGAGCGGCGACGATTGCTTTCTTTTGGGGTGCATTGAGTTCATATCCAGGCAACCAGTCGGACGGCTTATCGGCCATGCAACCACCCGATTTCAGTTCCGCCAAAGGCTTCGCCAGGTTGGGTGCCAATTGCGAAACAACCGTCTTGTCCCCTTCCTTCATCATGTGGCAGTTGGCGCAACCGCTGGACGCGAAAATCTGCCGGCCCTGGAAAACCTTGGCGGGATCTTCAACCAGGTAGTCAGGATCTTCTGGCTTGCTGGAAAGATCTGCCGCAGAGGCCAGTGCCGCCGCACTTGCGGCCATGACGGTTTCCAAGGCCACATTTGCTTGCCCAGGGGCGCGAATTTCCGCCTCCAGCTCCCACTCACCACCACCCTGAAAGTACCAAACCTCCACCGTATGAATGCCAGCGGTCAGCTCCACGCGGCCATTGCCAGCCTGCTTGGGGTGAACGCCATCCACATCAACCACCGTTTTGCCATCGACCAGAATCCGGGAACCGTCATCGCTGGCCACCGTGAAGTTGTACCGGCCAGCTTTTTCGGCCTGAAACACACCTTTGAATCGCATGGCGAAATTATTTTTGCGAGTGGCGACATTCAGGTCCAGACCCTTGCAGGTGCCTGATTTGATTGGTTTCAGCTTTGCCAGGTCGGGAATTTTATCCCATTCCCCCTCGTAATAGTCGAACCCGATGGGCAAGGTACCACCGATGCCAGCAATTTTCTGGTCTCGCAACAGATAATGCGCGACTTCGCGTGGCTGATTGCCAGTCAGCAGGCTCGGCATCCGCCCACCGGGTCGCAATTCATGAGGGTTTGCCAAAAAACCGGCCAAAGCGGTCAGGCTGTACTTGGCGGCCAAATCGGGCAAAGGAACCGCACCAACAGGCAATGATGAACGGCCCGTTTTTGACTCCAGCGGGCCATGGCAGGCGGCGCAGCCCAGATTCTCGAAATGCGCCTTCCCTTGTGCGACACCCTTCTGATCAATGGCCGTATGCCTGGTTTTGCCAGTGCTGGCAAGATAATGCACCAGACGGTCCACCTTATCAGCGCTGCCAGGCCCACGGAGCAGATGGGGCATCGTGGTTCCAGGCTTGGCCTTTTGTGGGTCTGCGAGATATTCGCGGAGCCAGCTCACACGCGCCCGAGCACCAACCTGACTCAAATCTGGACCGCTCTTGGCACCCGTGGCTGGCAGGTCTGGTGAACTGTGACAACGCACACAGTTCAGCTCGGTCAGCAGGATCCGCCCGCCCGCTGCAGGATTTTCACCCTTGCCGTGAAACCGATCAAAGCCGGCAACGACAGGAGCGCCACCGTGGCTGGCGCTCGTCAGGCCCAACAAACCAAGGAAAACAACGGCATTTGCGACACGAATCCGCATGGGAAACCACCTCGGGCCAGCCAAACCGGACAAGCACCGTTCAATCGGGCACCGTCCTCCAGATCCAGTCAGCAGTGTACTTTCCTTTTTTCCCTTGGCAAGCACTACCTACGCCGCCCCCGGATTCCTGGGCCCTTATGCATAAACCGGACTGGGAGGCAGCCTTATTCACCAGCCACACCAGAAACCGCCCACCTGAAAACCGGTTCAGTTTCCCACAAGTTATTCGATTTCAGGATTTTCCAACAAAAGAAGTCCCTTCAATCCGCCTGTTTTCATAAATTTAAGCTTGCATGCCTGGGCTGCACCCCCTGCAACGGAGAACGCCATGCGGTCGTTTCAAGCCACCTGCTTCCTGGTTACCTTGCTGGCCTTTCCAGCCAACGGGCAAACCCCTGATCCTTCCCGGCTCACCCTGGACCGCATTTTTGCATCCGGTGATTTCAGGGCTGGTTTTGAGCGCTCCCCCCACTGGATTGATGCAAAAAGCTATGCCCAACTCGAGCCCAGCACCCTTCATAAGGGTTTCCACGACCTGGTGCGGGTGGACCCCCTCACCGATGCCAAAACACCGATTGTCACCGCCGAAAAACTGATTCCCGCCACAGCCAAGTCGCCTCTGCGTATCGACGATTACACTTTCTCCAAAGACCAGGATCTGCTTTTACTCTTCACCAATAGCGCACGGGTCTGGCGACGCAACACCCGCGGCGATTACTGGACCTATCGCCTTTCCACTGGCAAACTGACCAGGGTGGGCGACAATCCCAAACCTTCCTCACTGTTTTTTGCCAAACTCTCTCCCGATGGCACACGCGTCGGCTATGTCCGTGACAACAACCTCTTTGTTGAACCCGCTGGGGGCGGAACCGCTGTCCGCCTCACCAGCGATGGCAAGGTGGGAGGCGATGATGAAATCATCAATGGCACATTCGACTGGGTATACGAGGAGGAGTTCGATTGCCGGGACGGCTGGCTCTGGAGCCCTGACAGTCAGCGAATCGCTTACTGGCAAATCAACACCCTGGGCGTGCCAAGGTTCACCCTGGTGGACCAAACGGCTGGCAAATATCCTCGTCTCACCACATTCCCTTACCCCAAGACAGGTGAGCAGAACTCCCTGTGCCGGGTGGGCGTTGTCCCTGTCAGCGGCGGCCAAACCACCTGGATGCAGGTCCCCGGCGACACCCGCACCGAGGGCTATATTCCCCGCATGGATTGGGCCGAAAGCCCAGAGGTGCTGGTTTTGCAGCGCTTGAATCGGTTACAAAACCAGAATCAGGTCCTGCTTGCCAGCGCCAGCACTGGCCAGGTAAAAACCATCCTCACCGAAAAGGATGACACCTGGGTGGAGGTCCATGACGAGTCCATGCAATGGCTGGATGGCGGCAAATCGTTTACATGGATCAGTGAGCGCGATGGCTGGCAGCATCTCTACCGGGTTTCGCGGGATGGCACCTCCAGCCGATTGATCACCAGCGGTGCCTTCGATGTCAAATCCGTGCTGCGAGTCGATGCGAAAAAGGGCTGGGTGTACTTCCTCGCTTCGCCTGGAAAACCCACCGAACAGTATCTGTTTCGTTGCCAGCTTTCCCCTCCCGCTGATAACGCCCCGCCTCCGGAGCGCCTCACCCCGGCCAACCAGACCGGCTGGAACGATTACCGGGTCAATCCCGATGGCGACCAGGCGGTCTGGACCCACTCCTCCTTCGGTGTGCCACCATCCACCTCCTTGATGAACCTCGACGGGCACCGGGTCATCCGCCCCATCAACGCCAACATCAAACTCAAGGAAACAGTGGCCCGGCTGGCGCGTTCGCCGGTGGAATGGTTCCAGACAACTATCGGCGATGGCCTGACTATGGATGGATGGCTGATCAAACCCCCTGATTTTGATCCGAACAAGCGCTATCCGCTCCTGATTCATGTCTATGGCGAGCCTGCCGGCCAAACCGTCGCGGATCGTTGGGGGGGCAGCAACTATCTATGGCACCTTTATCTGGCGCAACAGGGCTATCTGGTAGCCAGTATGGACAACCGGGGCACAAAAACGCCAAAGGGCCGCGCCTGGCGCAAGTCCATCTACCGCAAGATTGGCGTGCATGCCTCGAATGATCAGGCCACCGGTGCCAGGGAGTTGGCCCGCCGCCCCTATGTCGATGCTGGCAAGTTGGCAGTCTGGGGCTGGAGCGGCGGCGGCTCCATGACGCTCAATCTGCTGTTCCGTTTCCCGGAGCTGTATGCCACAGGCATGTCCGTGGCTCCGGTGCCCGACATGAGCCTGTATGACACCATTTACCAGGAGCGCTATATGGGGCTGCCGGGGCCGAACGCCGCTGATTACAAAGCGGGCTCACCACTCAGCCACGCCTCCGGATTGAAGGGAAACCTGCTGCTGGTACATGGGACCGGCGATGACAATTGCCACTATCAGGGGACGGAGAAGCTCATGGAAGTGCTGGTAGCTGACAACAAGCCATTCACCCTCATGCCCTACCCCAACCGATCCCACTCGATCAACGAGGGGAAAAACACCACCCGCCATCTCTACCAACTGATGACCCGTTATCTCAACGAAAAAACCGCACCAGGAGGCCGGTAACAAGGGCTTTCGCATGCCAAACGGGTCATTCGGAGCGGGTGGCACTCGAGGCCAGTTTGCGTAGCAAAAACTGCTCGAACTCGGTGTCCCGGCCCAGTGGAATCCAGCCGCTGTCGATCACCAGGGGATCGATCACATCGTAATTCCGCTCCACGGTGGTGCTTGACCGGAAAGCGGCCGCCGCTCCAGTGGTCCGCGCCGGTGCCGCCAGGTTTTCAAGTTCCTTGTAAATTTTCAGGTCGACGAAATAGCCACCATCATCCGCCGCCAGAATTGTCAGCACCCCCCGGTGCCGTAGCGACTGGCATGTGGCATGGATGCGGTCACGCGGGTTCATGTTGCCATGCTTCCAGGGCTGAAACAGGCCGGGTGCCACCCTGGGAAATGTTTCGATGCGACCGTCATAGCGATTGGCATAAGCGATATCGAACACATCATCCAGTGTGTCGAGAGACTTGTCGAACACGAGCCCATACGAGGGAGGGCCCACCGGAAGATAAAGAGGGTTCCCCTCCTTGTTCGCTTCCTGAATGGGAGCGACACCGGCAGGTCCCAGTGGTAGCGGATTGTCCTGAAGCGGCCCGGTGGCGCAGCCGACTAACCACACGAGCGAGGTACATGCCATAGCTCCTCGGCCCAAGACCATGCGCCACCCCCGGAAAAAACAGGGAACCGGCGCACCAAAATAGCGCGCTAATCCCCACCCGGCAGGCCCTATGCCATGAGGAGGCCAGCGAATCAAGTCGTTTTTGCGGTTTGCTCCATCCAGCGCAGGGTGTGGGCTAACCCCTCTGACAGCGAAACGGATGGAGAATACCCCAGCAGGGCCCGTGCCTGGTCCAGATTGGCGCACGAATGGCGGATATCTCCTGACCGGGCCGGGCCAAAGCCGGGTTGTACTGGCTTATCCAGCACCACGCCCAACGCAGCAATCAATTCCAGCAGGGTGGTCGGCTTGCCGGTTCCGACCTGGACCACCTGTCCCACCATGGCCCGACTTTCCCCCGCAGCCAGCAGCGCCCGCACCACATCGCTCACATACACAAAGTCACGGGTCTGCAGTCCGTCACCCAGAACAATGGGCTGCCGGCCCCGCATCAGTGCGCTGGCAAACAGGGCTATCACTCCCGAGTAGGGACTATCCGGCCGCTGCCGCGGGCCAAAGACATTGAAAAAGCGCAGCCGGGCAGTCTCCAGCCCAAACGATGCGCCAAAGGCCTGGAGGTACAACTCCCCGGCCAGTTTGGCGGCCGCATAGGGAGACAAGGGAGAAAGAGGATCGGACTCATGCTGAACAGGCCCGGCGGGTATGCCATAGGCGCTGGCACTGCCGGCATACACCACACGCCGCACACCCGCCAGCCGCGCCGCCTGACAAACCGTCACTGTGGCGGTGGCGCAGGCCGCATGGCTCGCCAGGGGATTGTCCAGGCTGGCCTGCACCGAAGCCAGTGCCGCCAGATGGTAGACCAGTTCCACCCCTCGCATCAGCGGCTCCAGGGCGCTGGCATCCTCAGCCCCGGCCACCACCAGATCCACGCCCGGGGGCAGATTCCCCCTTTGGCCGGTGGAAAGGTTGTCCACCACTACTACCCGGTCACCACGGGATACCAGCGCACCCACCAGATGGGAGCCGATAAAACCAGCGCCACCCGTCACCAGCACATTCCTGCCCATGGCCCCCCCCCCAACCCCGTTACGGGGCCTTGTTCCGGCCATCACTCAAACAGTGCCGCCACAAAAGCGTCCGGATCAAACGGTTCCAGATCGTCCATCCCCTCGCCCACACCGATCAGTTTCACCGGCAACTCCAGCTTGCGGCGAATGGCAAAAACCGAGCCGCCTTTTGCTGTGCCATCGAGCTTGGTGACAATCAGCCCGGTGCTCTGGATGGTTTTCTGGAACTCCTGAGCCTGGGCAATGGCGTTTTGCCCATTGGTGGCATCAAGGATCATGAGCGCCTCGTGCGGGGCTCCAGGTATCTGCTTGGCCAGGATACGCTGGATTTTCTCCAGTTCCCGCATGAGGTGGGTTTGCGTGTGCAGTCGCCCTGCCGTGTCGACAATCAGGATGTCATAATGCTTGGCGCGAGCCTTTTCACAAGCGTCGTGCGCCACGCTGGCCGGGTCGGCCCCCGTCTGTCCCTTGACAATATCCACGCCACTACGCTTGGCCCACAGGGCCAATTGCTCCACGGCCGCGGCGCGAAAGGTATCGCAAGCCGCCACCAGAACCTTCTTCCCCTGCTTATTGAAAAGGTGGGCCAGCTTGGCGATCGAGGTGGTCTTGCCTGAGCCGTTCACGCCGGCGATGAGGATCACCGTCGGGCCGGATTCCGCCAGGTGGATCGATCGATCATCGTCCCCCAGCAGGGTCCGCAACTCTCGCCGCACAAAGGTTTCCACATCGCCGGTGATCTCCCGGTCGAGGAAGGCCTGACGCACCTGGGCGACAATCTCGCGGGTGACTCCGGCACCCATATCAGCAGCCAGCAGTCGCTTTTCCAATTCCTGCAAGAAGGCCTGATCCACTCGCCCCTTGCCGCGGAAAAGACCGGCCACACCCACAAAAAGGTCGCGTGTGCGGGCCAGACCAGACTTCAGTTTTTGCCAGATGGCTCCCAGCATGCTTTCTCCTCAGGTTTCAGGTTCCACTGGCTGGTATTCCAGGGAAGCTTCAAAAAATCTTCCTGTGACAATGACCGACAACCCGGGGCGCGTGGCCCAGGGCCATGGCAATCACTCCCACCGGTCACGCTCATTCCCGCAGCGGCGGCCATGGTTTTCAATTGCGCCACCCGTTTGGCTGAAAAGTCGGGGTACTCGGCCTCCAGGGCTTGCACACCCTCTCCCGCCAGCCCGGTCACCTGTTCCATGGCGATCCACTCAGGGGGATGGGCCAGACTGCAAAACCCACCCGCCAGCACAACCATTTCCACCGCTTCCGGAAGGGGCATGCCAAACGCATCCAGCCTCACCCCAGCGCCTCCCAGCAGCCAGCGCCGGATCCCCTGCTGCACGGTGGCGACATGCCCTGTGGCCACCAGATGCTGGGCCAGATGCCTGCGTCCCGGCACAGTGGGCATCACCATATCGGGAATTTCCAGGCCGCGGGCGCGGATCTGGTTCAGAGCCCCCAGCAAACGGGTCACGCGCCTTTGACGAATGGCAGCCAAACCAGCCAGGAGCGCCTCGTCAGAACCATCCATCCCGTAGGCCAGCAGATGCAGGTCGCGCCCTTGCCAGGTGACCGAAATTTCCACGCCAAGAATCACGGCCGGGTCACCCGCACGCCGCAAATTGAGGGTTTGCCTGCCACCCTCCAAAGTATCGTGATCAGTCACAGCCATGGCCGCCAATCCGCTACGCCTGGCCAAATCAAGCAAATCCGGCGGGCTGTAATTCCCATCACTGGCAGTTGTGTGCAGGTGCAGATCGGCCCGGCCATAGTGGCGGGGCCTGGCGAGCAACTGGCACATGCGTGTGAAAGGCTGACCGCGCGGCATGCGTCACCCCGCAAGCGGAGGTGGGGCCGGAATGACGGCAGGCATGGCGGGATCATCCGGCGGTTTGTCCCCGCGCGGTGGCAGGCCCAGTTCGGCTCGCAACTGCTCCAGATCCTTGCGCACCTTGTCGAGCACGCCATGGACAAAAGCCGAAGAATCGGCCCCGCCAAAACGACGGGCCATTTCAATGGCCTCATCAAAAACGGTCCCCGCGGGGATATCCCGGGTGTAGAGCAACTCAAAAGCAGCCAGGCGCAGCACATTGCGCTCGACCGTGGCCATCCGCTCCATCCGCCAGTTGTCAGCGGCATGCGATACCCGCCGGTCGATATCGGCCCGGTGCTCCATCACACCGTCCACCAGGCTGTTGCTGAAAGCACGGGAAGTGGGGTCGGTCAGCCGTGAGTCAATGAAAGCGTAGCGCAGCTTGATATCACGGTGTGGACGCATGTCCTGCTGATAAAGCACCTGAAGAGCCACATGGCGAGCGCGGGTTCTGCGAAGAGTCATGCGATCCCTTGAGTGAGTTGCCAATACTGTTGCCGGACGACACCTGAACCAGGCTCAGGGGCGGACCCCAAGAATACTGATCAGATCCGCCATTTCCAGAACCACCTGGGCCGCTTCGTGCCCCTTGTTTCCCATCTTGCCACCTGCCCGCTGTAAAGCCTGCTCCAGCGTGGCACACGCCAAAATACCATGCGAAACAGGAATGCCCGATTCGAGCATCACCCGGGCAACGCCCTGCGTGGCGGCTGAGGTGACCGCATCGTGGTGATCGGTCTCCCCCTGGATCACAGCGCCCAGACAGACCAGTCCGGCATAACGACCGGTCCGGGCCAGGGCTTGCGCAGCCAGGGGAATCTCAAAGGCCCCGGGAACCCGAATCACATCCACGCGGCCCGGCTCGATACCCAGGCGGCGGAAAGTATCCAGGGCGCCATTCACCAGTGCGTCGACCACCAGTGAGTTGAAACGCGAAGCCACAATCCCCAGCCGCTTGTCACCGGGCGGGCGGGCCAACCCTTCGATCGTCTGAACCATGGCTCATCTCCAAACCTGCAACTTGCCACCAGGAGCCGGCTTACGGTCAGCAGGCACCCAGGGTGGCCAAAAACTCCGCATTGGTCTTGGTCCGTTTCAGGCGCTGTGTCAGGAGCTCCACCGATTCGATTGGGCTCATGTCGGCCAGGGCCTTGCGCAGCACATAAATACGCTTCAGGTCATCAGGCCCCAGCAGCAACTCTTCCTTGCGGGTGCCCGAAGCATTGATGTTCACTGCCGGCCAGACCCGTTTATCAACCAGGCGTCGATCCAGATGCAGCTCCATATTGCCGGTGCCTTTGAACTCTTCGAAGATCACCTCGTCGATACGGCTGCCAGTATCCACCAGCGCCGTCCCCAAAATGGTGAGGCTGCCGCCTTCCTCCAGGTTCCGGGCGGCACCGAAGAAGCGCTTGGGTTTCTGCATGGCTCCAGCATCCATGCCACCCGAGAGAAGTTTTCCGGTGCTGGGCATCTCGTTGTTGTAGGCACGGGCAAGGCGGGTGATCGAATCCAGAAGGATTACCACATCCATGCCATATTCCACCATCCGCTTGGCTTTCTCGATGACCATCTCGGCCACCTGGACATGCCTGCTCGTGGGCTCGTCGAAGGTGCTGCTGATCACCTCGCAGCGCGGCCCCTTCACCGTCCGCTCCATATCCGTCACTTCTTCGGGCCGCTCATCGATGAGCAGGACGATGAGGTAGCACTCGGCATGATTGATGAGCAGGGCCTTGGCGATATTTTGCAGCAGTACTGTCTTGCCGGTGCGAGGCGGCGCGACAATCAGGCCCCGCTGCCCTTTGCCGATGGGCGAAACCAGATCCACCATCCGCATTCCCACCTCCTGAGGATCGTGCTCAAGGCGGAACCGGGTGGTTGGATGCAGTGGCGTCAGGTCTTCAAACATCACTTTGCGAGTGAGCAGGTCGGGGTCCTGCTGGTTGATCGCTTCCACGCGCAACAAGGCAAAATAGCGTTCATTCTCCTTGGGTGGCCGGATCTGGCCAGCTACCATCGCCCCCGGCCTCAAACCAAACCGGCGAATTTGCGAAGGCGAGATGTAGATGTCATCAGGGCAAGGGTTATAGCTGTAATCAGAACTGCGCAAGAAGCCGAAGCCGTCCGGCAATACCTCCAGGGTACCATCCCCAAACATCAGACCGTTCTGCCGTACCCGCTCCTTGACAATCCGGTAAACCAGATCCTGCTTGCGCAAGCCCCCATACTCTGGAATTTTTTCCGCCTGGGCAATCTCATGCAGCTGCAAGAGCGACATCTGCTGCAACTGGCTGATGAAAGTGGTGCCCCGCTTGATTTCCTCGTAGCGGGAATTCAGCTCCACTTCGATCTCATCGCCAGAATCACCAGGCCGCTGAGTGTCCCAGCGGTTCGCCTCTTCGCCTGTGGATTCCCCACCAGCCCTCTCAGCATACTCCCAGTCATTCTCACCGGGAGCTTCTGCTGGCGCATCTGTTTCGGCGGCTGCGCCAACAGGGACAGATGGCCCGGCAGATTCCATTCGCTTTTCAGCCGCCCTGGAGGCGGTTTCTTTAACAACCGCAACCTCAGGCCCGGGTTCAACCACTACCACAGGCACAGCCTTTGGCACCACCCCCCGCCCAGCCTTCCTCACCGGAACACGCTCAGGCTTGCTCACCACCTCGGGTTCGGGCACCACCACAGGTTCGGCTTGGCGTACCACCACGGGCACGGCCTTCTGCGTCACCACAGGGTCGGCTTGCCTTACCACCACAGGCGCGGTTTTTTGCGTCACCACGGGCTCTGGCACCGCCACAGGCTTGGCTTGCCGCGCCGTTCCTGGTTTGGCTTTCCTCACCACCACGGGCTCAGGCACTGCCACAGGCTTGGCTTGCCGCACCACCACCCCCGGGCCGGACTTCTGCCCCAATAGCTTGGGATTTTTCACCGGTTTGGTGAAAATCAGGTCATCATCCTCCTCAGGCTTGGCCTCTTCGTTGGCCTTTGGAGCAGGTGTTTCAGGGGTTTTCTGGACCACTTCAACCGCCACCTTCACGCTGGCGGCTGGTTTCCTGATGCGCTTTACCGGGGCCTTCGCCTTGGGGGCGACAGGTACAGGTTTCGGTGCCTCAGGAATGGCCGCCACCGGTTTTTTACGCGAACGGGGGAGAGGCTTCTTCGGAAGCTCTTCGGGAACGGCATCAGGCACTGACTCATTATCCTGCATGGTTTCTCTTGGGTCCTATTCGCCACAAAGCAAAGCGGGGTCCTTGCTTGGAATTCCTTCTGTTCAATCGCTCCCCTGGATCAGGGCCGAAAAAGGGAGGAGTTCAGGAAAGGCACTGGCAAAGCGTCAGAGGCTCGGTGGGCTCAATCAGTTGTTCGTTTCATCCTACCGTCATGGAAGCTACCGGGTAGACCTGGATCCATTGCGACCCAGCATTTTCATACTATCAGTTCATTGGCTCACGGAGCGAATCCTTTTCTGCAAAATTATCGTCACTGGAATGCTCTTCACCAGAATTGTTGAACACATCATCTGACATGAGGCGCTTGTTGGTCAAGGGAATCTGGGCGCCTTCTCGTAATCTCCACATTTTTTCCGTCCAGCCTGGCCGGGAAAGTACCCGCCGCAACCGCACCGCATCCGGGGCGTCCACAAAAATCAGCCGGTCCACCTCGTCGCGCCAGCCTGCTTCCAGCAACAGGGCCACATCCAGAACCACCCGCCGGGCCCCCGGCCTGGATTTCTCGATGGCAACCTGCTCCCGAATCCGCTGGCGAATCCACGGATGCGTCACGGCTTCGAGCTCCGCCAGCAGCTCCGGACTGGAAAAAACCAGCTCCCCCAGCCGCTGCCGGTTCAACTCTCCATCCGTTTGCAGCAGGCCTTTACTAAAATTCCCCAGCCGCCGAATCACCTCAGCCTTCACCTCGGGCTGCCTCAACGCCTCATGACCCAGCTTGTCGGCATCGATCGGGCAAGTGCCTCCAGCCCTGGCCAGCTTGCGAGCCACATGGCTCTTGCCACTGCCTATCCCCCCCACCACACCCCAGACGGAAATACGGCCTGGCAACTCATCCACTGGCCTGCCCCCCCGCCGGAAAGTGTATTTCCGCCACATCCAGCCAGTTTGGCCCGGCCGCCACATCCACCTCCAGGGGCACCCGCAACTCCACACGCCCCGCCAAAGCGTCCACCATGCAGGTACGCAGCCTCCCCGCCAGGCGTTCAACCTCCTCGAGGGGGGCCTCCAGCACCAGTTCGTCATGGATCTGCAACACCATGCGGCCCACAAACCCTTCGGCGGGCAACACCCGGTCCACTTCCAGCATGGCCAGCTTGATGAGGTCAGCGGCTGATCCCTGCACCTCCATGTTGATAGCCTCACGCTCGGGCTGGTTCCGCTGCCGATATGTAGAGGTGGCCCGCACACCCTCGATATGCCTCACCCGGCCCAGCAGGGTCCGCACCACTCCGGTGGTACAGGCCTGATCCAGCAAACGCTGCTGCCAGGAAAGCACCGCAGGGTACCGCTCGAAATAAGCTTCGATGAATCGGCCCGACTCATCACGGGAAATCCCCAGGCGGGCCGCCAGGCCAAAGGCGCTGATGCCATAAATCACACCGAAATTCACCATCTTGGCGGTTCGACGCATCGCATCGTCCACGGTTTCGATACTCACCCCATACAGTTCGCCGGCCACTGCGGAATGCACATCCACGCCCGCCCTGAAGGCTCCGAGCAAGGCCTCGTCACCACTCAGGTGAGCCAGCAGGCGCAATTCGATCTGGCTGTAATCAGCGGAGATCAGGCTCCAGCCTGGCCTGGCAATAAAAGCCTGACGGATCTGCTGCCCCATCTCCCGCCGCACCGGGATGTTCTGCAGGTTGGGATCACTGGACGAAAGGCGCCCGGTTGCCGCCACCGTCTGATTGAACGAGGCATGGATTCGCCCCGCGGCGTCGGCCAGCCCCGGCAGGGCATCGACATAGGTACCTTTTAACTTGCTCACCTGACGATGGCGCAACAGCATGGCGGGCACATCGCTGCCAGGCAGACCAAGGGCGACCAGATGTTCCAGGGTTTCCTGGTCTGTGCTGGCTTCACCCGTCACCCCGGTCTTGCGCTGGGTGGGCAATCCCAGGTCATCAAAAAGCACCTGCCTGAGTTGCGGTAGCGACTGGAGGTTGAATTCCCGTCCCACCCGGGCATAAACATTTGCCTCGATGGCTGCCAGCTCCCCGCCCATTTCGCGGCCAAGCTGCTCCAGCCGTCCCCGATCAACCAGCACCCCCTCCGCCTCCATGCGAGCCAGGACACCAATAAGCGGTAATTCCAGGGTGTGGTAAATACTGGTCAGGGAGGCCGCGCCATCCCCCGCCTCGGCCAGCAGCCCCTCCAGCTTGCCAGCCAGTTGCCAGGCGGCATCAGCGTCCTCACAGGCATAGCGTGACACCAGGGCCACTTCCACTTCATCCATTCGCTTCTGGGGTTGCTTGCGGCCAGACTTGCCGATGAGTTCCACGATGGGAATCATCCGGTGACCCAGATAGCGACGGGAAAGCTCATCCAGACCGTGGCTGCGTTCGCCTGCGTGGAGCAGGTAGTCGGCAACCATGGGATCCCCGGCTATGCCCCGCAGGGCGATACCTGCGTTTTGCAGCACCAATTGCTCGTATTTGATATTCTGATTCACCTTGCCGATGGCAGGATTCTCAAAAATCGGCTTCAGGTCAGCCAGCACCTGTTCGGCATCCAGACAGGTGTCACCCGCTGGACCCCGCAATGCCACATAATGGGCCACACCTGCCCGCGCGCACAGGGCGATACCAACGATCCGCGCCTGCAATGGATCCAGACTCGTGGTTTCCAGGTCAAAGGCAAACCGTTTCCATCCCAGCACTTCCGCCAGAAGCAGGCCCCACTTTTCCGGGGTTGTCACCGCCTGGTATCCGGAATAATCCCAGGGGTCCAGGGGCTCATTTGCAGTGATAGCCGCAGCGTCCTGGTCCGGATTGGCTTCCGAAGGCCCCGGAACCGCCGCCGGGGCGCTGAACAGGTCACCCTGAACCCCCGGCCCAGAACGGACCGGCCTGGAGGCCACGCGGCTGGCTGGACGGGCGCTGGCAGCCCCGGGGGCTGAACCGCCACGGGCTATCTGGTCAAACTGGGCAACCAGGGAGCGAAACCCCAGCTCCCTGAAAAGTTCGGCCGCCGCAGGGGCATCGGGTTCGCGCAGGCGCCAAGCCTCCCAATCGATGGGAATGGGAACGCTGGTATCCAGCCTGACCAGATCCCGGCTCATCTCCACCTGGGGCCAACTGGCCTGGAGCACCTGGCCTTTTTTTCCCGGAATACTGGCCAGATTGGCTCGCAATCCTTCCAGGGTGCCGTATTCCTGCAGCCATTTCTGGGCCGTCTTCGGGCCCACGCCGGGGGCCCCTGGCACATGGTCCACTGAGTCGCCCACCAGGGCCTGGAGGTCCACCACCTGCCCGGCGGTCACCCCCCAGTCCCGCAGCAGGTCATCCTCGTTGAAGTACAGGTCTTTGCGCATGTTATAGAGGCGCACATGTTTGCTGAGCAGTTGCCGGCAATCTTTATCCGAAGTGCAGAGCAGCGTATCCAGCCCCCTCGAGGTGGCGCTGGTGGCTAAAGTGGCCATGATGTCGTCGGCCTCAAACCCCTCCATCGCCAGCCTGGGCAACCGCAATACTGCCAGCAATTTTTCCAGCCACGGAATCTGGGTGGCAAGATCCACCGGCATGGGGGGGCGGTGCGATTTGTACTCGGGGTAGATCTGATGTCGGAAAGTGGGCCCGCTCAGATCCAGGGCGCAAACGAGATATGTGGGTTTTTTCGCGCGCAGCGATACCAGGTCACGCGCCATCCCGAAGAGGGCATTGGTGGGCAACCCCTGGGGGCTGGTCATGGCTGGAATGGCATGGAAAACCTGAAAAAGCAGCGAAAAAGTATCGACCACCACCAGCGTCTCGCCTTCGGCGTGTAAGGATGGCACTGGGGGCATGACTGAATCGGTGGGGGAATCCATGGAATCGGGCCAAACTCGGGTGGAAGGGATGGGAAAAAAAAGCTGGACGGAACGAACCGGGCCCGTCTTGCCAAGGTAGAATGTATCAGTTTGCCTGGCTCAAGCCTTCCAGGAGTGCTGTCTGGTGGACTGGTGTGGGTTATAACGGTCTGATAGTTGCAGATTACTGTCGGGCGGATTGACTCGCCCCATGCGTGGATTAGAGTCCAATTGAACCTATAGGCTCGGCGTGTTGCGTGTTTTGGCGCATCGCTCCGGCAAGCTGTAACGCGCAGGAGCGGAACATGGCCAAGAGCCCCGTCAAGGAATCGAACACTGGTCTGATCATTGTGCTGGTCTTTTTCATCCTTTCGACACTCGGGTTGGGTGTCGGCACCTACATGGGTTTTGCCGAGCAGAAAAAGTTCGTCGATATTGCCAAAGATGCCGAGACCAAGAAAAAAGACTCCGACGACCGCAAGCGGCTATACGCCGCTCAAGCGCAACTGCTTTACAAGTATATTGCCAACAAAGACCTGCCTATCGCGCAGGATGACAAAATGGAAATCCCCACGGACCGCATCAATCTCGAGTCGGGTGGTGCCTGGGCCAGCAAAAAGACCGAAGGCCTGATCCAGGCCCTGCAGGAGATCGAAAACGCCCAAGCCATCAATGGAGCTGGCAAACAGGAAAAGATCCTGGGTGTGGGCACCGTTGTCACCCCCTTCCTCAAGGTGGCGGAGCTGACCATCGCTCAGAAAAAACAGTATGAAGCCAGCCTGCAGACCCAGCGATCCAGTCACGACAAATCATTGGCGGACCTCACCCAGCAGTTCCAGGATGACAAAAAAATCCTCACCAAGCGCGCCACCGACTCGGAGGATCGCCAGAAGAAGGTTGAGGCCGACTTCCTGAGCTTCCGCAAGGCGGTCACCGACTTGCAGGCTCAGGAAAAGGGTGCCGCCGAAAGTTCGCGCAAAGACATCCTGGCCAAGCTGGATGCGATTGCCGGCGAGGCCTTGAAGGAAGCTGAAGCCAGGAAGGATGGAGATATCAATGCCTTGCGAAAATCTCTGGCGGAACAGCGCCGGGACAATGATCGCCTGAAGAACGACATGGTTTCCGCCAAGCTGATGAAGCCCAGCGGCTGGAAAGTGGTCAAGATCACCCGCGAAGATCCCCGGCTGGTCTATATCAATCTGGGAAGTCAGGCGGATGTCCGCCCCGGCGACTTCTTCTTCATCCATGGCAACCAGGACAACGGTATTCCCGAGCAAAAACCCAAGGGCAAGCTCGAAGTGGTGCGGGTGATTGATGCCAAGCTGTCGGTGGCGGCAGTCACCCAGATTGACAACGCCGGCGGCAACCCGGTCCGCGAGGACGACCACTTGAACAATCCGATCTGGAGCCCCAACATGCGCCAGAACATTTCCTCCCGCAAGCATATTGCCCTGCGCGGCCAGATGTTCATCGATGGCAGTGACATCGACAGCACGATTGAACTCGTCAAACGGCTTGAAGACATGGGAGTGATTGTTGACTCTTATATTGATTTCAAGGACAAGGAAGACCCGCTAAAAGTAGGCAGTAACAGCACGGGCCTATCCGAGAAAACCTCTTTGGTGATTGAGGGAGCCGACCCCTTCAAGGGGAAAGTGACCCCAGCAGACAAGGTGTCTGAAGCCATGTTCAACCTCGACAACCGCACCCGCGACTTCAACATCCAGCGCATCACCCTCGATGGCTTCATTAAATCCCTGGGGTGGACCCGCTAAAACCAGTAAGAATTTCACCTGGAAAAGGGGCCCGGCCGCAAACCGGGCCCCTTTTCCCTTGCTGGCAAGCCATTCCGGCTGTTAAAAAGCATCGAGTGCCGCCTTAGCTCATTTGGTAGAGCGATGCTTTCGTAAAGCATAGGTGCCGGGTTCG
This sequence comes from Planctomycetota bacterium, assembly GCA_003669555.1. Classification (GTDB taxonomy): domain Bacteria; phylum Planctomycetota; class Planctomycetia; order Gemmatales; family Gemmataceae; genus UBA6894. The sequence goes on from QWOS01000038.1 coordinate 64,774, forward strand.
AGTCCCGGAGGCGGCTTTTGAAAAAAACCTGAAAAACGACGAAAACCCCGGGAAAACCTGGTTTTTTGTTTGCTGATCGTGTCTCAATCCCGTTGCCTTACTGTTGAGTCCCGTTTAATCTGAACTTGTGTGCTACATTCCATGTGGTTCGCATGCATCGCAAAATCATCACCCGGACTCTTCCAGCCGGTTGCTTAATAATTGTTGCTGAATCTGCCAAGGCCCCAGATGGCAAATCAGTAAGGATCAACAAGAATAAGCGACAGACATCCTTGTATATCTAATTCTACACACGCATTAACTGAAAATAGATTTCTCTTCATTATAAAAAACTATTCAGAAGTACGGAGGCTGAGCCACAAAATGACGCTGCCCGTGTGTTTACCGTCTGAACTTTCAGCGGCCAGCCTTAAAGGGCCTGGGTTTCCAGGGTGTCTGCTGCATTGACAACCTATTGGCTCAATAAGAGTTTGGGGATACCAAATAAAACGCAACAAGGATTTTGCCCCGCAAATTCCCTCCTGCGTCAATGCACGTCCGGTCTGTATCAAGGCCCGTGCCACGCTGGAACACCTTTTTGATCCACGGCAACATGACGAACTCTTCGTGCGGACCGCCGAAAAACAATAAACCCGCACGCTGCTGTTTTCATCTCTGGTCGAAATGATGATCGCAGTGGTTTTGTGCGTCGAGCCCTCGGTTCTCGCTGCCTATCGAAACCGCATGAGAACATTCGCGGTTACCGACCGGGCCACCTACGACAAGCTCTAGTCGGTGGAATTGGGATTTTACCGTGAAAGCGTCGTTCCGTGCGGCATATGACGAAGAAGAAGCCGACGACTTGTCCGGTTACTATTTGGCCTTGGAGATCAAGCAAGTGCATGAAGGAATGATGATCGCTCTGCCTACGGAAAGACTGGTGATGCTGGAATCCGAAAGTGGTAGAAGACGATGGTGATTGGCTAAAATTTTCGCTGGAAAACTGTCTCGCCCGCCCGTGACGATACCATAGGGCCACTTGCAGCCAGAGCCATCGCTGGATGGAAGAGGTGCGTTTCCGGTTATGCCAGCACCCTGGGCGGTTTTTTCCGACCCACCAGCCGTACGATGCAAAAAAAGGCACCCGGCCAGTTTCCTGCCCGGGTGCCTTGTGGGGGCTGGTATCAGCCCGGGATTATCAATCCGGGCCTCAGCTAAAGTTGCTGGCAACATCGGTGCCCAGAGTGCTGTCCGAGATGAACATGGCGTCGATCAGCGCCAGATTGTCATACTCGAAGACATTCAGGGTTCCCGGGGCTCCGACACCTGAGGCGGCCAGGATATCTAGTGTGCCGTCCCTGTTGTAATCGGCAACCCCCACTCGCACACCGCCGGCGAACGAAGGGTCGAAGGCGTTGAAGCTTTTCTTCAGTTTGCCGTCCATCCTGAAGACCGCGACCTGCGGCGAGGTGGCACCCTGCCCTGCACCTACCACCACTTCATTCAAGCCATCACCATCCAGGTCACCCGAGGCGACATAGACACCGTTGGGGGTGAGGATATCGGGGAAGGTGTAGAAGCTCAGGATCGAGTCGTAATAGTTGTTCAGATCGAAGGCCACCACATGGCTATTGATGGTGGAGCCGATGATCGCGAAGCTGGTGCCATCGGCGCCTGCCTCCGACAGGGCCACACGCACGCCGCCCAGGTACTGGGTGGAGTAGGCATAGAAGGCACCCATCGAGTCGCTGGTGACCGCATCGAACACGCTCACCGAGGGCGAGGAACCGCTGCCCGCACCGCAGAGGATCACAGTGGTGATCGCGCCACCAATGCGGGTCACGCCGCCTGCCACCGTCACGCCACCGAGGAAGCCGGGGTCGAAGGCGTAGAAGCTGCTGGCAACACGACCCGTCGCGGAGTCGATGGTCAGCACATGGGGGGAACTGCGGCCTGCTACCGCAACGACGATGGTGTCAGCATTTTGCCCGCCCGCGCGGTTGACCGTGTTGACATTGAGGGTGCCGGTGTAGCCGGGGAAAGGATAGATCGCCTGGTAATCGCCGTTGGCCGACCAGATGCCGATCTGGCCATTACCCAGGCTGGCCACCGTGCTGCCAGCAGCCAGGCTGAACGGGGCGGCCACCTGCGGGCCGGTAGGAACCGGAACATCGCGGACAGAGGTCAGCACCACATCGTTGCCGGTGCCGCCGACATAACTGATCTGGTAGTCGATACCGTTCAGGCTGGTGGTGGATCCCTCCGGCAGGTGGTAGAAGGTGCCGGCCACCGCGGAAGTGCCGGCGTTCTCGATGATGGTGAAGCTGCGGGTGATGGATGGAGCAAAAGAATTACTGGTGGCCAGGTCAAGCACCGCGCCGTTGAGGATCACCAAATCCTGCACCCGGGTCTGGCCATAGCCGCTGGTCCCGGGATTGAGGCCATCCATGGACACCAGGTAAGTGGAACCGGCCGCCATTTCCAGGCTGTCATTGCTGGTCAGGCTGGTGGGGGAAATAGTGGAGTTGCCATGAGCGATGACTGAGCCAGCCTGGCCATTTCCATTGAGCACACCACGGTTGACCACCACGCCGCCTTGCACCTGGCCCTGCAGATTGAAAGAGTCGCCATTGGCAACCACACCGCCCTGCAAGGCGTTCAACCCGGAAAGAGTCAAGGTTTTTCCTGTAAAAGAAAGTCCACCAGTGCCACCAGCCAGGTTGCTGAGTGCGGCGTCCTTGCCAGTGACCAGTTCATAAGTACCCGCACTGATTGGACCGCTTTGGGCGATGGAGCCTGGGGTTTCCAGTGCTAGCAAACCAGGCACCGTGACGGCACCTAGGTTGAAGTTGGCGGTGTTGAATATTTTGGCGCTGGCTGCGGTGAGCGTGAGGGTTCCAAACAGAGAGTTGTCCACATTTTGCAGGGTGATATCCTGGGCGGTGATGGTCAGGCTATTATTGACCCGCATCAGGTCCACCTGGAAGAGATCGCCCTGGGCGTTCAGGTTCAGCGAATCGGCGAAGGAAAGTCCCATGGCCAGATAACGGCTGTTGTTGATCACAACCGTGCTGCCCAGCACGCTGACTTCACGCAGTTTGTTGGCACTGTCCAGAGTGATTGGGGCGGGCCCGAATTTGCCTGCCGCAGCCATGTCGAGCACATCGTTGGTTAGCACGCCGGTCTGGGTGATGGCGCCGCCTGCTTTCAGCGTCAGGCTGCCGACGGTGCTGGGCAGTATATTCACCGAGCCGGCGGTGCCGATCATGGCACTATCGGCCACCATGGCCAACACGGGCAAACTGTTGGTGAGATAAGGCAGATTCACTATGTTACCAGCAGCTTGGATATCGGTCTTGCCGGACACGGTCAAGCTAGCGATACGGTCATCATCAACCGGTGCGATCACGCCATGCACGCCGAGTGGATTGACTAGACTAATAAAAGCGCTGGCCATCTGGTCCACACCGGCTGGTGCGATCAGGGTCAGGTTGCCGGTCGCGGTGGTCGCACCCAGGATGAGGGTTTCGGTGTTCAGAAGGGTGATGTTGGTGGCACTGCTGGAAATGGAGCCAGTGATCACATTGCCAGGAGTGTTAAGAACGATATCGTTTTTTGCGATCAATACGGCATTACCACTGACATTCAGGTAGGCAGCATTCACATCCTGCCGGATGGAACCATCTGTTTGCAGGAGAAGCTGTATCGAGGCGTTGCCGCCGGACAACACCAAGTCACCTGTGGCAGCCACAACCACAATGGTACCGTTGAAATAGACCGCGCCATTGAACCGGCTGGGGCTACCGAAGTTTGCGAAGTCGACATAGCGGCCGCCATCGATATTAATATTGTTGTCCAAGGTTGAACCAAAGGTGTTTCCAGCACCATAAATATCCAGGCCGGCATTCACCTTGACATCACCTGCGGTGGTGGTGCCCAGAAGGGTGACATCACGAATGGCATGGATATTCAGATCCCCGTTGATAGTCGAATTGACTAGCACCAGGTTGTTGGTATCGCTCACCGTCACATCATTACTGCTGATGGTCAAGGTGACAAAGTCGTTGAGCAGGTTGGGAAGGAATACATTGAAGGTGCCAGTGGTTGTAATGGTGGTGAGGGCGCCGTCGGCCACTGCCCGCACTGCACCCAACTGGGTTACATCACCGCCAGCGGTGATTCCCAGGTTCCCAGCCGCTTCAACCCCGTTCAGATTCAGGGCACCTGCGGAGGTCACCCCAATGTTCGCGCCTTTGGCGGCCAGTTTGCCGAAGGCGTTGCCAGCGTTGTTGAGGGTGATATCGCCCGTGGCAGTGAAGGTGCTTCCGCCGGAGTTAAGGACGCCAGTCTGCGATATTGCCCCAATGGTGGTGAGGGTGAGACCCTGTGCTACCGTGACGGCACCCAGTTTGAAATCCAGGATATTCTGCAGGGTTGCATAGTTTGCCTGGATATCCATGGTGCCGGCAAAGGTGTTGGCGAAGGCATCCAAAGAGATATTTTGGCCAGTCAGACGGGTGGTACCACCCACATTGACAAACGCGCCATCCTGACGGATTGAACCGGCTTTCAGATCCAGATTACCAGTGGCAGCCGAGGTTCCCAGAATCAGGGTGCCGGCCTGGGTGATGGAGACATTGCCACCCTGGATGGAGAGTGCCCCGGTGAACTGGTTCAGGGGATTGGTCAGGGTGATGTCAGTACCTGCAACCAGCCTGCTGGCTTCCGCCACCGTGATGGCGGCCTTGGTCTGGGTCAGGCTGCCTGCTACCGAGATTTCCAGAGTACCTGCCGCAGTCACACCATCCAGTACCAGGCTATCCACATCCGCCAAGGTGATGTTGTCGGCATTCAGTCTGGCGCTGCTGAACTGGTTATTACCATCCAACTGGATATTGCCGGCCCCGGCGTTGAGGATGGCCAGGCCAATAGCGCGAATATTGCCCGTCTGGCCGATGCCGTCGCCGGAGACCGACAAGGTGCCGGTGGCGAGGGTGGTATCCAGGGTGACCTGGCTATCGCTCACCAGGCTGATATTGGTGCCCACCGTCTGGATCGTGCCCTCAAAGTAATTTTGGGGGTTGGTGAATGAAATCTCGCCTCCCGCATTCAAAACGGTGTTTCCGGTGACCTTGATGTAAGCGGTGGAATTGGGGGCTTGCAGGATGTTGCCAGTGGCTGTGATATCCATTTCGATGGCGGCTTTGCCTGCTTGCAAAACAAAATCACCTGCCGCTTTCACCTTCACCGTCGTTCCGTTCAGGAAATTGGAACCCTGGAAGGTGTTGGCGACCTGAGTCAGATCAATGTAACGGGAAGCGTCAAAATCGGCATCCGTGGCGAAGGTGTTGCCGCTGCCATAGATGTCGACCCCGGCGTTGATGTCCGCGAGACCCTGCACAGTGTTGTTGAGGAGAGCAACCGTGCAGACGGTGTTTGTGGTGAGCGTTCCGGTAATTTTAGAATCAGCGAGGATCAGGTTGTTGCCTTCCCTCACGCGAAGATTATTCGCAAGGACAGTCATGGTCTGGAAGTCATTGAGAAGGCTGGGCAGTGTCACATCAAACCCGGCGGCGTTGATGGTGGTGACAGAGCTCAGGCTGACAGCTTCAATTGCGCCGATTTGCGTTACCGCACCGCCTGCTGTAACTGTCAGGTTGCCAATAGCGTAAACCCCGTTCAGATTCAGGGCACCTGCGGACGTCACCCCGATGTTCGCGGCTTTGGTGGCCAGTTTGCCGAAGGCGTTGCCAGCGTTGTTGAGGGTGATGTCGCCA
>QWOS01000070.1 GCA_003669555.1 Planctomycetota bacterium
AAACCCGGAGACAAACCCGGAGACAAACCCGGAGACAAACCCGGAGACAAACCCGGAGACAAACCCGGAGACAAACCCGGAGACAAACCCGGAGACAAACCCGGTGCGGAAAAGGGTGGCGGCATCAATCCCCAAAACGGTCCTGGGGGTAAGGACAGCGACGCCAATCCAGGTGAAAAATCCCTGCCTGGAGGGCGTGATAAAGCTGATGCGCCGGATGCAGCCTCGAAAGCTGCCGCTTTGGCGCAGATTGAAAGCATTGAAGATAAAATCCGCAAGAATCGCGACAAGTTGAAGCAAAGTGGCTTGTCAGATGAGGAAATTGCCAAGTATCAGAAGCTCCTGCGAGACCGTAAGGATGAAGTTGAGAAAACCCATTCCGGGGCCGACCAGACAGCCCCGCAGACAGGTGGCAATTTAGGCAGCGTGGGAGCACGCAAGTTGACTGGCCAGCCCAGCGGATCCAGTCAGATTCAGGGTGAAAATCGGCCGGAACCTCCAGCCGAATACCGGGATGCCTGGCGTGAATTCAGCCGCAAGCGGAAAGTTCCCCCGGAGGCAGGGGCTAACGGCAGCCGCTGAGTCAATCCATGCACCCACCTCCCAGGCATCTTGTTCAGTTTCACCCCAAGCATGTCCAGCATGCCTTCACCGATGTGCTGGTGCTTGGGGCTGGCATCGCGGGATTGCGCGCGGCCCTGGCTGTGCCTTCTTCCCAGCGGGTGATGGTCATCTCCAAAGAACGGGTCGAGGTGAGCAATAGCGCCTGGGCCCAGGGTGGTTTGGCAGGCGTGCTGTCACCCGAAGACAGTATTCAGGATCATGTGACCGACACACTGATCGCCGGCGACAGGCTTTGCGATGAAACAGTGGTTCGCATGGTGGTGGAGGAGGCTCCCCAGCAGATCAGCGACCTGATTCGCATGGGGGTGCAATTTGACCACACCGATGGCCAGATCGCCCTCACCACCGAGGGGGGGCATAGCCATGCGCGCATTGTCCACGCCCTGGGTGATGCCACCGGCCATGAAGTCATGCGCGGCATGATCGCTCGCGCCCGGCAGGCCCCCAACATCGAGATTTGGGAGCGCACTTTCACAGTTGACCTTCTCACTCATGAGGGGCGCTGTGTGGGGGTGCTGGTAGCCAGGCCACACCGTGAACGGCTTATCGTCTGGGCTAAAACAACCATCCTCGCCAGTGGTGGGGCAGCGCGTATTTATCGGGAATCCACCAACAGCCCAGTGGCTACCGGGGACGGAATGGCAGCCGCCTTCCGGGCAGGGGCGGTGTTGCAGGATATGGAATTCATGCAGTTCCATCCCACTTTGCTCTATGTGGCAGGTTCAAGCCGTTCCCTCATCAGCGAGGCGCTCCGGGGTGAAGGAGCTTATTTGCGTGACAAGGACGGCACCAGGTTCATGTTGCAGGAGGACCCACGGGCAGAGAAGGCAACACGCGATATCGTCGCCCGGGCCATCATGCGGACTATTGATCGCACCCGCCATCCCTGCGTGTATCTGGATTTGTCTCACCTTCCCAGCGAACGGGTACGCTTGCGTTTCCCAGGAATCGGCCGGGCCTGTTCCGAATTTGGCCTCAATATCGCCAGCGACCTTATTCCGGTCCGCCCGGGGGCGCATTACACCATTGGCGGTGTGCGCACCGACCGCACGGGACGCACCAGCATCCCTGGCCTTTATGCCGCCGGAGAGGTTTCCTCCACCGGCTTGCATGGCGCCAATCGGTTAGCCTCCAATAGCTTGATCGAGGGCCTGGTTTTCGGCATGCTGTGTGGGGAGGCGGCTGGACGCGAAGCGGCGGACAGACCGGATCGCTACGAAGTACCCCCGCTCGTCGATGAGGCCCGTCGTGAAACCGGCCCGGCGCTCGATATACCTGATATCCTCAACTCCCTGCGCTCACTGATGGGTCGGGCAGCCGGTATTGAGAGAGATGGCCCTGGCCTTGCCGAGGCAGCCGATCAGGTTCGTTTCTGGTGTGGCTATGTGCTACGACGCGAATTCAGCCAGCGTTCCGGGTGGGAACTTTCCAACCTGCTCACCATCGGCAGCCTGATCATAGGCAGTGCCCTGGTGCGACAGGAATCCCGTGGCACCCATTATCGCCGGGATTTCCCCAAACGGGACGATAACGCATGGCGGAGGCGGGTCATTTGCCTCAGCCATGGTGAAATCCAGGCTGACCAGCAGGGATTGCCCGCGCTCAGTCATTTGGACTCATTCCCCTAATGACCTGATTTCCACGGGTGGCGGGATTTCCGGGTGGCCGGTATCATGGCATTTCGGTTGGGTGGCGTTGTCGGGCCGGGCTTTCCGGGCGGTTGCCACATACAACCGGGCGACACGGTACACGAATCATGGCCCGGGTAGACCTGTACGACACCACGCTGCGCGATGGGAGCCAAGGCGAGGGCATCAGCTTCTCTGTGCAGGACAAGCTGGCAATTGTCCGTCGGCTCGACGACTTGGGCATTGACTTCATCGAGGGTGGATATCCACTCTCCAATCCCAAAGATGCGGAATTTTTTGCGTCTCTGGCCAGTCTTTCCCTGCGCCATGCCCGTGTGGCTGCGTTTGGCATGACCCGGCGCAAGGGTATTGATGCCGCCTCCGACCCAGGCCTGAAGGCCTTGCTGGACGCTGGCACCGCACTGGTCACCCTTGTGGGTAAAACCTGGGATTTGCATGTCCTGGAAGTGATTTCCACCACCCTGGCTGAAAATCTCGCCATGATTGCTGACTCCGTGGCTTATTGCCGGACTCGGGGTCGCGAAGTTTTTTATGATGCCGAACATTTCTTTGACGGCCACCACGCCAATCCGGAGTATGCGCTGGCCACACTGCAGGCCGCCGCTGGTTCGGGTGCCACCACGGTGATCCTTTGCGACACCAATGGCGGTTCATTACCCACAGCCATTGCCTTGGGTGTGAAGGCAGCCATAGAGGCATGCCCGGGTGTGACCATCGGCATTCATTGTCATAACGACTGCGAATTGGCGGTTGCCAACAGCCTGGCTGGTGTCGAGGCGGGGGCTCGCCAGGTGCAAGGCACCATCAACGGCATTGGTGAACGCTGCGGGAATGCCGACCTGATCAGCCTGGCTGCGGTTATCGGCCTGAAATCAGGTCATGAGGTCCTTTTGCCCACCAGCCTGGCCCGGCTGACAGAGGTTTCGCGTTTCGTCTACGAAACCGCAAACATGAATTTCCGCCCAGGGCAACCTTTTGTGGGTTCGAGCGCCTTCGCCCACAAGGGTGGCATGCATACCCATGCTGTCAGCAAGCTGGCCCGAAGTTACGAACATATCGATCCGGGTACAGTCGGTAACGAACGGCGGATCCTGGTGAGCGAATTATCCGGGCAGTCCACCATCATCACCAAGACAGCCCGCCTGAGTCTGGCCCATGACAAGGAGCTGATGCGCAAAATCCTCGAGCGGGTTCAGGATCTCGAGCATGCCGGCTACGAGTTTGAGGCAGCGGAAGCCTCGTTCGAAATCCTGGTCCGCAAGGTGGCAGGCACCCATCGGTCCCTGTTCGATTTGGTGAGCTACCGGGTGAATGTGGAGCATGGCCCGGAAAAATCGGGTATCAGCGAAGCCACCGTAAAATTATGCTCGGATGGCTCCGTGATCCACACGGTAGCCGAGGGTGACGGGCCGGTGAACGCTCTCGATGCGGCCCTGCGCAAAGCCCTGGTTTCAGTTTACCCCCGTTTGGCCGAAATGACCCTGGTCGATTACAAGGTACGGGTGGTGAACGGCCGCGAAGGCACGGCCGCCCGGGTTCGGGTGGTGCTGGAAAGCAAAGACAAGACCAGCCTTTGGTCAACCGTGGGCGTGAGCGAGAACATTATCGAGGCAAGCTGGCTCGCTCTGGTCGACAGCATCGATTACAAGGTCATCAAGGATGGCGAAAGTCCCGATTGAGCCCGGCTCCCATCCTGCCTGAATCCAAGACAAAGCCAAGAGAAATATCATGTCCACCGATCTGCCCAAGGCATTTGATCCCCGTCAGGCCCAAAAGTATTGCCTCGAACTGTGGTCCCGGCTTGATCTTTTCACCGCCCGGCCTGCTTCTGAAAAACCCGCCTTCAGCATGGTGATACCGCCACCCAATGTCACAGGTGCGCTGCACCTGGGGCACGCCCTGAACAACACGCTGCAGGATATTCTTGCCCGCCAGCACCGCGCCCGTGGCTTCGACACCTGCTGGATACCCGGCACCGACCATGCCGGGATTGCCACCCAGGCTGTGGTGGAGAAACGCATCCGTGACCTGGAAGGAAAAAACAGGCACGACCTGGGCCGCCCTGAACTGGTGCGCCGTATCTGGGAATGGAAGGAGCAATACGGCTCGCGTATCCTTGAGCAATTGCGCGAGATGGGCTGCTCTTGCGACTGGTCACGCACCCGCTTCACGCTCGATCCGGTCTGCGCCACAGCGGTGCGCCGCACCTTTCTCAACCTGTTCCGGGCCGGCCATATCTACCGGGGCAAACGCTTGGTCAACTGGGACACACAGTTGCAAACCTCGGTGGCGGATGATGAGACTTTTGTCGAAACAGTGAAAGGCGGTTTCTGGACCTTTCGCTACCCCCTGGTGGACGGCTCCGGCCATATCCGTTTTTCCACGACCAGGCCCGAAACCATGCTGGGTGATGTGGCTATTGCCGTGCATCCGGAAGACCCCCGCTACAAAGCCTGGATCGGGAAACTGGTGGAGGTTCCACTGGCCGGCCGGCAAATACCCATCATTGCCGATGCCTTGCTGGTGGATCCGGAACTGGGAACCGGGGCGGTCAAGGTCACCCCGGCGCATGACCGCAACGACCACGCCTGCGGTCAGCGCAACAACCTGCCCCTGTTGAATATCCTCAATCCTGATGGAACGCTGAACGATCAGTGCGGCAAGTACGCGGGCCTCGATCGCTATGTGGCGCGCGAGAAGGTTGTCGAAGACATGGAGGCGCTGGGCTTCTTCGAGGGGCGTGAGGATCGGGACATCGATTTGGCCCACTCCGACCGCAGCAAAAGCCCTATTGAGCCACTCCTTTCGGACCAGTGGTTCATTGGCATGAACGAGCTGGCTGAAAAGGCGATGGATGCTGTCCGCGATGGCCGGGTGAAGATCACCCCGGCGCGTTACGCCAGCACCTATCTCGACTGGCTGGGAGAAAAGCGCGACTGGTGCATCAGCCGCCAGTTGTGGTGGGGCCATCAGATTCCTATCTGGCATGTCCATTGCAATGAAAGCGTTCTGGGAAAACAACTGGCTGGAAGGACCGATATTTTCTGGCGTGAATCAACAACCGGCGGCTTCCACCTCTGCGCCCAGGAAGACCTTCCCGCAGACCTGCTGGGGACAGATTATCCCCTCACCCGCGACCCCGATGTGCTCGACACCTGGTTCAGTTCGGCTCTCTGGCCCGAAAGCACCCTGGGCTGGCCCGGTGAGACCGCGGAAATGGCCCGTTATTATCCCACCAGCGTACTGTCCACCTCACGCGACATCATCACCCTGTGGGTGGCCCGCATGGTCATTTGTGGCCTGTTCAACACTGGTGAAATTCCGTTCAACCGGGTCTACATCCACCCGAAGATCACCGATGGCTTCGGTGAAACGATGAGCAAGAGCAAAGGCAACGGCGTGGACCCCCTCGACATCATCGATCGTTACGGCCCCGATGCCCTGCGCTTCCAGATGGCCCTGATGGCCACAGAAACCCAGGATGCCCGTATGCCGGTGGCCAACGCCTGCCCCCACTGCGACACCCTGGTGCCGGTGAAGCAGGAGCACATGTACATGCGCACCAAAAAACTGGCCTGCCCCGGGTGCAAGAAATCTTTCCGGCCTGGTGGCCCCTGGCTTGCCGCTGACCCTGAACTGACCACCGCCAAACAGGCCAGTGACCGATTCGAACAAGGCCGGAACTTCGCCACCAAGGTCTGGAATGCCACCCGATTCTGCCTGATGAACCTGGAGGGCCACACGCCTGGAGCGCTGGTGCCGACTGAACTGACAGTGGAGGATCGCTGGATCCTCAGTCGTCTGGCCAATGCCATCGCTGGTGTTGACCTGGCGCTGGACCAGTTCCGCTTCAGTGAGGCGATCAAGCTGGTTTACGACTTCACCTGGTCTGATTTCTGCGATTGGTATCTGGAGTTGGCCAAAGGGCGCCTGCGTGATCCTGCCAACCGAACTACCGCCCAGCGGGTGCTGGTGGGCGTGCTTGACCAGCTCGCGCGGCTGTTGCAACCCTTCATGCCATTCCTTGCTGAAACGCTCTGGCAGGCACTCAACGAGGCCGCGCCACTACGGGGCCTTGCCGCGGCTGAAAAACAGGTCGAAAGTGTGGTTATCGCCAAATGGCCGGTCATAGAATCGCACTGGCGCGACACCGGTGTAGAGGCGGTGGTGGATCGCATGCAGCGGCTGGTTCGGCTCGCCCGCGAGACTCGCAATCGCTACCAGATTGACGCGCGCACCCCCCTGCACATGCGCGCAAGAATGACCCGGGAACTGGCTGATGGGCTCGCCCCCCTGGCCCCCCTGATGCGCGACCTTGCCGGTCTGGGAGACCTGGAACTGGGGCCCGATGTCCAGCGACCTGGACTGGCCTCCAGCCTGGGGGAAGCTGATTTCGAGGCGTTTGTGCTGCTCGAAGGGATCATTGATCCAGCCGCCGAACGGGAGCGCTTGCTGAAGCAACGCCTGGACAAGGAAAAGAACCTGGCAGGCATTCGCGCCAAACTCGGCAATGCCTCGTTTGTGGAACGCGCCCCCGCCGAAGTGGTGGTGCAGCAACGCGCCACCCAGGCCGAACTGGAAGAGCAGATCAGTTCCATCAACCAGAACCTGGCCAGTTTGCCTTTGTGATTGAAACCCGCCCGACTTGAAGCCAGCCAGGGTTCATGGAGATTTTCATGGGTGTTTTCTGGCAAACGGTTGGCCTGCTCGCCCTGTCGAATATCTTCATGACCTTCGCGTGGTACGCCCACCTGAAGGACCTGGCGGGCAAACCCTGGTTTATCGCAGCCCTGATCTCCTGGGGTATTGCATTCTTTGAATACATGCTGCAGGTGCCGGCCAACCGGATCGGCAACACCCGGTTCACGGTCGGACAGTTGAAAATCCTGCAGGAAGCCATCGCTTTGGCCGTGTTTGTGCCCTTTTCGGTTTACTATCTGGGCGAACCCATCCATTGGAAGTACATTCTGGCGTGTGGCTTCATCCTGGCCGCTGTCTGGTGCGTTTTTTTCCTGTAGCTTGACGCGCGGCTCCAGGATGATATCATCAAGATATCGGAACTTCCGATGCTTTCTGGAGACATGCAATGGTTCAGGAACGCGTGGTGCGGGCACGGTCTGGCTACCTGCCTCTTTTCGCCTGTTTAGCCCTGCTGGTTGGCTGGCCATGGCTGTTGCTGATGCTCCAGCCCACATGTCCTTACGGCGGAATGGTCCGTAATTTTGCCGGCTTTGAATTGGGGCAGGGTTTGATCATTGCTGCCACCGTGCTGGGATTTTTTTCTGGGATTTTAGGCCTTTTCGGACTGATGGTGATTAATCCCAACCAGGCGCGGGCCCTCACTTTGTTTGGCGAGTACCGGGGCACTCTGAAAAACGAGGGTTTTTTCTGGGTGAACCCGTTCTATTCAAAAAAAATGTTGTCGCTACGGGTGCGGACTTTTGAGACAGGCACGCAGACTGATTCCACCACCACCAAAGACGCCGCCGGCAATGTGTCCACCGCCCTGGGGCGCAAGCATCGCCAACCCGCCAAAGTGAACGATCTCGATGGCAACCCCATCGAGATCGCAGCCGTGGTGGTCTGGCGCGTGGTGGACACCGCCAAGGCACTTTACGATGTCGATAACTACGAAGATTATGTCCATATTCAAAGTGAATCGGCGCTGCGCAACCTGGCCAGCCGCCACCCTTACGATAGCCAGGAAGACGGCAGAATCAGTTTGCGTGGCTCCCCTGAACTGGTTGGTGAGGAACTTCGCCCCGAACTGAAAGAGCGACTGGCGGCGGCCGGGGTGGAAGTGCTGGAGGCGCGCCTCAGCCTGCTGGCCTATGCTCCTGAAATCGCCGCGGTGATGCTGCGACGCCAGCAAGCCTCGGCGATCCTTTCGGCCCGCCGCATCATCGTGGATGGCGCTGTGGGAATGGTGGAGATGGCGCTCGACCGGCTGGAAAAAGATGGGCGTGTAAAACTCGATGACGAGCGGCGCGCCGCCATGGTCAGCAATCTCCTGGTAGTGTTGTGCGGCGACAAGGAAGCCCAGCCGGTGGTGAATACTGGTACCCTCTATCATTAAACCCATTTTCGGGGATGCTACCCTTTGGCTGAACGCAAGGCCTTTTTGCTGCGCTTGAACCCGGCCGTCCATTTCGCCATGGAACGGTGGGCCAAGGACGATTTGCGCTCTCTTAACGCCCAGATTGAGTTCGCCCTCCGTCTGGCCATGGAAAAAGTGGGGCGAAAACTGGGTGAAGAAGCTGATGCAGCGTCTTCCATTCTGGAATCCACGAAAGAAAAGATGCCATGACCAACGCGGTGGTCCTTACCGGCGTGACCAAGCGTTTTGGCCCTCGGGTGGCCCTCGAGGCGCTCGATTTGCGCGTGCGCGCCGGGTCAATCACTGGCTTCCTCGGCCCCAACGGGTCAGGCAAGACCACCACCCTGCGGTTGATCACCCGCCTGTACGAACCTGACGAAGGCACCGTGGAGGTGCTTGGCTCCACCACCGAAAAGCGGGCCAGTGACCGCCTGGGCTATCTGCCTGAGGAGCGGGGCCTGTACCGATCGATGAAAGTACTGGAACTCCTCTGCTTCTTTGCCCGCCTGAAAGGGGTCCGTTCCCCCGAACCCGCCGTGCGCGCCTGGCTGGAACGGCTCGATCTCGCTGATGCGGCCAAACTGAAGGTGGAGGCCCTTTCCAAAGGGATGGCACAGCGGGTCCAGTTCATCGCGGCGGTGGCTCATTCTCCCGAGTTGGTGATTCTGGACGAGCCGTTTAGCGGCCTCGACCCCATTCACGCCGCCCAGTTGGGCGACGCCATACGCACCCTGCGTGACCAGGGCGCCACTGTGCTGCTGTCTACCCATGATATGGATGTGGCAGAACGCATGTGCGCCTCACTGATCCTCATCCACAAGGGGCGCAAGGTGCTGGATGGCACATGGGACGAGGTGCGACGCGAACATGGCCGCTCCACGATCCGCGCCAGGCTGGACGGCATGGAGATTGACTGCCAAAGGTTGCCCGGGGTGGAACGAGCCGCCCAACTCGGGTCCGAGACCGCACTCACGCTTGCCCCCGGGGCCGATGCCCAGGAGGTGCTGCATGGGCTGCTACAGCAGGGCCCGGTGGCCCGGTTTGATCTGGGTCAGTCGTCGTTACGGGAAATTTTCCTGGAGCGGGTTGGCGCCACGCGCATGGAGGAGGCCTCGGCCTGAGCACCATGAACAAGGTTTTTGTGATTGCGGCCCGTGAATTCAAGGCTGCGGTGCTGAACAAGGCCTTCCTGATCAGCCTGGTGCTGATGCCGGTGATGATCCTTATCAGCTCCAATGTCTCCCGCCTGGCCCAGGGATGGAAATCGCGCGACACACGAACCATCGCCATCATTGACCAGACTCCGGGTCAGGCGGTGGGCGCGGTGGCAAGCATGGACCTGCTGCGGGAAATGGAATCCACCCGGATGGCTTCGGCTGCCGGAGAATCTCTCCTTTCAGGCTCACTGGGACTGCTCTTTTTTGAGGCTGTCACCCCCGTTGACGCTTCGGAGGATCCCCAGGCCGCCTTGCGGCAGCGCTATGAACTGGGCGAAAGGGTGCGGGCCGGGGAACTGGCCGCCTTCTTCGAAATTGGCCCCGCCTCCCTCGAACAAAAACCTGCCAACCCCGATGACGGGGCCGTGACCTATTACACCGACCGCGCCCTCGACCGCGATGTGCTCATGGGGGTGGGGGTGAAACTGGTCACGCTGGTGCAGTTGCAGCGGTCTGCCTCCCTCAACCCCCTGCTGTGGGCTCGCAAGGATCGCCGGTACACCCCCGTGGAGTTGGCCAATCTCACCGAAGCCGCAGGCAAAAGTGCTGGCAAGGGCCTGGTTCAGCGCGAATTGCCCAAACTGGATGAGACCGGCACCGTCAGGGAAGGCAAGGAGATTGTGCCCGGCCTGAAGACCCTCATCCCGTTCCTGGCCGCCACCCTGCTTTTCTTTGTGGTGCTAGTGGGAGCGTCGCCACAACTGCATGGGGTCCTTGAGGAAAAGATGAACCGGATAGGTGAGGTCCTCTTGGGTAGTGCCACCCCTTTTCAAGTGCTTGGCGGGAAATTGCTGGGAATGACCGCCACCGGGTTACTCCTTTCGATGGTTTATATGGGGGGTGGCCTGATCGCCGCCCGCCACTGGAATCTTGATGCCGACCTGCGCCCTGATCTGCCCCTGTGGTTTTTGTTGTTCCAGTCGCTTGCGCTGCTGCTTTTCGGGTCGCTGTTCATCGCCGTGGGCAGCGCCTGTTCGGATATGAAGCAGGCGCAAACACTACTCATGCCGGTCAGCCTTTGCCTCTCGCTCCCCATGCTGGTCCTGCTCCCTGTGGTGGAAGACCCGACAGGCTCTCTCGCCAGGTATCTGTCCCTTTTCCCGCTGGCCACCCCCATGCTCATGATGGCCCGGCTGGCTTCAGCACCCAATCTGCCGCTTTGGGAGCCACTGGCGGGGTCAGGGCTGGTGTTGCTGGCCACCATCCTTGCGGTGTGGATAGCCGGGCGGATTTTCCGGATCGGCTACCTGTCGCTGGGTAAGGCCCCCAGCATGGTTGAAATGTGCCGCTGGATCTTCAGCCGTTCCTGACCGTTCGTCAGAACCCGCCTTCCGGGACAGGCCACCTTGACGGTTGTTCCATCTCCCCTGTCGGGAGATCACTCCCCCATGCGATCGCCTTTTTGAGCATATTCGGTATGGCCCGTGCTTCTGGAACCCGGTGGGAACCTTCTCCACCCTTCCGGGTTCTGATCCATGGCCACGCAAGGCAGACTCAGCCGATTCCCTTCCGGGTGACCGGAGGACGAATCATGATTCCCGATGCAATGGAATTGGCTGATGAAACCCTGATTGTCGCCAACAATCCGGCCCTGGTGGAACTATTGGCGTTCTACGGCAAGGCAGGTCGCAACGGCTGGACCACGCGCCGGATGGGGGAGGCCGGCTCCCGTGACCCACGACGGCTACACTCCCAGGCCCTGACTCTGGATTGCCTGGAACCCAGCGCCGGTAACCCGGATGCCCCCGTGGAATTGCGGCAATCCCCTTGCTATCGACTTACCCGGACCGGGTGGACAATGCTTCAGACCGTCAAGGCCATGGATAACTCCCGGGCATCCGCAGCCTGATCCTTGCAGCCCGGGAGAGCACGAATGGGAGCCCTTATTTCGCAGGTTTCCCGAACCCGTTTGGCGGCTGCAGCCAGCCCGGTATATTGAACTTGTTCTTGATCTCTTTCACCTGAAAATGGATCGCTTTTTTCCACGGATGCCCAAAATGGCCCGTGCCAAAATCCAGACAGGCCGTAACCTGCCCGCCGCTGTCGATCTGCTTGGCCAATGAGTCATCTACTTCTATCCGGTGCACCATTTTGCCACCAATCCGGGCATCCAGCACAGCGTAATAAGTAGTTGTATTCTTGTTGCGTGACGATTCCGTACCCTTGACAGGGACCTCAGCCACGCCGGGAGGCTGTTGGTCCAGCCAACCATTCAGGGTAAAATAAACAGGATAGGCGGCAATGCTTGCCAGTACCAATTGCACCCAAAAAGACCTTACGAAGCTTTGGTGCCCCTGGGGGGTGGCTCGAAAAAACATCCAGACTGGCACCATGGATAACAGCATAAACGGAATAATCCAGGGTGCCACATGCCACAGGTTTCCCTCCAGTGGGGCATACACCTGCGTGGCAAAGTAAAAGCCCCCGCCAATTCCAACCACTAGTGCCAGGCCTACCAGCCATTCCCAGGCCAGCCCCAGGCGGTAGCGAAACTTCCAGTCTGGCAGCGGGCCCGCCTCGATCCCGGCTCCCAGACTGAGCAACGCTTCGAGTCCGCCCGCCGCCGCGCCCACCACCGCCACATCCTGCTCTGCATTAGCGGTGTATCCTGTCCAGGTCGCGCTGATCTGCCCCGTTTTGGCTAACCAGTCCACCGTTTGGTAGCCGTTTTTCAGCAAATTGGTGATTTCTTCGCGCGAACGGGGTTTGGCCAGTAAATCCTCGGCAAATCCCACTGAGGTCGCCTCCACATAGACAAGAGAATCAAAACCCTGGTCACCAGTCACCAGCGTCCGCCCCAACCCCAGACTGAGCCCCCATCTGTCCAGCCTGGACTGCAAGCGCAATCGCAAATCGCAAGGCACATCGGCGGCCACCAATACCACCAATGCAGAGGGTATGGTTGTTTTCCCCTGCTTTTTTTCTGGGGTAAACTGAAAGATGGGAGCGCCGGCATCCTCGGCACACGGGTACGGTACCCCCGATGGCAATCCCAGGAATAACAGCTTTGCCGCAGCTTTTTCCGCCGAATGGCGGTTGCCCCGGCGCATCGCCCAAACAACCAGCCAGCAGAGCAGGCCCGCTGGCACCAATACGATCAGCAAAACCAGAACGATCGCCAGGATTTTCACGCTATATCTCCGCACATCCCTTCGGAAATCGAATCATTCACTCTTTCATGACCGGCCAGATAGGGGCACAACTGGCCCCGCTACAGGCAACGGGTTTTCCGCCAGAACCCACTCCCCGACTGGCACGCCTTCCCGTACATGCCGCTGCACCAGGACCGGCACACGGTCCGCAGTGATACCGCCGTACCAGGTCCCCTCCGGGTAAACGAGCACCACCGGCCCCTGCTGGCAGAGCCGCAAACAGCCCACCCGGGTACGAAAGCAAATCCCGCCGCCCTCTCCCGGCCCCTGTGCCGCAATCTCGCTTTTCAGCGCTTCCCAGGCTTTTTGCCCCTGCTCTCCGTCACAGCATTTGGGCCCGGCGCACATGAATACATGACGGGTAATCCGCCCCACTCCCAGTTTTTCCAGCGTGGTATTCATGGTCTCACTCATTGCCTGATACCTCGCATTCGCAGCCGACGCACGCCTTCAGCAAAAAACAGTACCGAAGAGGTCCCCAGCACGATCCAGGCCCATTCCACACCCAGCGGGACCGTGTTGAAAACCACCCCACCCAGATTGACAATCATCACCTGGCCAATCATTATTGCCACAGCGATGCCAATAAACCACCAGTTGCCACCCAAACCCGTCAGGCCACTCACAGCTGGATTCAAAGATCGGCAATTGATCAGGTTCCAGACCTGGAACAAGACATAGGCCGTGAAAAAAATGGTCGCCTGCCGCATGGTAAAATGCAACTTCACTGACTCAACCACTGCGCCGGAGGTTGCCGTCCAGCTTCCCGCCGCGTCGGCAACCAGGTCCCCCGGCAACACCGGAAACAGTTTACCAGCCGACTCGGCCATCCATGGACCATCACCGGCGAACCAGCCAGGGCTGGATGGGTCGCCGCGCATCAGCAGCAATAACCCGGTGAGTACGACAATAAAGAAAAGCGCGGTGCCCAAAATATTCACGGCCATCCCCGGGGTGACAATAGGCTCGTCACGACGCTTGGGTTTGTCTTGCATCAGGCCGCGCCCCGGTGGCTCGCTGCACAGGGCGATTGCGGCGAAGGTGTCCATGATCACATTCACCCACAGCAATTGCAGCACCGTGAATGGTGGGCGAATACCCAAAAATGGTCCCATAAAAGCGATCACCAGGGCGCTGACATTAATGGTGAGCTGAAACTGGATAAAGCGCTGGATATTCTCATAAAGCGCCCGGCCCCAGTGCACGGCACTCACTATGGTGGAAAAGGCATCATCGAGCAGCACAATGTGGCTGGCCTCTTTGGCCACCTCGGTGCCGGCAACACCCATCGATAGACCAACATCAGCTTTTTTCAGGGCGGGGGCATCGTTGGTGCCGTCCCCGGTCACCGCCACCACCTCGCCACGCTCCTGCAACAGCCGCACCAGGCGGTACTTGTCGAGCGGCTGGGCGCGGGCCAGGATGGCCAGACGGGGCAATAGTTCCAGGGCCTGCGCATCGGACATGACTTTGAATTCGTCACTGGTCACCAGCAGCGCATTCGGGTCATCCAGCATGCCAAGCTGCCTGCCAATGGCGCGGGCAGTCCAGGGGCTGTCGCCAGTCACCATCTTGACACCAATACCGGCGGTCCGGCAGGCATCGATAGACTCCCGAGCATCTTGCCGCAGGGGATCCCGAATCGACAATAACCCGGCGAAGGCCAGGCCGCTTTCCAGTTCGGGAGTGCTGGCCATCAGGCTATCCACATCCGCCAGAAGTGAGTCACCGGCCCCGGGCAATATCTTGCAAGCGAAAGCCAGCGTGCGCATCGCCTCACCCGCCGCAGTGCTGATGACCCCGCTCCAGGCCAGCCGCTCCTCTTCTTCGAGTAGCCGAATCGATCCATCGGCCTGGATCGCATGAGTAGACCTGGCCAGGACCGTCTCACTGGCCCCCTTCACCAGAACCACCACCACGCCCCCCAGCCTGATCACCGACGACATCAACTTGCGTTCCGAGGTAAAATGGGCCTGACAGATCAACGGGTATGCCTTGCGGACTGCCCCGTAGTCCGCTCCCTGATCCTGCAACCAGTGCAACAGGGCTCCCTCGGTTCCCGAGCCGACCACAGCCAACCGGCCATTCTTCCGCTCAAGCTGGGCGGTGGAATTTACCCCAGTCACCAATCCCAACCAGTCCAGCGGGGTAAAATCCCGGTGCCGGACCTGACTGGCATCAGTCATGAGCCTGGCGGCATTGAGCCCTTGCCAATCCGGCATGCCAGGTTCCAGGGCCCTACCCGCTGTGTTCACCCGCACCACAGTCATCCGGTTCTCGGTGAGGGTGCCCGTTTTGTCCGAGCAGATGACCGTGGCGGAGCCAATGGTTTCACAAGCCACCAACTGCCGGACCAGGCTATTGGCCCGGGTCATCTTGCGCATGGCCAAAGCCAGCGACACCGTCACGCTCATGGGCAACCCCTCGGGCACAGCCACCACAACGATGATCACGGCGTAAACCACCGCGTTGAGAATGGCACCGAAAGCGTTGAGATAGCCCGTTGAGAATTCACCGTCGATCCAGGCCCGGGCCAGCACCACCACCAGAATGGCCACGGCGGCGATATAACCCGCCAGACTGATCAGGTCTGCCAATCGGCCAAGCTTCACCTGCAACGGCGTTTGCCGCTTGGAAATGGTCAGCTTGTCACGTACCCGGTCACCCTGCAAAGCCTGGCTGGTATCGCTTTCCCCTCTTTCCTGGCCATCCTGCAGGCCCAGATTGCGGGCAATTAGGCCCACCAGGGTGGTATCACCCACCTCGGCCACGCGCAATGTGGCCACTCCCGCCAGCACCTGGGTGCCACGGTAAGCGCATCCCGCCCGGTCGATCCCGTGGGTTTCTTCATCCACGCGGGCTATGCCCTTTTTCACGGGAGCCGATTCACCGGTCAGCAGGGATTGGTCAACGCGTAATTCAACAGCCCGGATCAGCCAGCCGTCGGCGGGAATCTCGTCGCCAGCCTCCAGCAGCACCAGGTCACCAGTCACCACCTCCTCCATGGGGATGGTCAGAAAGGCACCGTCCCGGTTCACTTTCACCCGCAGGGAGTCTTTTTGGGAATTAAGGGCCTCGAATTCCCTGTCGGACCGGTATTCACTGATGAAAGACACACCGGTGGCCAGGATCACCGCCAGCATCACCGCCAACCCCTCGAAAGAGGGATGCTGCACCGCCACCGAAAGGCCAAAGAGCGCCATCGATGCCAGCAGCATCAGCGAAGGAAGCCAGGCCCGCAACCGGCGAACCCCCAGCCCAGCTCCCAGCGTGCCCGCCAACAGCACCATTCCCACCAATCCCGGCCAGCGGAAACCGCCATCGGCACCGCCCTTGAACAGGTCCACCACAGTGGAGAGCAGAGCAGCCCCCAGCAAAATGCGGATGATGGGCTCATCGAATTTGCCAAGGAAGCGGCTCCACAGTGGCTCCCTGGGAATGGGTGTGAGCGTGTTGGCACCATAGGCCGCCCGGCTTTCAGCCACCTGGGCCGAAGACAAACCCACCTCGGGCCCAGGTTCCAGCCCCTTTGTCCGGCCGGCAAATTGCAGCAGTATCTGCCTAAGAGGCTTCATGGGCTTGTTCCCGTCCGTTCATGGCAAAAGGCGCCGCGGTCTTCCGCGGCGCCTTGGCAAATCGACAACACCCCACAGGGTCAGCTTTCAAGAATTTCCTTGGTCTTTTTCTCGGCCAGGTCTCCCACCCGGTCCTCGAATTTTTTCAACAGGACCTGCATCTCTTCCTTGCCCTTGGTCTGATCGTCTTCGGTCACCAACCCGTCTTTCTGGGCAGTGTCGATATGCTTGTTGCCGTCGCGACGGATGTTGCGGCAAGAGACCTTGGTGTCCTCCGCCGACTTTTTCATCTTCGCCACCAGTTTGTTGCGCTGGTCGCCGCTCATGGGCGGCACATTCAGGCGCACCACCTTGCCATCACTCGAAGGGGCCAGCCCCAGATCGGAGGCGCGGATAGCCTTCTCGATGTCTTTCAGGGTGCCAGCATCGAACGGCTTGATGACCAGTTGCTGCGGTTCGGGCACCGAGATCTGCGCCATTTCGCGCAGCTTCATGTCAGAAGCCCCGCCATAGGCCTCCACGCGCAAGTTCTCGACCAGCGCTGGAGTGGCCCGGCCGGTGCGCAAACCGCGCAATTCGTTGATGAAAACCCCCACCGCCTTCTCCATGCGCTCTTCGGCATCTTTCAGCACTTGCCTGGTTCCCGACATGATTCACTCCCTCTCTTCAAAACATGAAAAACGACCCAACACGGGCCGGAAAAATCAGGGCTGATCTGAAATCAGCGTCCCAACCGGGTGGCCACAGGCCGCCTTCTCGATATTTCCCTCGCGCCGGTAGCTGAAGACCCGAATGGGCACCCTGGCTTCACGGCACATGCTGACCGCACTCGCATCCATCACCTTCAGGTTGTCACGCAAAACCTTGTCATAAGT
Source organism: Planctomycetota bacterium (assembly GCA_003669555.1). GTDB lineage: Bacteria > Planctomycetota > Planctomycetia > Gemmatales > Gemmataceae > UBA6894. The sequence continues at coordinate 17,190 of QWOS01000070.1, forward strand.
CAGGCGATCGTACAGCACCGCGTGCGGATTACGCATTGGATCATCGCTGTACACTCCGTCTACCTTGGTGGCTTTAAGGAGTATATCCACGGCCAGTTCGCAAGACCGCAGCGCAGCAGCGGTGTCGGTTGTGACAAACGGGTTACCCGTACCGGCCGCCAGAATGACAATCCGGCCCTTTTCCAGATGCCGCACCGCCCGGCGCAAAATAAAGGGTTCGGCCACACTTTCCATGCGGAAGGCCGTCTGGAGACGCGTCTCGCACCCCAGGCTTTCCAACGCCTCCTGCAGGGCCATGCCATTCATTACCGTCGCCAGCATACCCATATGATGGGCAGTAGCTTTCTTGATCACCGTGGTGCCGCTGGAAAACTGTGCCCCACGCAGGATATTGCCACCTCCCACCACCACCGCTGGCTGCACGCCCAGTTCGAGCAGGTTTTTTACCTGGCCTGCCACCTTGATGGTCTCTTCGATGTTGATTCCGGATTGGCCTGGCAAGCAAAAAAGCTCGCCACTCAATTTCAGAAGCACACGCCGGGGGCGCCTGATCCCCCCTTCGGAAAGGGTTCCGTCCAACTGTTTACCACCTGAATCCATGACTTTCTCCTGCTCAATCATAAATCATAGGCCAAAACCCGCCGTCGGCCATCCTCCGTCTGCCCTGGTTTTTTGCCGCCCTCTGGCGGCGATCATCCAGGTGCCGGCCGGTTTGCCCTCTTCATACACCCAAGCCTGGTCGTGCCAGGCCACTGTGGGGCAGATATGCCATGGCCAGGCCAGGGCCATACGGCCCACCGGCCATTCCGCCGCCCGGACGGTCCGCAGTACCAGATGCTCCTCGTTGTGCCCCACCACCTCGGCGTCTTCCAAACCCTCCACCACCGCCCTTTTTGCCATGGGGGGATCGCTGGCCACGGCTTTGGTGCCGCAATCGAAAGTCACCAGGTCAGGCTGGGGCCGGCTGATCACACGGGTGAGGACCGCCGCCGCACCCTGGAATTTGGCCGCCAAATCAGGGTAGCGATCATAACCCCGATCGAAAAGCACCACGGTACCAGGCGAAAGCTCCAGACTAGGCACCTTGCCCAGTTGTTCACAATGGACTGGAAAACTCGGGGAACCGCTCACCACCAGAGGAACCTCGGGCCAGCCGGCCAGGCCGGTCTCGCGCCGAACCCCCTCCGCCACTGCCATCACCTGCCTGGCAAGCGCCCGCCGCTCTTCCACCGACTCCATATGCAAGTGGCCATCGTAGGCATGGATTCCCGTGGGACGAACAGACCCCGCCTGAGCCAGCGCCGCGATCAGTTCAGCCCGCAAGGGCACCGGCCCAACGCCCGTGCGGTGCTGGCCCACATCCAGATCCAGCATCGCTCCCAGGGAAACCGTGTGCCTTTCAGCGGCAGCCACCAGCCCCGCCAGGGTTTCCCGGCTGTCCACCAGGGCGCTGAAAGCCGTTGCCGGGTAGGTGCGCGCCAACAAACCGAGGCGATCCGGGGCCGGCCCCACCAACGGGTACGAAACCAGCACATCCAGAGCGCCTTCCTGAGCCAGCACCTCGGCCTCCACAAGGGTGGCCGCTTTATGGCGAGTCACCCCCAGGGCCAGCCAAAGCCGGCTGATTTCACGGGTTTTGTGGGTCTTTATATGGGGGCGTAGTCGCTCAGGCCGGCCCCCCACCATCTCCAGAATCGCCGCCAGATTGTTTTCGATCCGTTCCAGCAAAAAAATCAGGCACGGGGTGGCCAAGGCACTGGCACCCGCGAGCTCCGGGTGCTGATGAACCATTTCCATGCGAATTTTCCTTGGCAAGAGACTGAAAATGCGAATAATGGGCTCACGGGAGCCACGCCAGCCAGCCTGAAAACTATTCTACCCCACCCCTCGAGACGGAACATGCTGCCATTCGCAATGCTTCTCGTTGCCAGCCAAATCATGCCCACCTCCGCAGCCGATGCCTGGCGCGATGCCTGGATTCAGGGCGGCACAGCCCGCATCGAACGCGCCTGCCGCCTGGAAATCGAATCCACGGAGCCACTCCCCGTCCGCCAGGCGCGCTGGCGAGCCCGATTCCTCGAAATGATGGGTCTCTCTCCCCTCCCGGAGCGCACACCCCTCAGCCCAGTCATCACTGGCACCACACAAACCAGCCGCTTTCGGGTCGAAAAAATCCATTTCCAATCGCGTCCCGGGCTGTATGTCACCGCCAACCTCTATCTCCCCGCCCAGGGACAAGGCCCCTTCCCGGCAGTCCTCTATGTTTGTGGCCATTCCACTCTGGTTCGTGAAGAGAAAGGCGCTGACGGCAAGACAACCCGTGTCGCCTACGGTTCCAAGGTGCCTTACCAGCACCACCCGGCCCAATTTGCCGAAAATGGCTATGCCTGCCTCATCATCGACACCCTGCAACTGGGCGAGATCGAGGGCACCCATCATGGCACCTACAGCCAGAAACGCTGGTGGTGGCACGACCGTGGCTACACCCCGGCCGGGGTGGAGCTATGGAATGCCATCCGCGCTCTCGACTACCTGCAGTCGCGCCCCGAAGTCGATCCAGCCCGCCTGGCGGTGACTGGCCGCTCGGGTGGTGGCGCCACATCCTGGTGGCTGGCCGCCGCCGACACACGCGTGCGGGCTGCCGTGCCGGTGGCCGGCCTGTCTGATCTGCGGGGCCACATTATTCAGGGCGAGATGGAGCCCAACCAGCGCGGTTGCATCACCGGACACTGCGACTGCATGTACTTCCATAATGTGGCTGGCATGGATTTCGCCCAGATCATTGCCCTTTGTGCGCCACGCGCCACCCTGCTGGGCAATAGCGACCAGGATGGCATTTTCCCGGTGGCTGGCTACCGCCGCCCAGCCGCCCTGGCCCGTCTCGCCTTCGCCCAGGCCGGCAAGCCCGACCTGCTGGCCCTGATGGAAACTGCCGGCGGCCATATCGACACCCCTGAATTACGCCAGGGTGCCATGGGCTGGATCGACAGCCATGCCGCCCGTGTCCCCACCCACTCGCTGGGAAACAGCAAACCCGCGCCCCTCGAACCGCCGCAACTGCGGGTCTTCGACCGGATCCCCGCCAATGAACGGAACACCACGGTGGACGAATGGTTCGTGCCCAGGGCCAGCCACCCTGTTCCCCAAACGGCTGGGCAGGCTGACCAATGGCTGGCAACCGAGCCGGACCGTTTGCGGGGCGAACTACTGCGCACCAGCTTCGCCCACTGGCCCATGAACCACACCACCCCGCCGCGATTGATTTCCAGCCAGACTACCGGCAACCGTCTCCATCAGGCCTGGAGCATCGGCGTGGAACCCGGGCTGGAGTTACCCGTGCGGATCTCCAGCCCGGCGTCACCGGGTGTGATGGGGCCTGTCCGGGTGCGGATTCTTGACGAAGCGGAGTGGCAGGCCCGCGCTTCCACCGACACCAACCCGGCACTGCCAGGCGAATCTGGTATCACCGTCTGGGTCACACCCCGCGGCATCGGCCCCACTGCCTGGTCAGACACGCATGCCGGCCCGGATGGCAAACCCCGCCCCCACATGCTCCGCCGCCGGCTGGCGCTGCTGGGTGCCACGGTGGAATCGGGCCAGGTTTTTGACATCATTCAGGTCCTGCGCAGTCTGGCGATGATCCCCGAAACCACCAGCCGCCCACTTTATCTGTCAGGCCAGGGCGACATGGGTATCAACGCCCTGTATGCCTCATTGTTCCACCCGGGGATTGAGAAGCTGGATATCAGCCAGCCGCCGGCTTCTCACGCCCAGGGCCCCCATTACCTGCATGTGCTGCGCTGGCTGGACATTCCCCAGGCCGTGGCCTGCTCACGAGCGAAAAAGGTCACCGTCACCACCACCGCAGCAGCCGGCCATCTGGCCTGGCTCAGCCAGACTGGCAAACTGATGGGCGACCGGGCCCATTGGAGCATGAAATCGCCGTGATGAAGCCAAATCGCTGCCAGGGGTGAGGGTGGAAACCGGCCTATTACCGACGGTGATATCGCCGGAAAGAACCATGCCAGCTTTATGCAAGGCCATTTCCAGAGTGATCGCCATTCCGTCGCAAGTGGCTGCCCCGTTAACCCGGGGCCAAATCAGGCTGCATTCAGTTACCGGGAAGGCTTGGCCGCCGCCCACACTGCCGGCGTGTGTTCAGGCTGCCTTGCGGTGTCTTCGGCGTTCAGGCAAGGGCCGGCTGCGCTGTCGCCCAGCCTTGGCGTGAGCAGGCAGGGGTAACCAGGTGCAAAACCGGCTTGCGCAAGAACCGCATCGGGCCGGAGCGCCAAATGCCAGGATCAACAGGATATCCGACCAACGGACCTTGCTCCGTTTCACATCCAGTGCCTTGCAGTGCG
>QWOS01000012.1 GCA_003669555.1 Planctomycetota bacterium
CTTTCGACTACGCCCTGACGCTGTCCGGGGCGTTCGCCTTCAAAGGCTCGCAACTGCTGCTGGACGGTGCGGTCACCGGCGCCACTACCGTGGGCGTCAACGCCACCACCAGCTTCACCACCGGTTCTGCTGGCACCATCAACGCCAGCGGTGCCTTCACCCAGAATGGGGTGGGCGCCAACTACCTGGGTGGCAACATCACCGCTGACTCTTTGACTTTCGGCCAGCCGGTGAACCTGACCGGTGCGGTGACCATGACCACCGGTGGTGCCGTTGGCGACAACATCCTGATCAACAACGCATTGAACGGGGCTTATGACCTCACGCTGGTGGCTGGTCTTGGCAATGTGACCCTGCGTAATGTGGGCAATATTGTTGACCTGAACTCCATCGTGGTTTCCAGCGGCGCCGCCCTCAACCTGTTAAACGCGGTGGAAGCCGGGTCTTTCACAGCCACCATCACCGGTGTCGCCACCGTGCGTGGCATCACAACGGCTGCCGCTGGTTCGGTCAGCATCACCGCCACCGCCGGCGTGTCCACTTACTCACGGCCCATCGTTGTCGGGACCGGCGGCTTCACACTCAATTCTTCTGCCGGCACAGTCCTGATTTCCACTGCCAGCCCCATCACCTCGGCAGGGATTGTGAGTCTGACTGGCGCAACCGGTATCTCGGTCGGCTCCAACCTCACCACCGCCGATCGCACAGTGAATTTGGTGGGTGCCACAACGCTCATCAATGATATTGCCGTCACCACCGGCAGCGGCGCCGTCACCTTCACCGGCACCGTGAACGGCGCGCGCAACCTGGTCGTGAATGCCGGTGGCCAGACCGAGTTCACCAGCACTGTGGGCAACAGCACACCGCTCTCCAGCCTGACGCTGGATGGCGGGGCATCCGCCAAGCTGGGCGGCTCGGTCACCACCGTCAATGCCCTGACCCTGGGTGACAATGTGACGCTGGCCGCTAATGTGACGCTGGCCACCACCAACGCCCCCATTACGGTTTTTGGCACGGTCAACGGCACCACGGCGAGCACCCAGACGCTGGGCCTGACGGCCGGCACCGGCACCATCACCCTTGCAGGCGCTCTGGGAGGCGCCACCCGCCTCGGTGCCATGACAGTCAACTCGGCCGGCAATCTGATGGCTGCCGCCATCACCGCCACCAGCCTGACCCAGAGTGCCGGCACCGGCACTTCCACACTGGACGGGGCAGTGAACCTGACAGGTAACTTGGCTTTCACGGGCAGGAATCTGACCATCAACGCCGGGGTTACTGCGGGTAGCACAGTGGCAGTGGTCAACACCGGGGTGTTCACCACCGGCGCCGCTGGTGACATCACCGCGACGGGAGCCTTCACCCAGAGCGGCAGCGGCGGCACCAACATCCTGGCCGGTGACATCACCACCACCAACGCCAATGTCACCCTAGCTGGGGCCACACAACTGGCAGGGCCGGTGGCTATCAGCACGGGTGCCGGGGCGGGCAACATCCTGTTCTCAAACAGTTTGAACGGTGGCCAAGACCTGACGCTGACGGGTGGAACCGGCAATGTCAGCCTGAACGGTGCGGTCGGTAACATGACCCCGCTGGGAACCATTCAGATCAATAGTGCCGCGGTCACCAATCTGGCCAACCAGGTGAATGCCGCTGCCTTCACGCAGAGTGCCGGAACCGGCGCAACAACCATTCGGGGGATTAACACCACGGCAGCGGGCGGGATTAATGTCACAGCAACTGGAATTAGTGTGTTCTCTCGCCGCTTGAATGTTGCGAATGGTGGTGCGATCACCCTGAATGCCACTACCGGCACCTTGAATCTGAATGCCAATACCCCGTCGGTCACCGCCAGCAACACCATCAGCCTGACGGGGGCGACAGTGACTATTGCCACCGCGGTCAATGCCGGCAACAACGCCATCACCGTGACCGGCGACAGCCTGGCCCTGACCGGCTCCCTCAACTCCGGTACTGCCAACACCACCATCCTCACCAGAGCGGCTGGCACCGCGATTGACCTGGGTGGTGCCGGATCGGGAAGTGTGCTGGGGATCAGCGCGGCCGAAGTGGCCAAGGTGACTGCCGGCCGGCTGGTGGTAGGCAGCACCGCTAACACCGGCGGGATCTCGGTGACTGACAGCATTGCGCTGGGCAGCCTCAATTTCTCCGCCATCACGGGTACGACCATCAACTTTGCCACGAATGGCGTCTTGTCGGGTAGCCTGACCACCACGGATGTGGTGTTGACTGCCACCGGCGCCATAACTGCTACCGGCAGCACCGAGGATGTGGTGGCCAACACGCTGACAGCAACGGCGGCTTCGATTGGTACTGGCGCCAGCCCGCTACGCACCCGGGTCAACAACCTGTCCACCAACACCTCGAGCTTGAACGGTGCGCAGTACCTGAGCCAAGACAGCGCGGTGGATGCCCTGATCACCGCAGCCGACATCAACGCCGGTAGCAACACGGTGTATCTGCTGGGTGGCAAGTTTGTCACAGCCACAGGCTGCAATATCCTCAGCTCTGTCGAGGTGCGATCGGGTGCGACCCTGACCGGCACCGGCTCTGTCAGCGGCGCAGTGAATATTCTCTCGGGCGGGATCTTCTTCCCGGGCTCCAGCACCAGCCCCTATGTAGGCACCATCAGCACGGGGTCCGTGACGATGACCTCGGGCTCGACCTTCAGCACCTACATGGGTAGCTCGAACACCTGTGGAGCGGTCTCCTCTTCCGGGGTAGTGGCCCTGGGCGGGGCCACCCTGAACATCACCGGTGTGGCTGCCGAAGTAACCACCGGCAATGTCTTCACCCTGCTAACCGGCACCTCCCTGACCGGTCAGTTCAACGGTTTGGCTGAAGCTGCCATATTCAGCGCTGGCGGAAAAAACTTCCGCATCAATTACACCACCACCTCAGTCATCCTGACTGTGGTTGCCTGATTGTGTTTTTTGTGGTATCAACATGAGATAGACCCCTTGGAGTGAAAGCAATGCGACGATGTACCTGGATCATGGCGGGCTTGTTGGCCTTGGTTATGGAAGCCCGCTCAGAAGTGGTGGTGGCGTATAATGGCGTAGCGCCTAGTGACAATCCAAATAATTTGTTGGATAATAGCGCTGGTGTGACCTTCACTACCTCTGGCTCGTCGGCCGGGTCAGGCAGGTGGGCTCTGACAAATTTTGGTTTTAATGTTTTCACAACGGGTCAAAGCTTTACTTTGACTGGGGCCACCGTGAGTTTGTTTCGTGATTCAACGAGTTCTGGTGATTATACTTATGTTGGTGGACAAACTATTAGCGGATTAACTGTGAGTAGTAGTTCTCTTTCTCCTGTGGCAGTCAATTTGGCACTTAGTGGTGGTGTTTTCGGTACGGTTGGCAATGAATCGTCTGGACTGGTCGCTGGTGGCAAATATTTGCTTACTGTGGATAATTTAACATACTCTGTGCCATTTGGAGGGGTTGATGGTGTTTTTGGAGCCAGCGCTTCGGCATCTACCGGCCCATGGAGCGAGACCCCGATAGCTAGTTATCAGGGCACGGTTATAAATGATGCTGGTGGGTATGATTTTCCTTCGTCAGGTATTGTAACCGCCGGTGATTTATCAGGTGTTCCTCCATTTAGCACCAACTTCTACACGGAGCTGACTGCTGTCGCCGTCCCCGAACCAGGCACGCTGATCTTGGGTACTATTGCCGCTGCCACAGGGGCTGCTGGCGCCTGGTGGAAACGCCGCAGGAAGAATCGGGCCAACATGGTTGCGACGGTTGCCGAAGAGGCGACCACTGTCTGATACCCTGATGGTTTGCTTCAGGTAGACAGATTCAGCGCGAGGGCCAGAGTTGCCGGTTCCCATCCGGCCCTCTGGCTTTGTTTTTTCTTTGGGTGACAGGTAAATGCTGGCAGCGGCGCGATTGTTTGGCACGGTGGTGCGCTGGGCTGCTGCCAGATGTGGCCGTACCGGGGTTAGCCAGTCCTGAGAGTCCCTGCACAGCTGCTGTGACCCGTCGCTCTTATTCTTGGCGGACAGTCAGGCCCGCCAACGGCTGATACCGGGTCCGCTGCCGCCGCGCACCTTGCTGCCGGATTGATGCAGCTGTCCGCTACCTGGGGATGGGTCGCTTTGGGCAGCGCTTTTTTTTATCTCGGCTCAGGCAGTTGTTTTCCCCATGAACCCTACCATTGACGGTTTTAAGCAGCTTCAGTCCCTGGTCCATCAGACCCTGATTGCCTCTCTGGCCAACAATCAAATCATGCTTCTGTTCGAGGATGCGGGGGCACCCAGAACGGCAAGAAGACTGACCCTCCGGATCAACCACCCCTGGTCCCTGTTTTTCCATTCGGTGATTGTGGGCGAAAGCCGCGAGTTTTTCGCCGGGCCCCAGGCTCCAGCTGCGCAACAGGGCACCGACCGGGACCGATGGAGCCTCGGCTTCGCCAACTGGGTGCCGGGCAAGTTGACCGGTTTGTCCGTTTGCGTCAATAGCCCGGACCTGCGACTGGTTTTTCAATCGGGACATGTTCTGGAGTGTACCTCCCTACCGGACCTGCCCGCCTCCTGGTCCCTCCACCCCAACAAGGGGCCGGTGATTGTCAGGTCCCAGGCAATCGCCCGGATGCCCTGGCAAAACCTGGGGCTGGCCTGAACAGGCCAGTGCGACCGTGTCATGCTGGCCCTGTGCTGGCTCCTTTCCCTCCCCACAGGGCGTACAGCGGGTGTGGGGCCTAACCAAAAAGCCATAAGAACCAGACGAGGTGATGAACGGTCGGATAGGGGCAGCTGACTCCAGCAACCCGCTCCAGCCCCCTGCACCACTCTCACCGGGGGATTCCAGATGAACCCAGGGCAAGACGAAAACCGTTGCAGCTGAAACGGTACGACGGAACAAGCCCGTTGCGGGACGCCGACCGGCAATACGCAGCCTCGTAGTACCAACTGCGGCCACGAATAACGCAAATCGAGCCAACTTCAGGGCCACGGGGGTCGGTTACGGATTGCTTTGGGTAGTCACCATACCAATCCTGGCACCATTCCCAGACATTCCCATGCATATCGTAAAGGCCCCAGGCGTTCGCTGGGTAACTGCCTACCGGGCTGGTTTTGCCCAGGTACGGGCCTTTTTGGGTGGTGCCGTAAGGATAGTTGCCGTCGCAATTCGCCAGCGTGCCGTTCAACTCCTGCCCAAAATGAAAGGGCGTGCTGGTGCCGGCCCGACAGCTATACTCCCACTCGGCTTCCGTCGGCAGCCGGTACCGGCGACCGGCTGCTTTTTCCGCCTGTAGCTCGGACAATTTCTTGCAGAACTCCAAGGCGTTGTTGTAGCTCACTAGCTCTACCGGCAGGGATGCACCCTTGAAAACACTCGGGTTCTTGCCCATCACCTGTTCGTACTGCGCCTGGGTTACCTCGTAGACCCCCATCTGGAAACCGTGGGGCAATGTCACTTCGTGCTGGGTTTCGTCCTGATCCCTACCCTTTTCAACCTCGGATGAGCCCATCAGGAACTTGCCAGCCGGAATAGTAACGAACTCTATTCCGATACTATTTCGCACCTTCCCGGGGTTTTCCCCCGCTTCATGACCAGATAAATCATGTGCCAGGTCTACCTGAACCAGAAAAGCCAGGCAGGCCAAACCACACATACCCAGTGCCAGGCGAATTATCGGCAAATCTCTTTCATGCCAGGATAAACCATACTCTTTTCACGAACCTGCACAATCTGCCAACTGTTCAACGACAAAACTGTACCCCACGGCATGGGCTGCCTGCAAATCATGGTTTTCAAAGTTGGCCCGATTGGAAAGGCAGGCCAAATGAAACAGGGTACCGGGGCCAGGCTATCCTGGCCGTCTGGGGTGGGCCGCACGAGATTGGGATTTCTGGACCAATACCGATTGCTCCTGAAAAATGCGGGATAATGCCAAACCTGTTCCGTTCCATCGCGGCGCTTGTCTTGCCGCCTGGTGTTCCATGGTCCTGGCTCCAGACCGACTCAGGCCAGAACCCCCCGAATCACACTGCCGGCCACATCGGTGAGGCGGTAGTCGCGGCCACTGTAACGATAGGTCAACCTCTCGTGATCCAGACCCATCAGATGCAGAACCGTGGCGTGCAGGTCACGGACATGGACCCGGTTCTCAACAGCGGTCAGGCCGAATTCATCTGTCGCCCCGTAACTGGTGCCTGGCCTGGCTCCGCCGCCTGCCATCCAGACGGTGTACCCATAGTGGTCATGATCGCGCCCTTTCGCTCCCTCGGATGTCGGCGCCCGGCCAAACTCACCACCCCACAGCACCAGCGTTTCATCGAGCAAACCCCGTCGCTTGAGGTCGGTGAGGAGGGCGGCAATCCCGCGATCGCAGGCTTTCGCCAGCGTGGCATGCCCGTTGACAATATCGTCGTGGCCGGTATCCCAGGCGATGTCATACCCATCAATCGAGTGGGACAACTGGACTACCCGAACCCCTTTCTCGATCAGGCGCCGGGCGAGCAGGCAACCCTTGGCGAAATCACCAGGGCCATAAAGCCCCAGAGTCTCTTTGGTTTCGCTGGCGGTGTCGAACACCTCGGGAACGGCCGCCTGCATGCGGAATGCCAACTCCATCGATTCGATATTTGCTTCCAGGCCGGGATCTTTTTCTTCGCGGCGCAGATGCATCTGATTGAGACGGGCCACCAGATCGGCCTGCTGACGCTGGGCCTGGGGATCCAGCGAAAGATTGCGTAAATGGTTCAGCACGGCATCCGGTTTGCCATTGGCCCGCATCCGTTCGATATTCACATAGGTGCCGGCGTAGGCCCCGGGCAGAAACGCGCTGCCCCAATTGGCAAGATTGCCGCGCGGTTGGGCCCGGGGTGACATCGCTACGAAACCCGGGAGATTCCGGTTCTCGGAGCCAAGGCCATATACCAACCAGCCTCCCATACTGGGTCGGGTGGGCTGCAGGTGTCCCAGGTTCATCATGAGGATCGCGCTGGCATGCTCGGGGACATCCGTGTGCATCGAATGAACAAAACAAATATCATCCACGCACCCCGCGACATGCGGGAAAATATCGCTGACCCATTTTCCGGATTGGCCATATCGCCTGAATCCGAAGGGTGAAGGCATCAGCCCGCCTTTCGTGTTGCGAAGCGACTTGCGATTGACGATATCGGGACGCTGGCCGGCGTTTCCGGCCAGGGCCGGTTTGTAATCGAATGTGTCCACCTGGGACGGACCGCCGGGCATGAACAACTGGATGATCCGCTTGGCCTTCGGGGCGAAGTGCGGTTTTTTCGGAGTTAATGGCGAAAGGATGGCCTGGGCCTCGCCAGCCAGCAGCAAACCCGACTCGGCCATTACCGCAGCCAGGCCCAGACTGCCAAAGCCCGAGCCGAGCTGACTGAGAAACTGACGCCGCGAAGGGACCGCGAACGCTGCCCGAACGGCTGCCTCATGGGCGAGAAACTTCATGGCGTGCTCCTCTCAGCGGTTTTGGATGAACTCGTAAGAACTCAGAAGCGCTTGGGCGTAGCGTGGCCATACTTCAGTCTCCCCGCCTGCGCCCAGGAAGGATTTCGCCACCTCCCGCTCCTCAATACTTGGTTGCCGGCTGTAAAGCAGGGCGTAAGCCCGGTCAATTCTGGAATCGGTGTCGCTGGCTTCACGGATCAGCCGGGCTGCCAGCGATTTTCCACGGGCTGCCATAAATGGACTGTTCAGAAGAAAAAGCGATTGTTGCGGCACGGTGCTTACGGGCCTCTCCGAAACGGTGGCCCGGACAGAGGGGAAATCGAAGAGCCGCAAAAACTCATCCGCAGGCAGATTGTCGCCGCTGCGACTGACAGCCGCATAGAGTGTGCGGCGTTGACTGGCGAGGATATCAAGAACCGGAGGACCGCCGATGGTGACATCCAGTTCACCCGTCACGGCCAGGACGCTATCGCGCCACGCTTCCACCTCCAGCCTCCGGGGGGACATCCGCCAAAGCAGGCGATTGTCGCCATCCTGCCGGAAACTGTCGGCATCGAGCCGGCTACTGGCCTGGTAGGTCCTGGAAAGCAGGATCCGCCTGTGCAGCCGCTTCAGCGACCACCCGTCGGCGATGAAGCGGGCGGCTAGCCAGTCGAGCAGCTCCGGGTGGCTCGGTTTATCCCCGAGCAGGCCGAAATTGCTGGGTGTGGACACCAGTGGCCGGCCAAAGTGCTGTTGCCAGACCCGGTTCACGATCACGCGGGGCGTCAGGGGATTTTCTGGATTGACGATGGCTTCGGCCAATTGCAGTCGACCACTCCCCCTGGTCCAGACCGGGCCATCGGGACCGGCCAGCGCCTGGAGGAAACGCCTTGGCACCAGTGGCCCCGGCTTACGAGGATCGCCTCGCAGGGCGAGGTGCATATCCGCCGCCCCCGAATCTTCCACAGCGTGCATCAGGCCCAGGGCGGGCGGGGCGCTGGCTTGCACTTTGGCCAGCGCATTTTCCAATTCCTGACGCCTGGCAAGGTCGGGCTTCGCAAGCTGTTCATCGAGGTTGGGCAGGCAGGGACCATTTCGCAATGCGGTGTAGAGGTGCCTCTCCCCGGGGGACAGGGCCATGAGGTCGCGGGCTGGTTGAGTGGATGCTGGCGGAAGCTTGGCCAAAGCTCCGGCAAGACTGGCCTGGAATGCCTGGCTGAGGGAAATCAGCCTGGCGAAATCAGCCTTACGGGGCCCGAATGGATCAGCCGCCAGCCAGGCGCGCAGGCCCGGGAAGTTTTCAGCCACCTGGGGGGCTTTCAAAGCCTTGATCCAGCCCTGTAAAACTGAGGAGCGCAGCCTTTCCTGGCTGGCGAATGCTGAAAGATCACGGGGTTCTGGCAGGCTATGAAACCGGGTCAGCGCCTCAAGGTACCGTCCCGCTTCACCCATCAGTTGACGGGAGGCCGCTTCCGAGACCTGGACGCGCCAGTCAAGCAGGGCATGGCTGGCTGTATCGAATGCCTTTTTATGTTCGGCGGCCCGCAGCAGCAAATCCGGCGGCCCCATCTGCCGATCGACCTTGCGGGTGTTGTTGAAGACAGCCGCGATGGAGTAGTAATCAGTTTGGGGGATGGGATCGAACAGGTGATCATGGCAGCGGGCGCAAGAAACGGTGAGGCCAAGGATGCCCCGGGTGACAGTGTCTACCCGGTCATCGAGGGTTTCGGCTCTGGCCTTGGCCACACTCTCGGGATCACCTCCGTCATCGATGTAAGTGGAACCAAGGGCAAGAAAGCCCGTGGCAGCGACAACCTCCCAGCCATCGCCGGTCAGGTCTCCGGCAATCTGGTATTTGATAAACCGGTCGTAGGGAAGATCTTCATTGAAAGCCCGGACAACCCAGTCGCGATAGCGCCAGGCCTCGGGAAGCGGGGCCGGGTCGAGAAAGCCACCCTGGCCATCGCTGTACCGGGCGACATCGAGCCAGTGCCGGCCCCAGCGTTCACCATACCGAGGACTGGCCAGCAAACGGTCAATCAGCCTGGGATAGGCATCGGCGGCGGTGTCAGCCACAAAGGCCGCGACCTCTTCGGGTGTTGGCGGCAAGCCGATGAGGTCGAGCGAGATACGCCGGATCAGGGCTGGACGATCAGTGGGCGGTGCCGGCTTCAACCCATTCGCCTTGAGCGCGGCAAGGACGAAACGATCAATCGGCTCCAACTGACGATCCGCCCCGGTGAGGGCGGGTGGTTCGACCAGCTTCAGGGGCTGGAGCGACCAATGCCTGAGTCGTTCCGGGGTGAGAACGCCAGCCCCGGCGGTCCCGGCAGGGATTTTTGCGATTGTCTCAGGCCAGGGGGCCCCCATTTCGACCCATTTTGTCAGAGATTCGATCTCGGCCAGGGGTAGCTTGCCCTTGGGTGGCATCTCCAGCCCGCTATAGCGAACGGCTTGAATCAGCAGGCTGGCCGACGGTTTTTCCGGCACGATGGCAGGTCCGGAGTCGCCGCCTTTCAGGATGGTTTCGCGGCTGTCGAGGGCCAGTCCGCCCTTCAGCTTTTTAGTGGACTGGCTATGGCAAGAGTAGCACCGGGTGGAAAGTATCGGCCGCACCCTGTTTTCAAAAAAAGCGAGCTGCTCCGCGGTGGGTGCTGCAGCCTGGAGGGTGGCGAACGGCAGGCAAAGGAGCAGCATCCCCAAAAGTGGGAAGCAGTACGGTATAACTCGACCCTGGATCATGATATGGCCGACCTGTTGGAGAAAGTCTGGCAAATCGGATGCGCTGGTTTGAAACCATCAGTTCAGGGGAGCAGACCAGTACAATGCCGTCCATCACAAAGAACGAGAATACCCCGGAAAATCAACAACCGCAATCAGAATTCAGTACCCCTGCCCAATAGTTGACCCTACTGCCTGGAAGGGAATTCACGGTTGCCCGGTGCATGCCCCGCCTTTGCAGGGCCTGGGACGGATTGAGGGATGGCATTCGCTGGGTGTTGCCCTGAGGCCAGCAATCTTTCGTGCCGGTCCCATACCCGGATTTGCAGGGCCCACGGGCCACCCATAGCCTGGCACCCAACAAATCAGTTGCCTTCGCCCCGGCGGGCTGTCAAGCTATCCCTCTCACAAGCGGTTAAAACGGGAGTGTTTGCGATGCGTGCCGTGAAAAAAGGCTGGATAGGGATGGCTGGTCTGGTGGGTTGCCTGCTGGCGGTGTGGGCCGGCCAGGCCATTCAGGAGAAGCAGATCCCCGCCATGAAGTTCAACGATGTGGTGGAGATGGCCCCGGGGGTTTTCTTTCGCTACTCGTCGATCAGCGCCACCGACATGTCGATCCCCTTCGGCGGCTGCAACAACACCTGGATTGTCTTCAAGGATTTTGTGGTGGTGATCGACGCCAACTTCCCCAAAGAGGCTGAGGATGTGCTGGCCGCCATCCGGAAAACCACTGACAAACCTATCCGCTTTGTGCTCGACACGCACCACCATGGTGACCATGCCTACGGGAACACCGTCTGGGCCCGCGAGGGTGCAAAAGTGGTGGGCCATGTGAACTGTTCCCGCCTGCTGGCCACCAACGGGCCCAGGCAGTGGGATGAGGCTGCCAAAGACCGCAAAGACATCGCCAGCAACAAACTGAAGACTGTGGACATCGCTTTTGACGACAGCCATGTTATCGACGATGGCACGCAGCGGGTGGAATTCCACCACCTGGGTCACGCCCACACCGCCGGTGATGCTGTGGCCTGGCTGCCCCGACACCGCATCCTTTGCACCGGCGATGCCTGCGTCAACGGCGCGTTCAACTACATGGGCCAAAGCAATTCCGCCTCCTGGGTGAACGCTCTTGACCGCATGCTGAAGTTCGACCCGGAAGTGGTGGTGCCAGGGCATGGGAAACCCTCCGCCGCGCGGCAACTGATCGGCCTGCAGCGCCGTTACTTTGCCGACACGCGCGCGGCGGTGAAAAAGGGCATTGAAGCGGGCCAGAAACTGGAGGAGATCACCACCGCGATCGACATGCCCTGGTACAAGGAATGGACCGGCAAGGATGCGGCAAAGATTCCTGAGAATATCGCCCATGTCTTCAAGGAACTGACTGGCAAGATCGATCACAAGACCCTGGGCAGCGCCAGCCAGCCAGGCACCATGGGGCCCTACAGCACCGAATCTGTCACCCGCGTGGCGGGCCGCTGACCGGCGGCGGGCGTTCGAAAAGTAACTTTTCGGGGCCGGGGCGGACAAACCGCCATGAATCCGGTCCCGAAAACAGGTGCCCCCGTGTGAAGGCCTTGCGATGCCAGCCGTCCCGCCTCAGGGGGTGCTTTCTGCCAGAATACGGCTGTATTCCCGCCGGGCATGGTCGTAATCGGCCCGGGCCTGCTCCTGTTCGGCCGCCGCGTAGGTTTGCTGCTTCATCTTCCAGCATTGTTCCACCCCGGCCAGGCACCAGCGCGCGCTGTCTTTGCTGGCGCGGATCGGCTGATTATCCACCAGCACAAAGAAGGGGTTGGTGTGCGCGCCGGGGAACACCCGCAGCGCAACCCAGGAACTCTCCTGGATGGGGGTGAGGAATTCCACTTTTTGCAAACTGCCATCGGCTGGGATCTCCCTGGTTTGGGCGACTTTGCCATTGATGATCAGTTCGAGCGGCACGGTTTTTTTGCCAGGCTTGTAAACGGCAACCTGGGCTGAGAAAGAGGCAGCATCGCCTTTCCGGACCTTCAGTTCGCTGCCGGCCTCGCCCAATTCCCGGGAGGGCCCTTTTGTTCTCCCAAGGAGTACAGGGTAATTGGCCTTGAAATCCATCAGGTGCGTGGTGCCATCACTCACATAGCTCCTGCCGGCCTGGATGCCGTCGACCCAGTGGTCGAAGTCGAGCTTGCCGGGTACCTTCACATAGACCCGGCCCATGCCGACCCGGTCACCGGAAATGCAGGGGAAATCGGTTTCGCCGCTCACCCGGGTGCGGTAACCACAGTTGAGAATGTGGTACCACATGTTCCACTCGGCGACACGGTCGGTGTCCATGGCGCTGATGAAATCAACGGCGGGTACCGGCTTGCCATCGGGGCCGGGTACCTGGTGGGTGGCATCAACAATAAACTCGTTGGCACCAATACCATCGTAGGCCGGGATGTTGAAATTGGGGAGGCTGTGCGGGCCATCCTGGGCGCCTTCTACCCGGCCAACTGTCCGGGTCAGCCCGTTGGCTGAGTGGGCCGGCCCGGTGATGCCGCCCTGTTTTTTTGCCCAGCGCAGGGTATTCATCCCCAGGGTGGGCCAGTGCTTTTTGGAGTCGCCGCCCGGGTAGAGTTGCTCTTTCAGCTTCAGCAGATTCAGGTGCCCTGAGGCGTGCGAGCCGAAGCCGCTCACCTCTACATCATAGCGCAGGAGGTACGGGTATCGGGAGACTGTGTCGGGGCGCCCCGTGAAGAATTTTTTCTGGTAATCGAAGCAGGGCCCCCAGGTGAGGCAACAGCCCACCTTGAGATCTTCACCCAGCACATGGCGCATCATGTCGGCGGGCTCCACTCCCTCGGTCGGGCTCTCATAGTGGGCGCAGCCTGCCGCATGGATATGATGATCTCCGCTCCACCAGCCGCTGAGGCTCGGGTCGATCCAGCGCTTCACGCTATAGGCAAAAGTGGTTGGCTGGTTACCCACCACCAACTCGCGTTTTTCCGGTATCGACTCGGGCCCGCGTGAGCAGACCACGGTGTAGCTGCCAGCAGGCAACAGCACGGTCTCGCCGGTGGCGCGGTACACCTGGGGGTGGAAAAAAAAGTCGGGTGCCAGGCGTTTGGCCTGCGCCGGATAGACGCGTCCCTCCGGATCGCGGATCAAAAAAGCCGCGGTGCAAGGGGTGCCGTCGAATTCGTTCACCTTGAAGGTGACAACCGTGCTGGGCCTGGCATTGAAAGCGATTTCGGCCTGCGCACGCGGACCGCCGGGCTGGTCGGCGCGGCTCAGACTGATCCAGTCGAAGGTGGTTTGCGTTTTGTCGGCACCCGGGTCGATACGGATGCCGGCCAGTTCATCCTCGGCGGTGAATTCGATGGCATATTCCCGGCCTTCCGGTTCAAAGGAGAAAGTTTTCTGATGCGCTCCATCCGGCAGGTTTCGGCTGCGAGTCCACCAGAAAATCTGGCCCATGCCACTTTTCTCAAACTTCGCCCAGAAGCGCAGCGTCAGCTTGCCTTTGGGGGTGACCACGGGCGCAGTGAGGAAGGGGTCCTCACCCAAAGACTGCACCACCAGTTTGCCCCCTTTGGCTTCCACTGTGCATTGGTTGGCAGCCTTCCAGCCATCGTTTCCCCTGGAAAAATTCCAGGCCCTGGCCAGGTAGCCTTTATTCTGGATTTTGCCACCCTCCGTGTAGAAATTGATGGTGGCCTTCCGTTCGCCTGAGTCGCGGCTATAAACCTGCACTACGGTGTATTCGAGGCCCAGGCCGCTGAGATTGGCGAGTAGTGGTTGCGCGGTGTGGGGCATCAGGGTCATCCAGCGCTCGGCGATTTTGTCCCTGGGTCCCTTGGGCACCGGTTGGGCGCTGGGGCTGTCGGCGCGCAGCATGCCGGTGCTGCCGGCCCGGTTGATCACCTTCACCAGGCAACCACGCCAGCCTTGTTCCACCAGTTCAACCGGTTTTGACCCGGCAGTGACCCGGCTCACCCCCGAGGCCTCGATCTCCACGGCGGCCATGCAGTGTTGGTCCAGCAGGCGCTGGACCTCGGCAACGGCCTGATCACCGTCGGTGGGCTTCAAAGCTGACAGGGTTTTGCGAATCGCCTCGGGCAAAGGCTGGCCTAAAAAACCGAGTGCCTGGACCAGTCGCTGCACCTGGGACAGGAGCGGTTGGGCCTCGACGGTTTCCACCACGGGCCAATCAGCGGCAGGCGCTCGCAGGGCGCAGGCAGTCAACGCAAAAAAGCAGGCCAACGAACGCATGGTATCACCCTGGGTGGGAAAAGATCAGTTTCCAGTAACGGACCTTTCCAATCAGGAGGCAGGAAAGCCTCCAGAATTCGCGTTCAGGATTTCCCCGCCGCGCGTTGGCCTGAAAATGGAAGACATTCAGCATAACCCATCCTGCCGGGGGGGTGGTAAGAAATGTGGATACCATGAAGTTCGGGTGAAAATGCCGGTCCTCGGCTTGACACGCCACGCTTGAGGAAGGGTAATTGTTGATACGACCGTCTCTGACAGAGCCTTGACAGGGCGGCGGGATGGATTTCAACGGAGAACCGACTGATGCGTGGCAGTCTGCTGTTTGCGGGAGTTGCTGTTTGCCTGGGCCTGACCGTCTGGCTGTCCCGCGGCATCGGCGAACCAGGCGCGAATGACGACACCCGAGAAGGGTTCATCACCGAGGTCCAGGATAAAAACCCCTGGACTTCCCTGAAGGCCAACATCGCCCCGGACCAGTTCCAGTTTGCCATCATCTCCGACCGCACCGGCGGGCACCGCCCGGGGGTGTTTTCGCGTGCGGTGCAGCAGCTCAACCTGCTCCAGCCCGAGTTTGTCATGTCAGTGGGCGACCTCATCGAGGGGTCGGCATCGGCTGAAACCAATCAGAAAGAATGGACCGAGTTCAACGGGTACATCAAGCAACTGCAGATGCCTTTTTTTTATATCCCGGGCAATCATGATGCGAATAACAAGGTGAAGGCGGAGGTCTGGAAAGAGGCCTATGGGCGCCGCAATTTCAGTTTTGTCTACAAGAACTGCCTGTTTTTGAACCTGAATACCAGCGATGAAGATACGGACGATCCAAAGACAGATACGGGCTACAAAAAGACCCGTATTGGCGCAAAGCAGCGGGAATGGCTGAAAGGCGAACTGGCAAAAAACAGTCAGGCCCGGTGGACTTTCCTTTTCCTGCACCATCCCCTGTGGAACTTCAAGGACCTGGATACCAACGGCTGGCTGGAGGTGGAGAAAACCCTGACGGAGCGCAAATACACCGTCTTTGCCGGGCATGTCCACACCTTCCGCAAATCGATCCGGCAAGGCCGCAACCTGTATCAGCTGGCCACCACTGGCGGCGGCAGTTCCATGCGGGGGGAGGAATATGGGGAGATGGACCAGATCGCCTGGGTGACCATGAAAGGCAAGGAGCCGGTCATCTCGCAAATCGGTCTGCACGGCATTTATCGGGACGATCTTGCGCCCATTGAGACCGCCGAGGGCGGCAGCGCCAATCCAGTACCAAAAGGCCTGGTTCAGGTCACCGGCACCGTCACATTGGGTGACAATCCGGGCCAAAGCCTGCTGGTCGTCTTCACCAGCATTCCGGCTAACGCCAAAGAAAAAAAGGTCTCCGGCAACTCACGCACTGCCAAGGACGGATCGTTTAGTGTCTTCAGTCCGCGGGGAGCCCAGGGATTGCCGGCGGGTAAATACCAGGTCCACTTCGTGCCGGCACCCCAACTGGTGATTGACGACAAGGCAGCCCCTGCGGAAAACCTGGTCCCGGAGCGCTATCGCTCTGCCGCCACCACCCCTCTGGTGGTGGAGATTCCCAAGGGGGACCGGGCTGTGCTCGATCTGCGCATCAACTGAAACCGGCCCAAGCTCATCGGGGGGCCGGTACCTTGCCGCCCCGGTGAGCCTGCAGTACTGGCCAGAGGTGGTCGGCCACCTTGCGCCCCAGTTCCAGGCCGGCAAGATTGTCTGCCTGGATGTGATATCCCCCCAGGACCCGGGAAAAACCAGCCATTTCGGCAGTTGCCGTGAAGGTGGGCAGTTGCAGAGCCACATCGCAGGTGAGATCCCCCTGCGGTGTTTTGCGCCCATCCCGCATCTGCATCAATTCGCACGAGTAACCAGGTTCAGTCAGTTCGCCAGCATGGCGCTGCTCCACCGCCCCAAAGGTGTCGCTACCCGTGAACAGCGTCAACATGCGGGCGCAGGCTCCACTGACACAACTGTGACCGGAAACATAGCCGGGAAATGGGGGCGTGATGAAAGTGGCGGGTGAATAGGGTAACCAGTCGTCGCCGGGGCGTTTTGTCACCCCTTTGCCTGGTCCGGCCCAACTGGCGATCTGCTGGCCCTTTTTGTAATGACGAATCAGCGTCCACGGGCGGGAGGAGTCGTACACCCGCTTGGCATCCCAGGCAGCGATGAAGGCGTCGAAGGCCGTATTGGCCACCGCGAAAAAAATCTGGATATCGCGGTCCAGGGTGTATTTGTCGCGGCGCGAGATCACCTGGGCAAAGCGCAGCCAGTGGCCGGATTGCCCGGTGGAGCGAGGCCCATCGCGCATGAACTCCACGATGGCCTTTTGCCCGGGAGAGAGGTTGGCGTTGAGGGCGATTACTTCTTCCACCTCCCGGCGCAACTGCTCGCTTCCAACTTTGGGAGGGGGACCCGGGCGGAACTGGTCGGCCCGGGTGAGCCCGAATGGTTTCACCCGGTACCAGTGAGGGGTCAGGAAGCCCGGGGTGACCTTGCCGCCCTTGCCGTCGTCGAAGGGGATCGGTTGCCAGCGATCGGGGTTGATGATCCGGTCCGGCGGATTGACCGGCTCGTAAAAGGTCCAGTCCGCATAAGCTTGCCCGGTTGAACCAGCTTCGTCACCCAATTGATTGGACCCGTCCTGGCGGCGGTGGGCGATCACGGCCTGGGCCGCCAGGTTGCCCACCCCGGCGGGCGTGGCGGGATCTGTGCCCATATCCGTCGGGTCGATGCCAAAAACCTGCAGCCGCTGGGCGATGTAGGCCCGGTCCTCGTGAAAAAGAAACAGCAGTGCCCCCTTGCAGGCGTGGGCGATGGCGATGCGCTTGTTCGCCTCGGTGCGTTCGGCTTCTGGCCGGCGTGGGGCCCCACCTGGGCGGGTGCTGACGGCAGAGGCGTCGTAGGGCGCCCAGGCATCGTGCATGGCAGAGACAACAATCGCCAGCATCCGTGAGCCGATGGTGGGCCGGGGGCTATTGCGTTCGTGTTCGCGGGCGGTCACTTCCAGGGCGATATCGAGGAGGGCGGAGGCTGCCGAGGGTTGCCAGGCGATGCCCGGTGGCACCTTGGGCTGGGCCTGTCCTGGTCCGGCCAAAAGTGCCGCCAGGGCCAGGAAAAACAAAGCCTTGCGGCTTCCGGACAAGGAAGGGATGGAGAATGACACTGACTTGCTCCAAAGCTTGGGTTATGGCCACATGCGGTGGCGGTTTCCCGGAGTTTTCTTGCAATTCTCCTGAAACTATTATTAAATATTCATACTATCGTATCAAAAGAAATCATCAGGAGTCTCTGTGCGTGAGCGAACCGCTTGGCAAGACCAGCAGATCCGGATTAACCCGCTGGTGGGTCAGACTGGCCGTATTATTGGTGTTCTGCGCGGGTTTGTTGCTGCTGGTGCCTGGAAGTCCATTCTTTTTACCCCATGTGGTTCTCGCCCCACGCCTTTACAACGGTCGATCTCTTGCCCAATGGCAACATTTGCTGGGTTCTGCTGACCCGGAAGAACGGTTTGCGGCGATCCTTGGTGTGGCCAATCTGGCGCATACCCCGGCTGAGCGGGTGGCCACCGTCGACGCCCTTGCCACGATCCTGGGCGATGACCCGGATGAGATCATGCGGATTCAGGCCGCTCTGGGACTGTGCCGGCTCTTGCCGGAGTCGGGGCAGGCTGCCAGCGTGATGGGCCGGGCATTGAGTGATCCCTGCCTGGGGGTGCGCCTCAATGTCGCCACCGCCCTCACCGGTCTGGGGCCGTTGGCCAAAGGAGAGCTACCCGCTCTCGAGAAGGCCATCCGTGACCCGCGCAACCGTACGAACCTCGGTATCTTTTTCTTCACGATCCGCGACTCGGCCATCGTCGCCGCGGGCCGAACCTGTGCTCCCGAAGCCTTGCCCATATTGCTCGGGTGCCAAACCGATGGCGAGACCGAGCTGAGCCGGATCTGCCTGGCCCGGGCCCTGGGCGATGTGGAATGTCCATCTGCCCAGAGCGGAAACCGTTCCAGGGTTCTTCTCGAAATCGCCGCCGATCCCTCCGAAGAGGTGGCTTTGGCGGGCAGGGAGGCACTGGAGAAAACCGGTTTCGCGGGGCAACTGCCCGTCAAAGCCGCTCCGGTCATCGTCGAGCTTTCCCTGCCTGAGGACCAGCGCCAGTTTCTCTGGGAGGCTGAGCATCATGGCAACAGGCTGTCGAAGTCGGCCTTTGGGCCGTTTGGCAAGGCGATGCGGGATGGTGACTGGGCTGGATTGGCGAAGATGTTCGCCAGCGATTTCCGTGGTGCCGAGGCTGCCGCAACCGAAAAGGAAGAGCTGGATGGTGGTTATGCGACTGTACGCAGAGTGGTGGGTGGCGACCCTTCTGCGCCGCTGGACCAGTTGATTGGTCGCGGGATGAACGCTGCCGAATTCGTCGCCCGTTTGCGTGGCCTTCTGCAACCTTTTGGGGCGTCCCCGGCGGAACTGAATGCCAAGCTGGCCCTGATGAATCTGGGACCGGTGCAGCGGGACAGGCTCAACGGTCCATGGGAGGGCACAGGTCAGCTGCGCTTGTGGGGCAAACGCGCCGATGGCGGGCCTGTGGAAGTGGTGGCGGTGCTGCGTTACCGCGTGGCCCAGCCTGATGAGGAAGAGAAGCTGGCCCGTGGTGGCTGGTTGCAGGCCGCACTGATCACCCTGAACCAGTCGGGCGAGGCGCCGCGGCCTTTTTTCAAGGAAAGCGCGGTCGCGCGGGGCATTGAGGTTTCTTCCCTGCATGACAATTGGCGTGCCAAAGAAACCGGCACCACCACCGGTGGGGTGTTCCTGTGTGACATGAATCACGATGGCCACATGGACATGCTTGTCACGGACGAAAACGGCAACACGCTGTACCTGGGCACCTCCTCTGGCCAATTTGAGAAAGGCAATGCCCGACTGGGCCTGCCAACCGCCCCCGCACGCCGCAAGTGTGCCGCCTGGATCGATATCGACGGTGATGGCTGGGAGGACCTGGTTCTCAGTCAGGCGGTCTACCGCAACGAGGCGGGGAAACGCCTGGTGGAGTGCTCCGCCAGTTCCACCCTGTTTATCCCCGACGATGCGTTGAACCTGATCATTGCCGACTACGACCGGGATGGGCTGATCGACATCTTCATCTCCAGATCGGCTCCCCCGGGTACTGCCTCCTGGCTTGACAACCATGCCAATGAACGCAAGGGAAACATCCTGCTGCGAAACAAGGGAGCATGGCAGTTTGAGGATGTCACCCGCCATGCTGGCGCGCGCGGGGGTGCCAGATCCACCTTCTCGGCCGCCTGGCTGGATGCCAACAACGATGGCTGGCCCGACCTCCATGTGCCCAACGAATTTGGGGATGGGGTATTGCTGGTCAACCAGAAGAATGGCACTTTCAAGGAGCGTCCGCTTTCTGACAAGCCATCTGATTTCGGTACCATGGGGCTTGCCGCCGGAGATCTCGACAACGATGGCAACATCGATCTTTACTGTGGCAACATGTACTCCAAAGCCGGCACTCGCGTGATCGCCAACATGGCAGACGGGGCCTATTCTCCCGAGGTGATGGCCAAACTGCGGCGTTTCGTTGCGGGTAGCCAGTTGCATCTCAACCGGGGTGGCCTGAAATTCGACAGCGTAGGCTCCGCAATGCGGGTGGCTGCGGTGGGATGGGCTTACGGTCCTAGCCTGGCCGATCTGGACAACGATGGCTTTCTCGACATCTATGGTACCGCGGGATACATCAGCAAGGATCCCGACGAACCGGATGGGTGAAACTGCGTTTGGCTGGCTGTCGTGTCACAGCCCACAAACCGCAATGCAATCATTCCCCGCCCGGGTAAGCTCGATGGCTCGCTGAAGGAGTTTTGGGCGGAAAATCCGTGGCAGATCATCACCGAGGGGAACAATCTCAGCTCATTCGAGCGGAACCGCCTTTTCATCAACCGCAATGGCAAGGGTTTCCTCGAAGCCAGTCACTTGTCGGGGGCCGATAGCGATGGCGATGGCCGTTCGGCGGTTGCCGCGGACCTGTTCAACACGGGCCGCATGGATCTGGTGGTGAGACAGTCGGGGGGTGGGGCGTTACTGCTGTACGAAAACCAGTTGCCAGCCCGCTCCAGTCTGCGAATCACCTTGCGCGGTTCCACAAGCAACCGGCAGGGAATCGGCGCGCGGCTGGTGGCTGAAGTGGCCGGGCGCAGAATTGTTCGTGAGAACTATCCGGCCAACAGTTACTTTTCTCAGGCGCCGGCCATAGTCCACCTGGGCCTGGGTGATGCCCGCCAGATCGACAAACTCACTATCCATTGGCCCTCCGGCAAGACCCAGGTGATGGCCAATCTGCCAGCTGGTGGCCATATCGCCATCGAAGAGGCTGGTGAAGGACTTGCCGCCGTGAAACCGCTGGCACCCTAGGCGGCCTTGGGTCACCGAAGGGGGCTTGCGCCAGGCAAGTTTTCTGCCGCGTAAACGATTCTGGAGTGCGGTATGAAAAGCAACGCCCCGCCCAGGGTGTGCCGTTGTTCGCTCACCAGTCCAGGCAAGGTATCTGGCGGGGAAGCGGGACGAGCAGGAAGGATGGGGGGATTGTTGTGGCTGCTTTGTTGCAGATTGGCTGAGAAATCCCCAGCTCTCATATCTCTTTGACTGGATTTTATCGAAAAATCGGAGTAATGAAGTGTTCCATGTCAAGCTGATCTGGTATACCGAACGAAGCTATATGGAATCAACTGCTGGATTGTTCGCATGAAGAACAACTCGGGGAGATCGTCCAGATGGTAACTTTTATCCTTCTTTGCAACCTGACCATGTGGCAGACCCAGCCTCCTGGTTCCCCAAAGCCACCCGGTGGTTACACGCTGCCTCCCGGTTCACCCATGCCTCCGGGCGGCGTGCCTGGCGGTGGTTACATACAGCCTCCCGGTTCACCCATGCCTCCCGGCGGTAGTTCTCCGATGCCTCCGTCTGGCGTGCCTGGCGGTGGTTACACGCAGCCTCCTGGTTCACCCATGCCTCCTGGCGGTAGTTCTCCGATGCCTCCGTCTGGCGTGCCTGGCGGTGGTTACACGCAGCCTCCTGGTTCACCCATGCCTCC
>QWOS01000019.1 GCA_003669555.1 Planctomycetota bacterium
GCATCCCCAACCGGGGAGAATTTACGCTGGGTTCCCAGCAGTTTGGGCCGCTCTTTTGAAAAGGTATCCATGAAGGCAAAGCGGCGGCCCTTCACAAACGATTCCGGAATCGGCTGGCCATGGTACTTCTGCAATTCGGCCTTCGGCTCGTACAGTTCAAACTGGCTGGGGCCGCCCGCCATGAACAGATAGATCACCCGCTTCGCCCTGGGTGCATGGTGCAGCCCATTGACCGCTTCACCCCGGACCAGACGGGTCGCATCAGCGGCTCCACCCTCACCAGCCATCAGGCTGGCCAGAGCCACACCACCCAGCGATACCGGGCAACGACGGAAGAAGTGCCTTCTGGTTTCGGCAGCCAGTGCTGCTGTCGCCTGGGCACCTGCCTGGCCAGAGATATCGCTGCAATTATTCACGGGTGATGAACTCGTCCAGGTTGAGGATCAGTCGGGCCAGCAGTACGGTGGCGGCTTTGTCAGTGGAGGACTCGGGCCGTGTCGCCAGCTCCGCCCCCGGAGGACCGCCCTGAGCGAGCAAGGTGGGGGCGATTTGCGGATCGCTGCCGAGTCGGCTTTTTTCCAGAGCGAAAAAAGTGCGCATACGGGCCACTTCGGCGGGCAGCGGCTGGCGCACCATCGCCAGCTCAAACATCCGCGCAACCGGGTCGGCGTGGTTCGGGCCACAATCCTTCAGGCCCCGTAGCGCCAAACCGTGGGCGCACTCGCCAAAGCCAGGGTCATTCAGCAGAGTGAGGGCCTGCAGCGGTGTGTTGGAGCGGTTACGGCGGGTACAGGAATTACCGGCGTCGGGGGCATCGAACACGGTCAGCCCCGGATAGGGGGCGGCACGCCAGAAGTGGGTATAGAGCGCCCGACGGAATCGATCCGGTCCCTCGCTGGTCACCCATGGTCGCCTCACCTGGGTGAACTGGTCCACACCCTTGGGCTGGGGCGGAAACACGCTGGGACCGCCCACCCGCCTGGTGAGCAGGCCACTTGCCACCAGGGCGCTATCCCGCACCCCTTCGGCCTCAAGACGGATACGCCTCTGACGGGCCAGCAACCGGTTGCGCGGATCCATCGTTTCCAGATCTGGACGGTGCCCGGAAGCCTGGCGGTAGGTGGCTGAAGTGACAATCAAACGGTGCAGCTTTTTGTGTGACCAGCCATCGGCCATGAAACGGGTCGCCAGCCAGTCGAGCAGATCGGGATGGCTGGGAGGCGAGCCCTGGGTGCCAAAATCGTTATCGGTTTCCACCAGGGGTAGACCAAAAAACTGGCCCCAGTGGCGGTTGACTTGCACACGGGCAGTGAGCGGGTTACCCCGCGACACCAGCCAGCGGGCCAGATCCAGCCTGCCGGGAGATGCGTCCTGGCGGGCTGGCCTGAGGGCGGGCAGCACTGCGGGGGTACCAGCCATCACCACCAGGCCAGGCCGGGTGAAATCGCCACCCTGCATCAGCCTGGTCTCCCGAGTCGTGGCACGCTCGGCAAGCACCATCGAGGTCACTGCGGGCTTTTCCAGCGCCGGCTTGGGCTTTTTCCCCAACTTGTCGGCTTTCGCCACCAGGCCTCCCTGGCCCAGCTCGGGTGGGGTAACAACCAGGTTGGCTTCATCCTGATTGTTGAGGAAAGCGAACAGGCGGTAGTATTCGCGCTGACTGATCGGGTCGAATTTATGGTTGTGGCACTGCGCGCAGGCAACCGTCATGCCCAGCCAGACCGAACTGGTGGTGCCCACGCGATCGACCACCGCCTCGACGCGAAACTGCTCCTTGTCGATACCGCCTTCTTCGTTGATCTGGGTGTTGCGATGGAAACCGGTGGCTATCTTCTGGTCCAGGGTGGCCCCTGGCAGCAGATCTCCAGCCAGTTGCTCGATGGTGAACTGGTCGAATGGCATGTCATCGTTGAGGGCCTTGATCACCCAATCGCGCCAGGGCCAGATGCTGCGTGGGGCGTCAATAGAGTAGCCGTTGCTATCGGCATAACGGGCCTGATCGAGCCAGACCCGGGCCCAGCGCTCCCCGTATGACGGCTGGGCCAGCAGATGATCGACCCATTTCTCATAGGCCTGCCCACCGTAACGCGTCATCCATTGACGCACCTCGACCGGATCAGGGGGCAGGCCGACAAGATCGAGGCTCACCCGCCGCATCAGGGTGATGGTGTCGGCTTCGGCTGATGGCCTGACTCTCTCACGATCGAGCCTGGCCAACGCAAAAGCGTCGATGGGGTTTTTCACCCAACCCGGATTGCTGACAGACGGAATGGCTGGACTGGTGATTGGCTGGAAAGACCAATGCCCGGCTTTGGCAATACCCGCTTGACTGTCGGCTGCCGCAGGCATCGTGGCCCCTCCGGCAATCCAGGCGCTCACCATGGCCACTTCGGCGGGGCTGAGGGGGTCGCCCTTGGGCGGCATGCGGTTTTGACCCTTGCGGCCCAGGATGGCATCAACCAGCCGGCTTTCATCCGGCTTGCCAGCCACCAGCGCCGGGCCAGAATCACCCCCCTCGCGGATACCGGCCGGCGTGTCCAGCCGCAGGTTGCCCCGCTGTTTTTCAGCCCCATGGCAGGCAGCACATTTGGCCTGGAAAAGGGCAAGGGCAGGGCCCCCATCAGCCCGCAGGGATGAAACGCCCAGGCTGAGAAGCATCGCCAGGATTACCCCGACAAGACCGACATCCAGGCGTGATTTTTTGGCAACCATGGAGCCTCTACTGGGGTCGCGACGGGTTATTCGCCTGGCATTAGGGCAGGAATCATCGGGTCAGCCAACACCACGCTGGCTATTTTCGCCCATCCGCACCGGTTTGGCAATGAATCCACACCGATTTTTTATGGGCCATGGCCTTCACCAGTATTGATCCACAAAACCAAGGATACCCCATCTCATATGGCAATGTTTGCCCAGAATCGTCGGCCTGCGCCCATTTTTCTGGTTTTTTTCCACCAGGGTTCTGGCCAATCCCCCATGGGTCCGGCAATAATACCTGGATGGCAATGCCGTCTGTCAATCGCCGCGTTTTCGCCGCTTGCCTGGCCACACCCCTGCTGGCCGGACCAGATGCGGTTTATGGTGCCACAGCACCAGTTTCCGTTTCACCCGGTTTCCGCATTGACCGGCGCGAGAAAAAGCGTGTGCGCGCCATCCTCAGCCATCAGGTGAAGTGCCCCAATATCCAGGCAACGGATTGGTCGGTGGTGGCGGCAATCGCCCCCAGCTTCCCCGGGCAAGAAAAAACCCGCACGCAAATGACACCCCAGGCGGTCGACAAACGCGACAAAAGCCCCCAGGGCCGTGAACTGCTGATCGCGGTCCTGCCCGCGAAGGGTTCTTGGGTCAACACGCTGTCAGTGGTCCTCACCTATGAAGCAACGCTGTTCTCACGGGTGCTCAAGCCCCTGGAACCTGACGAAAAGCCACCCACGGTGGCCCCGCTCCGCCCGGCCGAGCAGCGCAACTACCTGGCCAGCCGGGGAGACATCGATTTTGCCGCCCTGGAATTCGCCTCCTGGCTCTCAGGCCAACGGCTCCGGCGCAATCAGGGCGAGGTGGATCTTGATTTCGCCAGGCGGATCTACCTCCGGCTGAAGATGGAGATGCGCTACGATTACCAGCCCCTGTCCAGCCGGCAGGCCACCTTCGTCTGTAAAACAGGCAAGACCGACTGCGGTGGATTATCCATCCTGTTTGTGGCGGTGATGCGGGCGGCCGGCATTCCGGCCCGGGTGCATTATGGGCGCTGGGCCGTTTCGGCGGTGCCGGACAGCAAACTGGGTAAAACGCCCTATTTCCAATGGCATGTGAAGTGCGAGTTTTTTGCGGCGGGGGTGGGCTGGGTACCGGTGGACCTCTCCAGGGCCGTGGAAAACGACACGAAAAACCCAGCTGGCCTCGCCTATTTCGGCAATGACCCCGGCACCTTCCTCACCTTCCACTTCGACCCCAACCTGCTGATCGACAGCGGCCTGTACGGAATCAAGGTGGTCCACAACCTGCAATATCCCAACTGGTGGTGGATCGGCAAAGGCACCACAGAACCCCTCATCGTCACCGAAAACTGGCAAGTCGCCGAAATCCCCTCCCCTACGCCAGGCGGCTAATAGATGCAGGGGCAGGCAACCAGCAGGTGGCCAAGCCCATGCCGAGGGTCACCATGACGGAAGGCCCAGGGATTTAACTTGTTTCTGGATTCTCACCGGAAAACACCAATCCGTGTCAGGAATACCTTGGTCTATGCCCGGTACGTTCTTGCCAGTCAATTTCTGATTGTTCCGGCCGGGATTGGGGAGAAAGCATCCAGAGACCGCTCCCACCATTTGGCGCAGGAGCAGGTCCTGAATTCCCTTAGACAGGTTCTTAGTTGGTCCCTTTTTCACCCGGCTTGGGTTTGGGGGCCGGGGGGTTGGCTTCGAGTCTCTGGACGGTTTCGGCCAGCACGTCCGCGCGGTCCAGCTTGCGTAAATGGGCGATCTGATCGGCTGGCAGGCCCACTTTGGCCAAAGCCACCTCGACCTGATCCCAGATTTTCAGGCGCTTTTTGCCTTCAGCAAGGTACAGGTCGCCCACCAGCTCGGCGACACGCTGCAGACTCACCGCTTCCTGATTTTGGTAAAACCGCTTGATAATGCCCTGTTGGTGGCGGCTGAAATCTTCCATTGCCATATTTTGCTGCCTCCTGATATCTTATAAACCTGCCAAAACACCGCATCGGGTGATGTTGAGCGGACAACTGCTCTCTGATTCTTTACACTACTCATTAACTCTTCGCCATGCTTCCGCAGACTTTTTGCCGTGCCACAGGCCCGGCCTGCTTGCAGGCTTTTTCATTTCAGGGAAATGCGCATGCGCGCCGTGGTGCAGCGGGTTTCCCAAGCCCGGGTCGGGGTGGCAGGCGAAACCGTGGGGCAGATTGGCCGTGGCCTGCTGATTCTGCTCGGTATTGGCACCGGTGACACCGTCGCCCAGTGTGTCTGGCTGGCTGACAAGTTGGCCAATCTCCGTATTTTCCCTGATGACACCGGCAAAATGCAGTACGATCTGCGCACGGTGGGTGGAGCGGCACTGGTGGTGAGCCAGTTCACCCTGCTCGGCGAATACGACAAAGGCAGGCGCCCCAGTTTCACCCAGGCGGCCCGCCCAGAGTTTGCCCGGCCCCTGGTGGACCGCCTGGTGGAAGAGTTGATGGCACTGGGTGTGCCTGTAGCCGCCGGAAAGTTTGGCGCTGATATGCAGGTGGAATTGGTAAACGATGGCCCCGTTACCCTGGTGCTGGATTGCCCGCCTATCCATGCGCGGGCCGAAACCACAATGAAAACCGGAGAAAAAAACCAACCATGAACCAGATATTCCGAACCAAACCGCTTTCGCATGTGATGTCCGATAGCGAAGGCGGCGAACGCCTCAAACGGGTGCTGGGGCCCTGGTCGCTCACCGCTCTGGGTGTGGGTGCCATCATCGGCACCGGCATTTTCGTGCTGGTGGGTCAGGCTGCCCGTGATATCACGGGTCCTTCCCTGATGCTCTCCTTCGTGGTCGCCGGCGCGGCCTGCATTTTTGCAGCACTGTGCTATGCCGAGTTCGCCTCGATGGCGCCCGTGGCTGGCAGCGCCTATACCTATGCCTATCTCACGCTGGGTGAGCTGATGGCCTGGATCATCGGCTGGGACCTGATCCTCGAATATGCCGTGGCCAGTTGCACAGTAGCCCACGGCTGGTCGAAATACCTGGGCAAACTTCTGGCGATGATGAGCCTTGCCGTGCCCGGCGAGGTGCACGAGGCACCTTTCAGCATTCACCCGAACACCGGCGAGGTGATGCGGGGCCATGTGGAAAAACTGAAAGGCGAGAACAAGAGCGACCTGAAGACCCCTAAACTTGACGCCTCAGGCAACAAGATGCTGGATTCTTCGGGTAAAGAGCTGCAGGTTTTTGTCCTGAAGAAAGACATTGCTGGCGCGGAAGTGATCAGCCACACCTATCTCGACCTGCCAGCCTTGCTCATCTCCCTGGCCATCACGCTCATTCTGGTGAAGGGTATCAAGGAAAGCGCCTGGTTCAACGGCCTGATGGTGGCCATCAAGGTGAGCGTGGTGCTCCTGGTCATCGGGGTGGGAGCTTTTTATGTTGACCCGAAAAACTGGAATAATTTCGCCCCCTTCGGTCTCGGTGGCATGAGCTTCTTTGGCGTTTGGACCTGGGGCGAACTACGGCCCAACGGTCTGCCCCGTGGCATGCTGGCTGGCGCGGCCATGATCTTTTTCGCTTACCTGGGTTTTGACGCCGTCTCCACCAACGCGGAAGAGGCGAAAAACCCCAAGCGCGACCTGCCCATCGGCATCATTGGCTCTCTGCTGGTTTGCACCGTGCTGTATATCGCGGTGGCGGGTGTGCTGACTGGCATGGTGCCCTACGACCAGATTGACAAGGATGCGCCCATTGCCGATGCCTTCGCCCGCCTCGATCTGCCCTGGTTCACGGCTCTCATCATTGTCGGCGCGGTGACTGGCATCACCTCGGTCCTGCTGGTCATGATGCTGGGCCAGGCCCGCATCTTCCTGGCCATGGCCCGCGATGGCCTCATGCCCAAGGCCCTCACCCATGTGCATCCCACCTTCAAGACGCCTATCTGGGCCACACTGCTCACCGGGCTGCTGGTGTCGCTGGGTGGCAGTCTGCTACCGCTCGACATCCTCGCCGACCTGACGAGTATTGGCACGCTCTTCGCCTTCGTGGTGGTTTGCGCGGCGGTGCTGGTGCTGCGGATTACCCAACCCGATGCCCCCCGCGCCTTCAAGGCCCCCCTGGGCATGGTCACTCCCATTCTGGGCATCCTGCTCTGCCTGCTGCTGATGTTCTCGCTCAGTTGGGAAAACTGGGCCCGCCTGATCATCTGGCTGCTGGTTGGCCTGTGCTTCTACTTCAGCTACGGTGTCTGGCACAGCAAACTCCGGACACGGAATACCCCATGAACCAGCCAGTCACCCCCGCCAATCCGTCTGCCACGCCCGGATTCAAAAGGCGCATCGGCCTGTTCACCGCCACCATGCTGGTGGCGGGCAACATGATCGGCTCCGGCATCTTCATCGTCTCCGCCGACATGGCCCGGGATGTGGGGGGCGCTGGCTGGCTGCTGATGCTGTGGCTTTTGACAGGGGTGATGACAGTCCTGGGGGGGCTATGTTACGCCGAGCTGGCTGGTGCCTTGCCCCATGCCGGCGGCCAGTACCTGTTTTTGAAGGAAGCCTTCAGCCCCTTGTGGGGCTTCCTCTACGGCTGGAGTGCCTTCACAGTCATCCAGTGCGGGTCGATCGCCGCCGTGGCGGTGGCCTTTACCAAGTTTCTGGGGGTGCTGTTTCCGACACTGGGCACTGGTGCCGAGGCGGTGCTGGTCCAGGTGCCAATGCTGGTGAATATTCCCCTGCAACTGCCATGGATGCCGGAACATGTCACCCTGTTTGAGCGCGAATATTTCACCATCACGATGGGCCAGCTGATCGCTGCTGGCGTGATCATGCTGCTGACTTTCATCAACTGCCTGGGGGTTGCTTCGGGTGCCCTGGTGCAAAATATTTTCACCGTGGCCAAGCTTTTCGCGCTGGGCCTGGTGATTGTCATGGGCCTGGGTGTGGCGCTGGACTGGGTGGTGGTGCGGCAAAATCTCCAGGGTGCCTGGGACCAGGCCCTCGATACAGAGCACATGCGCCGCACGGTGATGCTGACTGACCTGACCCCGGCACTGGCATTCTTTCTGGTAGCGGGGGGGGCCATGGTCGGCTCGTTGTTCTCGGCTGATGCCTGGGCCAATGTCACGCTGACGGCCGGCGAGGTGAAGAACCCCGAGCGGAACATGCCGCGCAGCCTGGTATTGGGCACCTGCATGGTGATCGGTCTGTATATGCTCTGCAATCTGGCCTACCTGGCGGTGCTGCCCGTCCAGGGCGATGCCACGCTGGCGGCTGATTTGAAAAAACAGGCTGCGGACAACCCGGCCCAAACTTCAGCTATCTACCAGGGCAAGGCCAGTGAACTGGGTATCAGTCAGGCCCAGGATGACCGCGTCGGCACCGCTGTCATGGGAGTGGCTTCCCCCGGCTGGGGCCGGGTGGTGATGGCGCTGGGGATCATGATCAGCACCTTTGGCTGCGTCAACGGCATGATCCTGGTGACCGCCCGACTCTATTACGCCATGGCAAAAGATGGCCTGTTTTTCCGTGTGGCTGGCACTTTGAACCAACGCGGCGTGCCTCAAGCCTCGCTGATCATGCAGGCGTGCTGGTCCATCGCCCTGGTGTTTAGCGGCACCTACAGCGAGTTGCTCGACTATGTGATTTTCGCCTCCCTGCTGTTTTATGCGCTCACTGTCGCCGGCCTGATTCTGTTGCGCTCCAGGCGGCCTGACCTGCCACGCCCGTTCCGGGTGCCAGGTTACCCCTATGTGCCCATCCTGTATGGCTCGTTGTGCCTGACCATGATGTTCACTTTGCTGGTCGTTCGCCCTGAATACACTTGGCCGGGGCTGATCCTTGTGGCCCTGGGTGTACCCGTTTATTACATCTGGCGATTGTTTCCTGGCCGCGCGACCGGCTCAATCCCCTGAAAAAACTGCCCAATCTGCCTGGAAAACGCCCGGCCCGGTTGACAATGGCGGTGTCCAACCGGGACAATGCAAGAAAGCAGGCGCTGGCGGGTGAATCCCGCCAGCGTGTGTGAAGCATTATTCAAACGTGCGGGGATCGAACATGGCGGCGACGGGTTCGCGAACGGGCACCCGGGACGGCCCGCTGCTGCTGCTGGCCATTGCGCTGGTTGGCAGCGTCTGCGTGCCACTTTGGCTCACCCGGCACGGCATGGAAGATTTCTCCGAGGGTGGGCGGTGGACCAACGAGCGGATTTTCCGCCTGCTGCTCGGCCCGGAACAGATCATCTGCTACGCCGCCTTTGTCTGGGCGTTATTGCTGCTGTTGTCACGGTACATGGAAACGCGTTCCCAGCGTCAGTCACTCGAGGTTGACTGGTTACCCACCGACCCCGGCGTGCGTATCCTCCCCGAAGATGCCTACGACCTGCTGCGTCGTACGGAGCAACGCATGGCGAGGCACGGCCCGGGTATCCTTGGCAACATGCTGCGCCTGGCCCTGACCAAATTCGCCGCCAGCCGATCAGGACGCGATGTGGGCGAAACGGTGCGCTCGCAGGCTGAAACCGACCTGGGCCGATATGTTTCAGGTATGGCCACGGTTCACTATCTGGCCTGGGCGCTGCCCGCCATTGGCTTTTTGGGCACGGTGCGAGGCCTGGCGAGCGCCCTCTCGCTGGGCGGCCTGTCCGGCCAGGATGTATCCGAGATCGGCGACCGCCTCAACGAGGCAACCCGGCACCTGAATGTGGCCTTCGACTGCACCCTGGTTGCCCTCGGCCTGAGCGTTGTGCTGATGTTTTTGCTGCATGCGGTGCAGCGTGATCAGGAGGAAGTGGTGCTCGATGCGCAGCAATACTGCCTCGAGTACCTGGTCACCCGGCTGTACGAAACCGATAGTGGCGACAGGTCCGGCGGCGCGCTACCCTGGGAAACCGCTGCCAAATCCTGACGATTCCCTGGGAATGCGGGTTAGGTGGGTCCGGATAGACAGACAAACGGAGCTGCGATGCACGAGGCGGCACTGGAAATTGACGGCAATCGCGCGCGGGCCAGATGGTCAGCGCCCGGTCAGGTGCTGCTACCCGTGCTGACCCAATCGGGCCGCGAATGCTGGCCGATGCTTCTGGCGGATGCGGGTCGCTCGGTGGTGACCGACGAAGATGCCGTCCGCGTGGCTCGGGGAGAGCCAGGTCGTGTGGTGGGCGATTTCCTTCACGGTCTTGGCACCAGCCGTCGCTTTGAGGCGGGCGGCCTGACGGTGGATGCCGCCGAGGCGCTGCGCCTGGTGCTATTGGCCGTCAAGCGTCGGCAGCCACCCCGGGCGGAAACCGCTCTGGGCTTTCCGGCATATCTCGACGACACCGGGGCCACCGAAGCGGCCCGTGCCGCCGACCAGGCCGGCTGGCGGGTGCAACTGGCCATGCCCACAGCTTTGGCGTGGTGGGGCGCTGCCCGGTCCCTGGCCGACTCGCCTGGGCAAGGCGCCACCATGCGCCGACGCTGGTGGCTGGTGGTGGAGGCGGATTGCCATGGTGTCAGCCTGACAGGCCTACGGGTGGAAGGCAGCCACGGAGCGGTTTCGCTCTGCCGTACGCTCCGTTCTTTGGGTGGGCGGGCCTGGTTCAACCGGGTCCAGGCAGCCCTGGCCGATGGGGTGATCCGCCGCTGCCGCCGCGACCCCCGCGCGCTGCCCGGTTGCTCCAGCCTGCTGGCGGCCCGTGTGGCAGAAATGGCAGATCAGGAAATCCCATACGGTAGCCCGCTTTGCGTGGAACTCACCGGCGAGGGCTGGAACTGCCGGGTCCAGCTTTCGCCCGACGAGCTGGCGGTTAGCTGCCGGCCT
This sequence comes from Planctomycetota bacterium, assembly GCA_003669555.1. Taxonomy (GTDB): domain Bacteria; phylum Planctomycetota; class Planctomycetia; order Gemmatales; family Gemmataceae; genus UBA6894. The sequence continues at coordinate 10,491 of QWOS01000019.1, forward strand.
CTTGTGGCCCAGCTAGCCCGTGAAGCTGAATCGTGGCGGCCACGACTCGATGAGTTGGGTGCACCTGGCGGAGTGGTGTTACCCCCCTCGGCCCGCTTGCCAGGCGTGGAGGCCTGGGCCCGCGACTGGTGCGCCCGGCTGGGTGTGCCGCTGGCGCAGCCAGCCCAGCATGCCGCCTGCGACACCATGCTGGGCTGGCTGGGCGCGGCGCGGCGCGGCACCATGGCCACAGGCCTGTGGCGGCAAGCAACCGCACTGGGCGGTAACCCGGCCCCCGCGGATAAAGATTCCGCGGCCGATACGGCCAACATGGCCGCACCGTTACCTGTGCTGGCGTCCGCAAAAAACATGCCTTCCCGACAGGGTTATTTTGAAGACATGAGCGATCTGAACCTGACCGAATGGTCGGGGGAATAACTCCATGCGCCTGCGTCACAAGCTGCCCAATGTCTTCGGCCTGTACATGGTGGATGTGCTCTGCTGCTCGCTGGGCTGTGTGATTCTGCTCTGGCTGTTCAACGATTACAAAAGCACTCTGCTCAATCGTGATCTTGAGGCCAGAGGAGTTGAACTGGCCCGGCTCACCGAGGAGCAACGCGCCCGCGCCGCCGAACTGGCCCTCGCCAAAACCAGGCTGGAAGAACAGGAGATCGCCGCCCAAAACCTGACCGCCGAACTCGATGACCGGCAAAAAGATCTGGAAAAGCTGGGGCGGGACATTTTCGCCCTCAACGATCGCTTGCGTGCGGAACAGGGTAACCGGGCCATGACCGAAAAAGATCTGGGCTCCACCCGGACCGCCTTGCGCGCTGAGGAGGAAAAAAACCGCCAGTCAGTGCGGACCATGGCAACCGACGCCACCAGGCTGGCAGATCTGCGGCGCGAACTGCAAACGCGCCTGGCATTGCTCACCGTCCGCGATCTGGAACTGGCCGGGCTTCGCCTGAAAAAGGGAGAGCTGGAGGCCCAGGCCCGGACACAAGGAGAACGGGCCCTGAAACTGGAGGAGCAGGTGGCCAAAGCCACTGCCGAGGCCGACCGTGGCAAGGTGGTTGTGGCTGATATCATGGCTGCCCGTGACAAGGCTGACCAGCAACTGACCCTGGGGGCCAGCAAGATGGCCGAGCTGGAAAAACTGCTGGCCGCCACAGTAGCCGCCAGAACCAAGGCCGAAAAGGCCCGGGACGACACCGAAAAAGCCCTCTCCACCACCATGATTGCCCGGGAAAAAACGGGCAAGACGCTGGACGACAAGGTACTGAAGGTGGCCGAGCTGGAAGACGCGCTCACCCGGGAGACCCGGCGGCGTCGGGCCGTCGAGGACGAGATGCAGGCCATAGGCCGGAAGGTGGCCGAAACCGATGCCGAGAAAAACCGCCTGACCATCGACCTGAGCCGCCTGAAATCCCGCATCGATGCCCGTTTTGAAGGTATTGAGCTGACCGGCAAGCGGGTGGTTTTTGCGGTGGACATGTCTGGCAGCATGGTGCTGCTCGACAGCGTCACCCCCGCGGGTGGGAAGTGGGCCGAGGTGGGGCGGGTGCTGGGCCGTTTGATGGATAGCCTACCCGAACTGGAGAGCTATCAGGTGCTGGTATTCGCCGAAAATGCCCGCTGGCTGTTTGGTGAGGATACCTGGCGCAAATTCCAGGCTGGCAAAAGCTCGGCGGAGGTGGTCACCGCCCTCAGCACCTTGCAACCAAAAGGCGGCACCAATCTGCATACCGCCATGGAGCAGACCTTCACCCTGCGCTCCGCCGGCCTCGATTCGGTGTACCTGCTGTCGGACGGTCTGCCCAACCAGGGCCCCGGGCTCGACGCCAATCAGGAGCGCACCCTGACCGAGGGGCCACGGGGCGAGTTGCTGGGGCGCCGCGTGCGACAGCAACTCACCGAAAGCTGGAATGCCCCGGTTGCGGGGGGAGAACGGCCCGTACGAATCCACACCATCGGCTTTTTCTATGAAAGCCCCGATCTGGGCGCCTTTCTCTGGTCTTTGGCCCGCGAGAACCGGGGCCGTTTTGTCGGCATGAGTTCACCCTGATCGGCGTCCTTTCGGACCAGCGGAAAAAACATGACAGAACCCGTCCTGACACATTCGAAAAATCCCCAACCAGCCGGTTCTCCCGGGCTTCCAGCCGCCGGGTTCCACCCCCTTGGCTTGCCCAGAGGGTCGGTGCGCGCCTTGCTGAGCCTGATGGTGCTGGGCATGGTGGTTCTGGATGTGCTGCGTGTAGACCCCGAGGAAGGCACTCCGGCCAGGGAATCGGTGCAGATCCTCTGGAGCGAGTGCCTGGTGATCGTGCTGGCGGGCTATTTCACTTCGCGGCGATTTGTCCAGTTGCCCAAGGATGTGGCCCGGCGCCTGGAAGAAGAGGGCGTGCTCCCGGTGGATAAGCCACTGGGGCTGCCGCGTTTCACGATGCGGGTGCTCCTGATGCTTACCTTTGGCGCTTTGGCAGTGCAACTTTATCGCCAGGACCGCCTGCTTGACACCAAATCAGCGCAGATATTGGGGCTGGCGTTGGCATTCCTGGTAGGCGCAATCACGGCCCCCATTATCGGATTTTTTACCCGGGGAAAAACAGGCTCGGGCTTTCAATGGTGGGAAAACCTCAAGGCGGCCACGGTACTGGGAATTGTGGCTGCCTGCATGGTCGTCAACCTGGCTTTGGGGCTGGATCACATGCCTGTCTGGGTCTCCTCCATCACCATCTGGCTGGTGCTTTTTTACTTTGGATCGCGCTAAGACTCGCCTTCTGTTGCCCGCTGGAGTAAAATCTCCCCCTGCGGGCCAATCCGCCAGACTGACACACTTTTTGAAGGGGAAATACGCGTGGGCCACCACCAGACCAGCAAGCACCGGATGGGCAAGGGTTCCTACCATCAGATCGGCCTCGTCCGCGGGCAGTTCGGCAATGTCGATTTCAGCCAGTGGGTTTCCTACCTGGAAAAGACCGGTTTCGATGGCTGGGAGGAAGCCTCGTGGGAGCTGGACCTGCGCCAGTGCGACACCGAGGCTGGCGCTGCCAGGTATGCCGCCGAGCGCGTGGCCCTGGCAAAAAAGCACAGCCTGGAGATTTTCACCATCGCCGCCCATCTGCAGGGGCAGATCCTGGGTGATGAGCCCTCCGCCAAAACACTCAACTTCATGGCGCCGCACTCGCAAGCCCGCCAGGCCTACAAGGCCTGGCGTGACCAGGGCAACAAGCCGCCCCGCGTCAATCCCTTCTTTGTGCCCGACCATGTCGGCCAACTGATGCACCAGGAAGCCCTGGCCGATCTGCTGGCCACGATTCGCCTTGCCGGCCATCTCGGCCAGTTGCAGGATCGCAAGGTGGCTGTCTCCGGTTTCGTGGGTTCGCCCGCCCACTGCTGGAGCAGCTGGTTCCTCTTTCCGCCAATTCCGGCCGGACTCGATGGCCACGCTATTGCCGATCCCCGTCAGGTGAGCCTGGAACTGCTCGTCGAGCGCTTTGGCCCGGTGTGGGATCTGTGCCGCCAGCACGGCATCACTTTCGATCTCGAGTGCCACCCCGGCGAGCGTGCCATGGGTGATCTGGAGAGTGCCTCCGATTACATCAACTACATGAACAAGGCAGGCTACGAGGGTGTAGTCGGCTTCAACCTCGATGGTTCGCACATGGAGTGGCAAAATGTCTCCGTCGTGCAGTTCATCCGTGAATTCGGCCAATATATCCACTGTGCCCACATCAAGGGCGTCTGGGTGGACCGGGAGCATTGCCGGGCTGGTCGCCTGGGTGGCCACCGGCCCATGGGGCACCCGTCCAACGGGTGGAACTTTGTCACCGCTGGTACCCAGCGCGATGCCAACAGCCTGGAAGAGATTTTCATCGAACTGAACCGCGTGGGCTTCGACGGCGCGGTGAGTATCGAATGGGAAGACAACGATGCCGAGCAGCATGCTGGCGCCGCAGCCAGCCTGGCCAATGCGCGCAAGGCCGACCTGCCCCCTTCGGGCATGCGCCATGATGATATGCTGAAGGGATGATTCTTTAGCTAGATTAATCACCACCACAAGGCATGACAGCTAGCAATGGCCGCCGTGCCTTGTTCTTTTCAGCCATAAAAACCAACAGATATCAAAATATCCATCCTCCATCCCTCCATTTTTCGGTAACGCCTGCGAATCCAACAGCTATCACCCGTTTTTGGCCGATGTCAAAATGCGAAGTAAAAACCCGGGAATGAGTTTCGGTTGGATTGCAAAAAACCGGCTGGCAGTCTGGCCCGACAGGCCCGCGACAGATTGATCCGTCTTGTTCCCCGGGTTGTTTTTGGTATGGTAGGGTTTCGATTGCGAACGAGGATGATCTCATGTCGAAGAAGTGCGATGTCTGCGCCAAAGGCCCGGCTGTTGGCAATAGCTACACCAAGCGCGGCAAGCCCAAATACCTGGGTGGTAACGGCGTGAAGGTCACCGGCAAAAATCTGCGCCGTTTCCTCCCGAATTTGCAGCGCATGCAGGTTCAGGTGGGTGGTTCGGTGCAGACGCTGCGGGTTTGCACCCAGTGCATCCGCTCCGGCCTGGCTCCGCGCCCCATCAAGCGTAAGCCCTTCCAGCCCGCACTCTCCTTATCAGCATGATTCTTTCTGACGAGCAGGTGCGCTGGGTGGCTCATTTGGCCCGCCTGGAGTTGACCGAAGTGGAGCTGACCGCTTTTGGCGGCCAGCTGTCCTCCATAATGAACTATGTCGATCAGTTGCGTGCGGTGCCCACCGAGGGTGTCGAGCCATTCACTCACGCACTTCCCTTAGTGAATGTGCTGCGTGATGACATTGTGGCTCCCAGTCTGTCCGCCGCGGAAGCCCTGGCCAATGCACCGGCCCGTCAGGGCGATTATTTCACTGTGCCCGCCGTGCTGGAATGATGCCCCATGCCCGCTCCTGACGATGCCAGCTCCCTGACCCGGTTACCCGCTAGCGAACTGGTTCTCAGGCTACGCCAGGGTGATCTCTCTGCTGTTCAATTAGCCCAGGCATACCTTGCAGCATGTGACAGGCATGAGCCCACCCTGCGGGCTTTCCTGCATCTTGACAAGCAGCTGGTCCTCGACCGCGCCACCGCCATCGATGCCCGCCGCCAGGCTGGTGAATCAGTGGGTGCCCTTGCCGGTTTGCCCGTTGCCCTCAAAGACAATCTCTGCCAGAAGGGTGTTCTCACCACCTGTGCCAGCAAGATGCTGCAAAACTTCAGGCCCCCCTACAACGCCACCGTGATTGAGCGCCTTGAGGCTGCTGGCGCTGTCTGCTTCGGCAAGACCAACCTCGATGAGTTTGCCATGGGCTCATCGACCGAGAACAGCGCTTTCCAGACAACCCGCAATCCGTGGGATCCCGAGCGCATTCCTGGCGGTAGTTCCGGTGGTTCGGCTGCGGCTGTGGCAGGTTGCCTGGCGCCTTTGTCACTGGGTTCCGATACCGGGGGCTCCATCCGTCAACCGGCCAGCTTGTGTGGCATTGTCGGGCTCAAGCCCACTTATGGCCTGGTCAGTCGCTATGGCCTGGTGGCTTTCGCTAGCTCTCTCGATCAAATAGGCCCTTTCGCCCACGATGCGACGGGGGCCGCCCTGCTGTTGCAGGCCATCGCCGGGCATGACCCGCGTGACACCACTTCCCTCAATCAGCCTGTACCCGATTACCTGGCCGATCTCGACCAGCCTTTGGCCGGGTTGCGGGTAGGTGTGGCCCGCGAGTTCTTTGGCGAAGGCCTTGATCCGCAGGTGGAGCAGGCGGTGCGCACCGCGCTGGATGTTTACAAAAGCCAGGGTGCCACGCTGGTGGATGTTTCCCTGCCCACCAGTCCCCATGCGGTGGCCACCTACTATCTGGTGGCCACGGCGGAAGCCTCTAGCAATCTGGCCCGCTACGATGGTGTTCATTTCGGTCACCGTACTGAACGCAAAAGCAACCTGATCGAGCTTTACAGCCGCAGTCGGGGCGAGGGATTTGGCGCCGAAGTGAAGCGCCGCATCATGCTGGGTACTTACGCCCTCTCCAGCGGCTACATCGATGCCTACTACCTACAGTCATTGCGGGTGCGTCGGCTCATTCTTGAAGATTTCCAGCAAGTCTTCCGCCAATGCGATGTGCTGGCCGGGCCTACCGCACCCACCGCCGCCTTCAAGGTGGGCGAGAAATCGGCTGACCCTCTGTCCATGTATCTCAGCGACATTTATACCATCAGCTGCAATCTGGCGGGCATCAGCGGTATCAGTATCCCTTGCGGTTTCACCACCGGGGGTTTGCCTATCGGCTTGCAGTTGCAAGGCCCGCAGTTTGCTGAAAGCACCCTGCTGCGCGCCGCCCGCATGCACGAAAAAGCCACCGACTGGCATACCCGCAGACCAGCCCTGGTAACCGGATAGACACGAACCCGAAGCTGCTTTTCCGGGACCGTTGGCACACCGTCAGCGCTGGCGCTGATTCCTAAACTACCGATAAGCAAAAAAGGCCCATTCCCCGCTGGGGATTACCTGGGCCAGATCAGAATGAACCAGAGCCGCGGCAAACATGCCGCGGCTCTGGTGTTTTTCCTGCCGGCTGGCTGATCAGGCGAAACGGGTGGTGCCCGGGACGGCCACCTGCCACTCGGGCATTTTCATGTCGAGGGTGAGCTTGCTGACATCGAGGTAGGTCTTCTGGCTGTTGAGGGCCTGCTCCCAGGTGATGCGCTGGCCAGAATAGGCCGCCTCCCGCACCATGATGGCGGTGAGGGTGCTCTCCGCCACATTCTTCAGCTCGTTGATGGGGTTGCTGGCGCGGATTGAAGTGATCAGGTCGGTGTGCTCTTGCACATAGGGGTCGACCGCGTTGCGGCGGGCACCCGCCGAAAGCACCGACTTGCCATTGATCATGGACGAACCCACATGGGAAGTGCCCTTGGTGCCGGTGACAAACTCGGTGACCGCGTTATGGCAGTTGCTGATCTGCCTGGCCTGGCTGATGCAAAAACGGTCGCCGGGGTATTCGAGTTCGGCCGAGAAGAAATCAAAAATGTGGCCAAACTCGGGCCTGTTGCGGCTGCGGCCACCCATGGCTGTCACAGCCTTGGGGTGCTCGCCAAAGCACCAGTTGAGCACATCCAGATTGTGCACATGCTGCTCAACCACATGGTCGCCGCAAATCCAGGTGAAGTTGTACCAGTTCCAGCACTGGTACTCGAGATCGGAGCTGTTCTCGCGACGGGGGCGGCTCCAGAGGATACCCTGGTTCCAGTAGGCGCGGCCGGTGATCAGATCACCAATGGCACCATCCTGGATTTGCTTGATCGTCTCGATGTAGCTGGCCTGGTGGCGACGCTGGGTACCGGCGGCGACGCCGAGTTTCTTCTGGTTGGCCGACTCGTAAGCCTTCATGCACAGGCGAATGCCAGCGCCATCCACAGCGACTGGTTTTTCGGTGAACAGGTTCTTGCCAGCCTTGATGGCCGCTTCGATATGCAGGGGACGGAAACCCGGGGGAGTGGCAAGAATCACATAGTTCACGCCGCTGTCGATGACTTTCTGGTAAGCATCGAGTCCGGAAAAGACGCGCTCGTCGGGCAGGTCCACCTTATTGCCCAGCTCGCGGACCTTGGGATCGTCTTTGCCAATCGCCTGCAGCCGGTTCTGGCACGACTTGGCCTGGGCCTCGAACATGTCACCCACGGCATGGATGACCACATTTGGAGCCGAATGCAGCACATTGTCAGCAGCCCCGGTGCCGCGGCCACCGCAACCCACCAGGCCCACCTTGATCACTTCATCGCCTGCGGCGTAGGCGCCGGTGGACAAGGCGGAGAGGGCCGCCGCTGTTGTGATGCCTGTACCAATGGCCTGTCGCCTGTTCAACTTGCTCATCGCCTGATTCTCCAGAGTCGTCAAGGAAGGGAGGGAAGAGGAAACATACAGTCGAACGCAAATCCTCAGGGGATTCAAGCCCCCGCAACAGATTCCGCAAGAATCATTGGCTCTGCCGGGTGACTTTGCTGCGCAGATCGGTCAATTCGGGCTGATTCTGCACAGGACTGACCACCCGGAAACCCACAAATTCGGCGCTGGTCAGCCACCAGATGCTCTGAGGGCGCTGCGGGTCGAGCCGAATCCAGGTTTTGTCACTGCCACGCCGGGCACCACTCCGCAGGAGGGCGGGCTGATCGGCCCATGAACCGCCCCGCGCCACATGGCTGAACCGTTTCTCGCTGGGCAGCACCACGGGACGCACACTCAGCTTTTGGACAGCCAGTCTGGTGTAAGTATCTTTTTCGTAATGATCGACACACCACTCGGCTACATTGCCATGCATGTCATGCAAACCCCAGGGATTGGGCTTTTTCTTGCCCACCGGATGCGCCACCTCCTCGCCATTGGTAACAAACCAGGCATAGTCGCCGATCTGCCCGGCATCAGCACCGTAGCTATAGGGCGTGGTCGTGCCGGCGCGGCAGGCGAATTCCCATTCGGCTTCAGTGGGCAGGCGGTATGGTTTGCCCGTTTTGCGGCTGAGCCAGCGGCAATACTCCATGGCGGTGTGGTGGGTGATACAGATCACCGGGTTTCCATCCCGGCCATGCCCAAAGGTCTCATCCGCATAGGGCGGTGTGGGGCGGGTAATGGCATCGGCCTTGCGCGCGGCGGGTTCGTCGGGGCGCGGCGCAGGTTGGCCCTCCACTTTCCAGTATTGATCAAACTCGTCCCAGGTCACCTCGTTTTTGCCGATGTGATAAGGGGCCAGCTCCACCTCGTGTTGCGGACCTTCATCGTCCTTGCGGCCAGGTTCGCTGGCGGGTGTCCCCATCAGGAACTTGCCACCAGGAATGGCGACCATATCGAAGGCCACCTCGCTCCCGTCAATTTTCTGCTTGAAATTCTCAATTTTTATGGTTTTGGGGGCGTCATCGGCCCGGCTGGGTGCCAAAACGGCTCCTAGCGCGCCCAGCATGGCTATGCCCAGGCAGCCTGTCATCCAACCCACGGTTATCGAGCTGAAGCGTATTTTCATTTGGCACCCTTGCGCCCGGGGAGTTCACCGGAGCCCATTTTTGCCAGCAGGTGCCGGCCTTCTGAATGTCAAATTGTAGCAGGCCATGGGTGAAACGGCACCACCGTTCCCTGGCCCCATGGGTGTCCCTGCTGTTATTGGCCATTTCTAGCCACCATCTCACCCAGACACCCCATTCGCACACAACCCAGAGGGCTCTGACATGCTCTCCTTTCGGGCAGGTTCATGGCGGATATCGGGGTTCGGCAAGGCCCAAAGAATTGTTTCCAGAAAAACCAGGCCAGCTGCTGATTCCTTCCCCGATACGATGGTCTGGGGACAACGAAGAAAATCAGGAATGCACATGCCATGCTGGCCTTCATATTGGTGGTTGCCATTTGGCGGGAATTGGCGTTGGGAGCGGCACCCACGGTTGCTGACCGCCCCTCCCTGGTCCGCGTGGAGCGCAAAAAACCCTGCATGGGCACCACCCTGCGCCTGGTGGCCTATGGCCCCGACGAACCATCGGTCCTGGTGGCCCTGGACCGGGCTTTTGCCCGTGCCGAGGCCCTGAACGGAATACTCAGCGATTACCAGGCTGACAGCGAGTTGATGCGCCTGGTCGCCCGCGCCGGGAAGAGTGAGGCCATTGCTGTTGGGCCCGAGCTGTGGGAAGTGCTGGGCGCGGCGCAGGTAATGGCCCAGCGCACTGGCGGGGCCTTCGATGTGACCGTGGGCCCCTACACCCGGGAGTGGCGCCTGGCACGGAAAGGATTCCGTTTGCCCGATCCGGAAGTGCTGGACCAGGCCCGCCAGGTGGTGGGCTACCACAAAATGGAACTGCTTCCGGGCCAAAAGGTACTGCTACGCAAGGCTGGCATGCGGCTTGATCTGGGAGGTATTGCCAAAGGATACACGGGCGACCAGTTGCTGCTTCTTCTGCGTCAGGCTGGATTCCCGCGCGCCCTGGTCGCATTGGGGGGCGATGTGGTGGCGGGAGATGCTCCCCCCGGACAGGCAGGCTGGACAGTGGAACTGATCGACCTGCCTGGCGACAAAGGGGGCAAGCGTACCCTCACCCTGCATAACCAGGCGGTATCCACTTCGGGCGATCTGGAGCAGTTCCTGGAAGTGGAAGGCAAGCGCTACAGCCACCTGGTTGACCCGCGGACCGGCATGGGTACCACCGACCGGGCCGCCGCAACAGTTATCGCCTCGAAGGGCATAGATGCGGATAGTTTGACTAAAGCCTGCTGCCTGTTGCCCGAGGTGCAGGCTTTGGCGGTGGTCGCCACCTATACTGCTCAGGCCCGGTTGGTGCGACTAGCCGAAGCGGGCAACCGGATCATCACAACCCCACACTTTCCCGGGCTGCGGTGAAGCACACGGAATCCCTCAAGCGTCTTTGCACCCGGTAAATAAAAACCCCGGCAAACCTTTAAAGGGTGCCGGGGCTGTTTCTGACTCACTTCCTGCCAAAGCTGCCACCGCTTCGGACATCATGGCTTCTAGGGACGAATGGGCGAGCCGGGAGGAGGCGGGTATCCTCCACCTGGTTGGCCCCCAAAACCCGGTGGGCGAACTGGCGTTCCCGGAGGCGTGGGGTAGTTGTTACCAGGAGGCACCGGGTAACCTCCGCCCGGAGACCTTGTACCACCAATCGGAGAACCCGGAGGCGTGGGGTAGTTGCTACCAGGAGGCACCGGGTAACCTCCGCCCGGAGACCTTGTACCACCGATCGGAGTACCCGGAGGCGCAGGGTAGTTGCCACCCGGAGGCATCGTGTAACCACCGCCTGGGTTCGCACCGGCTGGAGGCTTAGGGGAACCCGGAGGCATTGTGTAACCACCGCCTGGGTTCATGCCACCCGGAGGCATTGTGTAACCGCCGCCGGGAGGCTTAGGGGAACCCGGAGGCATTGTGTAACCACCGCC